>NZ_QPMO01000001.1:342-311881 GCF_003344575.1 Staphylococcus sp. EZ-P03 | reverse complement strand
TTCTATTTAAAATTAAAACAGGAAGATTTTTCATTTTTTATCATGAAAATCTTCCTGTTTTCGGTTCTGAGTCACATTAATGTCCCAGCCCCATAACTTAATCTTATTCATTTTCCATATTAATAACTAATTTGCCAATCATAGATTGGCTTTCTAATAATTGATGTGCTTCAAATAATGTCTCTGGTGTTAAACCTTTCACTTCTTTTGTCATCGTTGGTTGATAACTGCCTGCCTCTACTTTTTGAGATAAGTCAGTTAAATAGCGGTGGTACTGAATTTCATCCACACCATAATCTAATCTTCCGAACATATAATCATGTGTGAATGTCAGGCTCTTGCCTTTTAATAGATTCAAGTCTTGTTTCTCTTTGAAGGCCACGATCGTTGTAATATGTCCTCTTGGTTTGATTAAGTCAATCATGAGTTCATAGTACTCATCTGTATCATGCGTACAGAAGATATAGTCAAAGTATTGGATTTGATGGTCAGCTAATTGATCTTTTAAATTTTCTTTATAATTCAAGACAATATCAGCGCCCATTGATTCAGACCATTCTTTTGTTTCTTGTCTTCCTGCTGTTGTTACGACATGAAGGCCGTAGACTTTTGCGATTTGTGTCGCAATACTGCCGACACCGCCGGCACCATTTATAATCAAAATAGATTTACCCTTATTATTATCAGGGTTAGAAGAAATGCCGAAGACATCAAACAACACTTCATAAGCCGTTAACGCTGTTAAAGGCAGACTCGCTGCTTCGCTGTATGAAATATTATCTGGTTTCTTTCCAACCAAACGCTCGTCCATCACTTGATATTGTTCATTTGAACCGTCATAGAAACTTGAACCGGAATAAAATACTTCATCACCGACATTAAATAATTCACTTTTAGGTCCGACTGCCTCTACCACACCTGCAGCATCATAACCTAAAATTCTTGGTGCTTTGTCTACTGGTGATTGTCTGATTTTTGTATCGACAGGATTCACACTGATAGCTTTGACTTTCACTAAAATTTCATTGCCTTTAGGCGTCGGCACTGCTTTATCGAATTCATAAAACAAATTACCTTCTGATAATTCAAAACTGCGATCTGCACCAATCGCTTTCATATGAACACTTCCTTTATTTGTGATTGTTGCCTCATCATAGAACTTAGTTGAAGATTAAGCAATTGTTTAGCTTTGATACAATTTAAAAAGACACCAGAAAACAGTATTTTCAACTGTTTCTGATGTCTCTATTCATTATTTATTTTCTAAATTGAATACTAATTTACCATTAATCACATGTTGTTCTAATGCTTGATGTGCTTCATAAAGTGTCTCTGGTGTCAGCTGATCAACAACTTTTGTTACTGTCGGCTGGTAGACACCCGCTTCTACCTTTTTAGACACATCTGTCAAATAGCGGTGGTATTGAATAATATCTGTATCATTGATAGAACGTGCAAACATATTTTCATGTGCAAACGTTAAACTTTTGCCTTTAAGCAAGTTCAAGTCTTGATTTTCATTAAATGCGACGATGGTTGCTAAAATGCCTCTTGGTTTGACTAAATCAATCATTGTTTCATAATACATGTCAGTATTAAAAGTACAGAAGATAAAGTCAATGTCTTTCACACCATTAGCATCCAACTGTGCTTTTAAATCTTCTTTGTAATTAATAACTAAGTCTGCACCCATTTGTTTCGACCATTCTGTTGTTTCTTCTCTGCCTGCTGTAGTAACCACTTTAAGGCCGTAAGCTTTTGCGATTTGTGTCGCAATACTTCCGACACCGCCTGCACCATTAATAATCAATAATGTTTTACCTTTATTGTTATCTGGGTTTGAAGATATGTTGAAAATATCAAAGAGGACTTCATATGCTGTAATAGAAGTTAATGGGAAGCTTGCTGCTTCATTGTATGACACATTGCTTGGTTTTGCTGCCGCATAGCGTTCATCCATCACCTGATACTCTGCATTAGACCCATCAAATAATAACGAACCGGAATAAAATACTTCATCGCCCGTCTTAAACAATTCGCAATTTGGGCCTGTTGCTTCTACAACACCTACTGCGTCATAGCCTAATATTCTCGGCGGATTTTCGATAGGGCGCTTGCGTTGTTTCGTATCTATCGGGTTGACACTGATAGCCTTGATATTAACTAATAACTCTCTGTCTTTAGGAACAGGTTTTTCTTTATCGAATTCATAAAATAAGTTGCCTTCTGATAATTCAAAGGCTTTATCTGCACCTATTGCTTTCATGTTTTACACCTCATTTATTCTAATACATCTATTTATTATATTGCCTATTTGTACTTTTTCTAATCTTTGCGCTTATTTCCATAAGAATTTGAAAATACTCTCTGCCACTTCTTTGCTTTCATGCAATTGGCTATGCTGTCCTTGTTTGCCTTTAATCAAGTGTTCCTGATAGCTTTTCGCATGATGATTCATTATATATTTTAACGATTTTGAAGAAGCATTCGTCACACGGCCATCGCTATTTGAACCATCACCGATATCACCATAAATATTTAAAATCGATACTTTTTCATAAGCCGCAACTTTTTTCAAATTCAATAAATCTAGATAACCGTCTGTCATTTGATCAGGTTTTCCGTTGTCGTCTACTGTCACTTTTCCCGGTTCATCATTGATACCGATAATACCATTAAATGTACCTGCGATATTGACTTGTTTGTTTAACTCAGGCAAGTCTGCATTGTTGCCGTATTTGATCATGTAATTCGCAAACGACAGGTTACTCATTGAATGAGTGACAATATTGTATTGCTTGAATTGATAGTCTTGTTTCAAAGCTTCTAAAACATTTTTAATCCATAAAGCATTCAGCTTCATATCACTGTTCTTATTGTCCTTTAAATTCACTAAAACTATCGGATGTTTGTCATCAGCCTCAATCTTCCCTTTTAAAGTAACGTGACCATTCGAACCGACTGTCGCAACTACAGCCTCTTTTGCGTATCCCTCTTCTTTGGCTTGCTGTGCAAAGTAGCGTTCGGAGTTAACACTGCCGCCATAACCATGCATAAATAAAGTCGGTGTTGCGATTTTATTGCCTTGATCTATCGGATTATTCTGACTATGTTCAGCCCAGATATATTTAATAATTCCAAGTACGCCCAAAGCCACTGCGATAATCGCAATTAACCTTATTGTCTTGGCATCAGGTTGATTTTGTTTCTCCATCTCTCTATCCCCTAACTTTGTGTCTTCTTGGTGGTTGTATATTTTCACTTAAGTATAGTGGTTTCTGGAATTTCCCGCAATAAAAATATGAATAGAAAAATTCAATTTTCTTGAAAAAGCACGTTTTTAAATGATTTCAATTTTAAAAGCCGCAACTGAATGGAGACAGCTGCGGCTTCAAGTTTATATTTGTGAGAAGTTATTATGGAATTTTCTATTATAGTTATGGATGGATGAATGACTATTTGTTTAAATATTTTTCAATGTAAAATGCAGATTCTTCAATGGACTTATATTCTGTATTAATGACTGTAGCATTAAACTTATCGAATACTTCCTCTGCATAACTTAATTCTTGTTTGATTCTTTGCAAGCTGTTGTAATTGGCTGAACCTTTCATACCCAGTACACGGATGCGTTGTGTACGGATATTCATAATATAATCGGGACTTGCGGTTAAACCAAATACCAGCATTTTCTTGCTGAACACCTCTTCTGGGATAGGTGCTTCAGGTACTAATGGAATGTTAGCAATTTTATAACCTTTATTGGCTAGATACATACTAAGTGGTGTTTTAGAAGTTCGGGATACTCCTAAAATTACCGCATCTGCATCTTCGATACCGTCAAACACTTTGCCGTCATCATATTTAACTGAGAATTCCATCGCTTCGATACGTTGGAAATAATGCTGGTCCATTTTACGTAATGCACCGCTTTCTCTCAATGCATGTGTTTGTGTCTTTTCTTCAATCAAACGCAATAAATCTGACATGTAATCAATATAAGGAATGTTTTCCTCTTCAGCATATGTGCGCCCGATTTTATTAAACTTCGGACTCACAAGTGTTGTGACAACCACAGCGTCGCGTTGTTTCGCCAATTTTAAAATAGTTAAAAATTCTTCTTCATTTTTAATGAATGGAAACTTTTTTATTTCCGCACTTTCTTCTAAACCGGGAAACTGCGTCAAAGTCGCATGAATCATGCGCTGTGCAGTTTCTCCGATAGAATCTGATACGACATATAAAGCTAAATGTTCTTTATTGTTTTGCACCGACCACTCTCTCACTTTCTACATGGCTTTGTGCAGCAGCTAACATAGCACCTGGAACTCTGAATGGAGAGCATGAGACATAATCAATCGCTAAGTCATTGAAGTAATGAATCGATTTAGGATCACCGCCTAATTCGCCGCAAACCCCGATTTTAATGTCTGGATTTATTGCTTTTGCTTGTTCTACTGCTGTTTTAATGAGTTGTCCTACACCGTCAACATCTAATGTTTGGAATGGATCAACTGCAAGCAAGCCTCTGTTAATATATTCACCGATGAATTTACCCGCGTCATCACGAGAGAATCCAAACGTTAATTGTGTTAAATCATTTGTACCGAAACTGAAGAACTCTGATTCTTTTGCAAGTTCTCCTGCAATCAGGCATGCACGCGGTGTTTCAATCATTGTACCGATTAAGTAATCGACAGAGACACCTGCTTCTTCCAGCATACTTTCTGCAGTCATTTGGATTGTTGTTTTCAATGTTTTAAATTCTTCTGCTGTTGAAACAAGCGGTACCATGATTTCCGGTTCACTTTCGATACCTTCTTCTTTTAATTTCAATACACTTCCGATTATAGCTTCCGTCTGCATTTCCGAAAGTTCCGGATAAGTGACAGCTAAACGACAGCCGCGGTGGCCGAGCATCGGGTTTGTTTCATGCAAGTCTGTAATACGTTTTCTTAAAACATCTTTTTCAACGTTTAATTGTTGTGACACCATTTGAATTTCATCTTCTGATTTAGGAAGGAATTCATGCAATGGCGGATCCAGCAAACGTACAATCGTTGGTCTGCCGTTTGATAATCTGAAGATCTGTTCAAAATCTTCAATTTGATATTTACGGATTTCATTCAGTGCTTCAATACGTTCTTCTTGAGATGCGGCTAAGATAAAGCGGCGCATTTGTACTAAACGCTCTGCACCGAAGAACATATGCTCAGTTCTTACAAGACCGATACCTGAAGCATCGAATTTATAGCCGGATGCAATATCTTGAGGTGTTTCTGCATTCATACGTACATTCATGCGTGCTGCATCTTGTGCCCATTGCATGAAACGGTCGAACGCTTCACTATGCTCAGCATCTGTCTTTTCAATTTCGCCAAGATAAATATTCCCTGTAGAACCATCTACAGAAATTACATCGCCTTCATGCAATGTTTGACCATGGTATGTGACTGTTTTGCCTTCAGTATCGATATTCAAGTTAGAACAGCCTGTCACACAGCATTTACCCATACCGCGTGCAACAACAGCTGCGTGCGAGGTCATGCCGCCGTGTGTTGTGACGATTGCTTCACTAGCGACCATACCTTCGATATCTTCTGGTGATGTTTCAGGACGCATTAAAATTACTTTTTCGCCTTGTTCTGCTTGTACTTTCGCATCTTCAGCTGAGAATACAACTTTACCTGTAGATGCACCTGGACTTGCTGGCAAGCCTGCATCTGAAATTGCTTCTGCTGCTTCAATAGCTTCTGCTTTGAATGCAGGGTGCAATAATGTATCGATTGATTTTACATCTACCTTTGTCAGCGCCTCGTCTTTTGTAATAACCCCTTCGTCTACAAGATCCACCGCAATTTGCATTGCTGCTCTCGCTGTACGTTTGCCGTTACGTGTTTGTAAAATATAAAGTTTGCCGTTTTCAATCGTAAACTCGATATCTTGCATATCTTTATAATGCAATTCTAATTTTTCAGTGACATCTACAAATTCTTGATAAACATCAGGCATTTGTTGTGCTAATGTATCGATTTCTTTAGGTGTACGAATACCTGCCACCACATCTTCACCTTGTGCATTTAATAAATACTCGCCGAAGACGTGGTTTTCACCTGTTACAGGGTTTCTTGTAAATGCAACACCTGTACCGCTTTTTTCACCGCTGTTGCCGAAGACCATTTCTTGAACGTTGACACCTGTACCGATATCATGCGGAATATCGTTTAAATCACGGTATACACGTGCACGGTCGTTATCCCAAGATTTAAATACCGCTTCCACCGCTTCTGTTAATTGTTTTAAAGGCTCTTGCGGGAATGGTTTGTAGACTTCTTCTACATATATTTCTTTGAAGCGTTCACTGATAGTTTTCAAACCTTCTGCAGGAATCTCTGCATCTGTTTCATAACCATGCTCTGCTTTGTATTGATCGAAATAGCGGTCGAACGCTGTCATTGAAATACCATAAACCACTTGACCGAACATTTGCAATAAACGGCGGTAACAGTCATATGCGAATCGTGCATCGTCTGTTTTCTTCGCAAGCTTTTCAACATTTTCATCATTTAAACCTAAGTTTAAAATTGTATCCATCATACCTGGCATTGAAATTTTCGCGCCGCTTCGTACAGAAACTAATAATAAATTGTCGTCAGATGAAAAAGATTTCCCAGTACGTTCTGAGAAAGCTGCTAATTGTGTATGTAATTCCTCTTTTAATTCATCTGATAATGTAGCACCTTGTTTTAAATATTCTATACAAGCTTCTGTAGTGATAGTAAATCCATCTGGTACAGGTAAGCCTAAGCGCATCATTTCAGCTAAGTTGGCACCTTTACCGCCAAGCAAGTCCTTCATTGATTGACTGCCTTCTTCAAATGCATAGATTAATTTTGTCATTTGTAGATCACCTCATATATTTTTCTTAATGTGTCATACTAATTATTTTAAAGTATGTCACACTGAAAGCGTTTTGACAATAAAAAACATACTATTTCTCAAATTAATTTGTTAATCTTTTCACTAATTCGTTACATTTACCTTAAAAGCAAGGTTATTTACCCTTTTAAAAAATTAGCATATGCTTAATATAAGGATGAAAAAGGAGCGAAAAATTATGAAAGGCTATCAATTATGTGTGAGTAAAGTACCGATTTTTCAAAATTTGGATCGTACAGCACTAGAACATGTCTTTTCAAAAGTACATTCTAATACCGTAAAAAAAGGTGAATATCTCTTTATGGCAGGCGATGATGTACATACGTTATTTGTTATACATTCAGGCAAAGTGAGGATTTTCAGACTTACTGACGAGGGTGAAGAACAATTAATACGCATATTGGATCATAGCGATTTTACTGGCGAACTGACATTATTCGATGCTGTGTCCAGTGCACAAACCTACGCAGAAGCAATAGAAGACAGTCAAGTGTGTACCATCGACCAATCCGCAATCCATGCGCTGATACAGGATTATCCAGATATCGGTATTAAGATGATAGAAGGATTAGCCAAACGCTTGAATCAGACAGAAACTATGACAACGCAAATCGCACTGATGAGCAGTAAAGAACGTCTAATGGCTTATATTGAACTTGAAACTAAAGACAATCTATTGAAATTGCCGATGACTAAAAAACACTTAGCGACTTATTTAAGCATGCAGCCGGAAACACTGAATCGTACCTTCAAACAGCTGGAACAAGAAGGTATTTTAGACAAAATCAACCACAATACCTATAAAGTACTGAAAAATTGATCTAGGTCATTTTTATTTCTCCCCTTCTCTCGTATCATTAAAGATGAAAGCAGCACACATCAGATAAAAACGAGAGGAGGATTTTTATGTTTACTAAATGGGTTTACCGCAATGAACAGAAACTGACATTGCTGTCATTCATAGGATTGGTCATCGGTATTGTTTTACGCTTTGTGCCTAAAGACCTGCACCTCTACAGCAACGCTTTATTAATCACAGCTACTGTTCTCGCAATGCTGGTCATCGGTTTAAAAGCCGTACAAGCTTTAAGATTTAAAATGTTTAGTATCGAGTTGTTAATCAGTATTGCGGTGATTGGGGCATTGTTTATCGGAGAGTATATTGAATCTGCTGTTGTGACGTTCTTATTCTTATTTGGAACCTACCTTGAAAAGAAAACATTAGAACGTACACGCCGCTCTATCCAATCATTGACAGAACTCGCACCGACAGAAGCAGTATTGCTCAATGAAGACAAAACGCGTTCTGTAATCAGTGTTGATGAAGTCGTTAAAGGCGACCGTCTTGTCTTAACACCCGGCAGCCGTGTCCCTGTCGATGGACATATTGTCAAAGGAGAAGGCACATTGAATGAAGCCTCGATTACAGGAGAATCTGTACCTAAAACTAAAACACAGAATGACAAACTTTTCAGCAGTACGATTTTAGATTCAGGCTATGTTGAAATGATTGCGGATAAAGTTGGAGAAGATACAGCCTTTGCAAAAATTATAGATTTAATTGAAGAAGCACAAGAAACCAAATCTGATACTGAACGTTTCTTAGACCGCTTCGCTAAATGGTATACACCTGGTGTTATCATCTTAGCTGCGCTTGTCGGACTCATCACATGGAATCTGCACCTTGCGATTACCTTCTTAGTGATTGCTTGTCCAGGTGCATTAATTATCGGTGCCCCTGTTTCAAGTGTTGCGGGAATTGGAAATGGCGCAAAACATGGTGCTCTGATTAAGGGCAGCGATATTATGGAAACACTCTCTAAAATCGATGTCATGGTCTTTGATAAAACCGGCACATTAACCAAAGGTACACCTGAAGTCGTTCACATTGAAAGCTTTAACACAGCACCCCCTGAACTTTTAGGGATGCTCGGCAGTTTAGAACAAACATCAGAACACCACCTCGGCAAAGCGATTGTCGACTATGCAAGCAAGCATTACAACCTGAATGATTATAATGTGCAAACGACTGATCACCATAAAGGCAAAGGCTTGCAAGGTACCATTGACGGCTATCACATCAGTGCAGGCAACCGTGCATTAATGAAAGCTGAGCATGTACAGATAAGTCCGCATGCAATAAAGCACGCAAAAGCCGAAGAACAATCTGCGCATACTTTAGTCTATGTCGCAGTCAACCAGCAATTAGCTTATATCTTATCCATCAAAGATGAAATACGAGAAGACGCAAAAGCTGCGATTGAATTAATGAAGGCACATGGTGTTAAACAGACTGTTATGTTGACTGGAGATAATCCGCAGACTGCCAAGGCAATCGGCAAAGATTTAAATATTGATGTCATCAAAGCTGAATTGCTGCCTGA
The DNA here is from genome assembly GCF_003344575.1 of Staphylococcus sp. EZ-P03. Classification (NCBI taxonomy): domain Bacteria; kingdom Bacillati; phylum Bacillota; class Bacilli; order Caryophanales; family Staphylococcaceae; genus Staphylococcus; species Staphylococcus sp. EZ-P03. Next base: position 302,558 of record NZ_QPMO01000001.1, on the reverse strand, counting down.
AGACAAGACTGCTTATATTGAGAAACTAAAACAAGAAGGCTATCACACAGCGATGGCTGGAGACGGTATTAATGATGCCCCTGCCATTGCGACAGCGGATATCGGTATTGCGATGGGAGACGGAGGTACAGATGTCTCAATGGAAACAGCGGATATAGTCTTAATGGCCGATCGTTTAAAACAGTATGCACACGCCTTCTTATTAGCACAAGCAACCAGCAGAAATATCAAACAAAATATAGCCATCGCCATGATTACAGTATTCAGTTTACTCATCGGTGTACTGCTCGGCGGTGTGAATTTAGCCATTGGAATGTTTATTCATGAAGCAAGTGTACTCATCGTTATCTTAAATGCGATGCGTTTAATTCGATTTAAAATTAAAGGAGAAGATATTAATGAAACAAATCAAACTACAATTAGAAACACTGACATGCCCTACGTGCATTAAGAAAATCGAAGGTGCCTTAAACCAGACTGACGGCGTTGAAAATGCTAAAGTGCTCTTTAACAGCAGTAAAGTTAAAGTCGGCTTTGATGAATCGAAACTCAGTACAGAGGAAATCAGTCATACAATTGAACAACTAGGCTATCAAGTATTGAAAACGGCTTAACTTTTTTAAAATTTTGTAAAATGACATGGTCGTAACCTCATAAATTATCTATTTAATTTTGTCTATGATATACTGACACTTAATTAAATATATGATGAAAGGCAGAGTATCCATGTTAAAAAATCAATTTCCGATTGGAAAGTTTCAAAAACCTGACAGTTATAGTAAAGAAGATTTAAATACTTGGATTGAAGCGATTGAAACACTTCCAGATAAACTTACGACACTGACATCTAACGCTTCTGAATCTGAACGCCATGCGACATACCGTGAAGGCAGTTGGGATGTAGAAACATTAATCCATCATATAGCGGACAGCCATATGCATGGTTTCATCCGAACTAAATTAGTATTAACTGAAGATCATCCCCACGTCTCAACATTCTCTCAAGATGATTGGGTCAATACTTTAGATAACAAAGCACCTTTGGAATATTCGCTTGAATTAATTGACGGCATGCACAAGCGCTGGGCAATCTTATTGCGTGAATTACCTGAAGAAGCATTTGAACGTACTTTCTCTCACCCTGAAGAAGGAGAAGGCCGATTAGCAGATATTGTCGCAAAAATGGCATGGCACGGTAATCATCATTTAGAACATATCAAATTAGCGTTGAAAGCGCATAGATAATCAATAAAACTCTGTTGCTCAGCAGCAGAGTTTTATTTTTGTCTTTTATGTTAAATGGCTTACTGCTCATCTGTTATATTTCACACATAATAGATTGACAGACATCTAATTACTTTTCTATACTTTAAATGAAAAGAGAAAACGAAAAATCTATGCAGCAGAGAAGGAGCAGCTTATGAGTTATTTATTTTCAAAAGATAGTGTATTCGTGTCAAATGCGGATAGTAAAGAAGCGGTACTTAAAGAAGTAACAGAGGCTTTATTAAAAGCAGGTTATGTTAAAGAAAATTATTTAGAACATGTTTTAGAGCGTGAGAAAAATTATCCAACAGGTCTCATTCTATCTGATATCAGTGAAACATTCCCTAATATCGCTGTACCGCATACAGAACCAGAATTTGTGAACACAACTAAAATTGTACCTGTTAAATTAACAAATCCTGTAGTTTTCCAAAATATGAGTTCACCTCATAAAGATTTACCAGTTGATTTCGTATTCTTGATTTTAAACGCAAACAAAACAAGTCAAGTACACTTATTATCTGATCTTATTCTTTTCTTCCAAAAAGAAGATAAAAAAGAGATGGAAAAATTCTTTAAACTTACAGATGCAGATGCGATTTATGAGTATCTTCAAGCAAACTTTTAATATCTATGTTCTGCTTAAAGCATGAATAAACGGCTTTAATCCTCAAATCAAATTGGTTTGAGGATTTTTCTTTTAAAAGGACAAAGTTGAATAAAGTAGGGTATTATTAGTTAAATACTTTTATAATTCAATACTAAGGAGATACGCCATGCAGAAAAACAGATTACGTTTGCTTATCCCTGCTATTACATTATTATTAGTTTTGATTTCAGCTTTATACGTACAGACTGCACAAGACGGTCTGATTCAAACAAGTGCAGATGTTCAAGATAAAACACACTTTATCTACATTTGGCTGATTTATTTAATTCCGCTTGCTGCTTTATTTATATTGCCTTGGCACTTTAAATTTCAGCCGCTCATTCAGAAACCTTTAAAATCAACACGCATTTTACTTATATCAAGCATAGTCTATATCGTTTTGGTTTTCCTTACACCTCAACCTTATTTTGAGCTGTTTTACATTTATAAGTTGGTGTTGTTGTTAATGATTCCTTTATTGGTTATCAGGCGTGAAAAAAGCTCTATACTTTCTACAGCTCAACCATTCATTAATTGGTCGTTAGCACCTATTGTTTATGTCATTTGGTTAGTATTGTATTTTAGTCCTTTGAATAACTTATCTCATATCTCTTATGATGAACCGTATCTATTTGTTCTTATCTTTACAGTGATTTCGATATTAATGAATGCTGTGTTAGAAGAAGTCTTTTATCGAGTATGGCTTCAAACTCGTTTAGAACATTTAGGTATCCTTGCTTCTGTTTGTATCAGTACAATTCTTTGGTCATTATGGCATGCTGGCATACAAGGACAAGGCAACCTGCTAGAATTATCAGCCCAAGCGCTAGTTACGCATGCACTTGCCGGAATATTCCTTGGTTTCTTCTGGACAAAGTATCGTAATGTCTATTTATTGATACTCATTCATATTTGTATGAACTTCCCTTTGTATCTCATCACTTATTGGTTTAAATAATAAGAAAATCCTCGAATCAGATTGACTCGAGGATTTTCTATTTCACATGACTTATTTTTCCGCATTTCTTTTGAATTTCTGCGGCAATTCAAAGAATGGCTGTATATCTTGTACATACTCTAGTATTCCCATATATTCATCGTTCTCATCAAATAAGGCTTTATATGTGACATGAATAAACTTGTCACCTTTTTTAAACCACATAGATTCTGAAACTTTCTGTTTCGTTTTTAAGTCACGGATAATCTGCATGACTTTACTTAAACTTTTAGGCGGATGACAGTTTGCCACATTTCTTCCAATCGAGATTGGTGTACGAATAAACATCATTTCTGAAGCTTCGACTAAATCATTAAAGTATTTAAAAGTACCATTTTTATCAACGAATGTAATCTCAACTGGCAAGTTATTTAAAATAAGATCTGTTTCTTTTGTCGTTAAGAAACCTCCGCCAAAGCGTAAATTCTGTTGTCCTTGTTTTGCATCATATTGTGCATCGATAGGTGTTAATTCAATATCAGAATCTTGCCATGTCTCAGTAACTTCTATCGCATACCCAAAAGCACTGCTTTCTTGCGCGATTTGCTGCCACTCAACTGCACTGATGTCTTCTTGCATTAATGGAATCAGCAACAGCTCTTCTTGGCGTAACATGTCCATTAAACTGCTTTCTAATTCAATATAGGTACTCTCTATATGTCGCCATTCTACTTCTTCAAGTTTAACTGCGCGTTTTTGCAGTTTGTTTAACGCAAAACGAATGACGTCATCATCTGCCCACATTTTTCGAGGCAGAATATACTCGCCTCTTCGCTCAATAACAGGAAAGATAATCTTTTCTTTACGGTTAAAATGCGGAATCACACCTGAAAGTGCTTGTACCTTCTCTTTAAATGATTTCACCGCTTCTGTATCATTGCTTTCTACTTTGTACATTAACTTGCCTGTTTCTTGAATCAATGATTGAAGTGTGTGAATTTCTTGTTTAAAGATATTCAATGGATGTATGCTATCGTGTGAAAGTGTGATTTCTGTCAGTGATTGATTTGTCACCTTTTCATATGTTGAAACAAAGCGTTCTATTTCATACATAGACGTGAATTTTTCTATAAAGTAAAGCTGTCTTAGTGCTTCTGTAATTTTATTGCTTGAGACAGTTTGAGAGAGATCTATTAACATGTCATTAATATCTTCTTGATGTATATGTTGATCAATGAGTGCTTTAACTTCTTCTTTAACCTCATTTGATACTGAACTAATATTAAACATCACAAACACCTGCAATTCTTATATTTCCTCTCTTCAAGTATAAACGCATTCGTTATAAGATGATATTAGCGTATTCACTGATTTTAATACGAGATATCACTGAATGCGTGTTAATGCTTGTGACTTTGTTTCAAATAAATAGATAGATGGCATTTTCATTTGTAGAAAGTCTTTATGACCAAAACGACCATTTGTTAAGTGATTAAATAAAAGTGACAATGCGGTACCGTGACCACAAATTAATAATGTTTCTGCTTCATTGTTCTCTATAATTTGATGATAGGTTTGCACAATACGATTTTGAACTTCATTTAATGATTCACCATTCTCTAGCTTATAGTCAAAATCTTGCCACTGCTTTTCCGCAAATTCATAAAAGTCTTCTACCCAACGTCCTATTTTTCTTTCACGCAAACCTTCGTCTTTGTTAATTGACAGCTTCAGTCTTTGTGCTGTGGGTAATACAGTGTCCATCACACGTCGATAAGGACTGGCATATATCTGTTCTATATTTTTATCTTCAAAATAAAATGCCAATTCTTCTGCTTTTTTCAAACCTTCTCTAGTTAAAGGTGCAATGGCATCTTCTTTCACACTATTATCTCTTAATGAATGTCTGACAAAGTATATTCTCATTCTGTTTTATTTTCATCCTCTTCTTCATAAACAGATAGGCTCAAATCAATGTAGTTCGAGCTTTCTTTCCCTTTTCCTTCTTGGGTATGCCACAAAAATCTTTGATAATCTGTTCCGCCATCTAAATAGATACAACCGCATTTACAACCGACAAAATCATGTCTATGTTTTGATTCAATAATATCTCCGCACATTTTGCATCTCGCAATATTTCTGATGATTTTCTTCATGATGTTCCCTTCTTTCAAATATTGATAACTCTGTTTTATTAATTATAACTTTTTCTCATTAAAAAAAACACTTCCCGACAAATCTGGGAAGTGTTGTATAGAAACATCGTATGTTCCGACAATTAACGTTTTGAGAATTGTGGTGAACGACGTGCTTTTTTAAGACCTGGTTTTTTACGTTCTTTCATACGTGGGTCACGAGTAAGTAATCCAGCGCGTTTTAAAGAACTTCTGTATTCAGGATCAGCTTCTAATAATGCACGAGCGATACCGTGACGGATAGCTTGTGCTTGACCTGTGAAACCGCCACCGTGTACGTTAACTAAAACATCATAGTTACCTTGAGTTTCTGTAACGTCGAATGGTTGGTTTAAGTCTAAGATTAATGATTCAAATGGTAAATATTCACGTACGTCTTCACCATTTACAGTGATGTTACCTTCGCCTGGTACTAAACGTACACGTGCTACTGAGTGTTTACGACGGCCTGTGCCTCTATATTCAACTTGTGCCAATGTAATTTCCTCCTTCTAATTAACCACGTAACTCGTAGTTTTCTGGTTGTTGTGCAGCGTGTGGATGTTCAGCGCCACCATATACAAATAATTTTTTACCTTGTTTTTCGCCTAAACGGTTGCTTGGTAACATACCTTTAATTGAAATTTCAAGTAAACGTGCTGGGTTTTTCTCTTTTAATTCGCCAGCTGTGATTGATTTGATACCACCTGGGTAGTTTGAGTGACGGTAATAAACTTTGTCAGATTCTTTGTTACCTGTCATTTCGATTTGTCCAGCGTTGATGATGATTACATAGTCACCGTTATCAACGTGTGGTGTGAAAGTTACTTTATGTTTTCCGCGTAAAATAGATGCTACTTCTGATGATAAACGACCTAAAGTTTGGCCAGCCGCATCAATAACATACCATTTGCGCTCAATGTTTGATTCATTAGCCATAAATGTTTGACGCATAATAATTGTCCTCCTAATAATAACTGCGTGTTGAGTTGCTTTTTTAAAAAACAATGTTACGATTCAAAGCTCAGATAAGTTCATTTGTTGAGTTCGTTCGACTTTGCTTCTATATCTAGTAACACAATAAGTTTCCGGGGCTTATCGTGGGGTGATATAAAACAATACCGTTTATAATCGTATAATTTATTGATGTATTTGTCAATACGAATCAATCATTTTCAAGTGATTTTTTGCGATGAATTTTGATATCTGTTCCGAAGTCTTGTGTCAGTGCTTCCGGCGATAAATAGATCTTCTCCAAATAAAGCCCTTCTGCCGGTGCAGTAAACGGAACTTGGTTGCGATCTTTCGCTTCTAACAGAGGCAATACATCCTCTGGTGCACGTTTGCCTTTACCGACTTCGATTAAAAATGCGACTAACACACGTACCATATTATATAAGAAACCTGAGCCGGTCACAATATAGTCGAAGCCGTTTTCTGTTTGAATAATTTCACTTTGATACAGGGTACGTTCTTTACTTTCTACTTCTGTCTTTTGAGAACAAAAGCCGGTAAAATCATGCGTGCCTATAAACTGTTGTGCAGCTTCGTTCATTTTATCTAAATCTAAATCATAATTATTGAAAGTCTTCAAACCGCTCATAAATACATCACGATGTGCTGCTTGATACACTTTATAGCGATAACGTTTCCCTACGCAATCGTAGCGGCAATGAAAGTCATCATCGACGATAGATACCTCTTTGACATAGATGTCGTCAGGCAAAGCGCTGTTCATCGCATATTGCCACTGCTTCGGCGCAATTTTAAGTTCTGTATCAAAATGGAAATATTGTTCTAGCGCATGCACTCCTCGATCCGTTCTGCTTGAAGGATGAATACGTACATGACGTTTATGCATGCGTTTTAAAATCTTTTCGAATTGCTGCTGCACGGTTCTTTCGTGCTGCTGTATTTGAAAGCCATAAAAGTTGCTTCCTTGATAAGTAATATTTACTAATATACGCACACGGCTACACTCCTAAATATTTCAATACAAATAGTACTGCTGCAATCGGGATTAATGCACCTACGAGCATTGTATCCTTTAATTGCCATTCAAGTTTACGAAAACTTGTACGTTTTGCATTCATATCATACCCTCTGACTTCCATTGCGACTGCTAAATCTTCAGCTCTTTGAAAGGCAGAAATAAACAATGGAATCAACAGAGGGATAAACGCTTTAATACGCTGTCCGATTGATCCGGAACTGATTTCAGAACCTCTGGATTTTTGAGCCAGAATAATTTTATCCAACTCTTCCATAAGCGTCGGTATAAATCGTAAAGCAATCGACATCATCATGCTTAATTGCTGTACAGGGACTTTAATAACTTTCAAAGGAGAAAGTATTTTATCAAAAGCATCGGTCAATGCGATAGGATTCGTTGTCAATGTCATTATCGTTGAAGCCATCATAATAAACATTAAACGCATTGAGATGAATATCCCTTCTATAATACCGCCTGAATCAATGGAAATGAATTTCCAAGTAAATAACGTAGTGCCTCCCTTAGTTAAAAAGAGATGCATTAAAAAGGTAAAAATTAAAAAGAACAAAATCGGTGTCAAACCTTTTAATAAATACAACAGTTTGATTTTAGCACTATACATAAATACCAACAGAACCAATAACATCCAGCCATACATCGTAAAGCTGTGACAAAAGAACACTAATATAATATAAAAGAATACAAAAGCTAATTTAGCTCTAGGATCCATTTTATGAATGATGGAATCTAAAGGTAAATAGCGGCCTATGATAAATTTATTCTTCATGGTGCTGCCACTCCTTATAGAGCTTGATAAATTCTTGGTCTGTTAATGCTGTTTCTGGTAAACGTATATTGTACTTTTGTTCAAAATCACGCTGCAGCTGCACGATATCAGGCAAATCCAAATGAAATTGATTGACATTATCTTGATTGCCGAAGAGTGCTCTAGGTGTCCCTTCATATACAATTGCGCCTTGCTGCAATACTTTAACTTGGTCTACATAACGTGCCACATCATTCATATCATGTGTCACAAGCACAATTGTTTTGCCCTCTTGCTGTAACTGTTTTAACAGGTCCATAACTTGTTCTCGGCTGTGCGGATCCAGTCCTGCGGTCGGTTCGTCCAATACGATAATATCCGGATTCATCGCTAAAATAGATACAATCGCTATTTTACGCATTTGACCTCCAGACATTTGAAACGGTGATTTCGCCATGATATTGCGATCAAAGCCTAAACGCTTAAGCAAACGATACGCATAGTCTTTTACCTTTTCTAAATCCATATGAAAGTTTTTAGGTCCGAATAAGACTTCTCGCTCTACACTGTCTTCAAACAGCTGGGCTTCCGGAAACTGAAATACCAGTCCGACACGTTGTCTCAAAGGACGAATTGCTTTATCTTTTGTTTTTTTCTTGATGACTAAATCACCAAGTGCAACATGACCGTAAGTAGGTTTTAATAAGCCGTTGAAATGTTGTATTAACGTTGATTTACCAGATCCTGTTTGGCCAATGACCGCATAATACTGACCTGCTTCAAATTCAGTATTAATATGATGCAATGCTTCATATTCAAAAGGTGTACCTTGCTGGTAAATGTAAGTAACGTCATTAAATTGTATGCTCATAAACGTGCTACCAACTCATCATAGGTCAGAAACTCAGATGGATTGCCTAATAGCGAATTAATCCGCATTGAAAACGGCAAGTCCAAACCTATTTCTGCTAATGATGCTCCTTTCTTAAAGATTGCTTCTGGTGTGCCTTTTTCGTGCACTTCGCCGCGATTCATAACAATCATATAATCTGAATCCAAAGTTTCTGTTAAATCATGCGTAATTGATACAATCGTCACATTGCGTGCTTCGTTCAAATGTCTCACCAGCTGCATCAACGATTGTTTACCTTCAGGATCAAGCATAGATGTTGCCTCATCTAAGATAATCAGTTCAGGACTTAAAACAAGTACACCTGCAATCGCAACACGCTGTTTCTGGCCTCCAGAGAGCGCTTGCGGCTCATGATTGCGTTGTGCATACATTTGTACCTCTTTTAAGACTTGTGCTACATCCTCGTGCATTTGCTCATATGGCACTGCTAAGTTTTCAAGACCAAATGCCACATCATACTGAACAGTCGAACCTACAAATTGGTTTTCAGGATTCTGAAATACGATACCAATATTTTTTCGGATGTCATACAGATTCTCAGATGTCATCAGCTGACCATTATAACGTATTTCACCTTCTTGGTATTCCATCATACCCATCATTAATTTAGCGATGGTCGACTTGCCTGATCCATTATGTCCGACAATTGATGTCCATTTACCTTTCGGGATAGAAAAAGAGAGATGTTTTAATGTAAACCACTCGTCACCCTGATATTGAAATGATACATCATCAAATTCAAGTATTTGTTCAGTATTCAACATGCCTCTGTCCCTTCTGATTGATTTCACTCTATCATTGTACATGAATATAACTAGTGTGTATATGCAAGTGTATGAGAAAAACCCCTTCACGTTATTACCGCAACAGGGGTTTTAAAATAAAAAAGCGCGCACCCCATTCATTAATTGAGTTCACGCTTTAAATTCTATTAAGTTCTTTGAATGGGGCACTCTGAGCTAGACAATATTTGTATGTGGCAAACATTATCGTTGCACTCATTTGCTTTATATATTCATATAGTCAGTGTGTTTATTTGTACAATGATAAGCGCACAATGTTCTCATCGTGTGCTTCTACTTACCATCGTTACTTGGTTTCAAGTTATGCTTTGATTAAACTAATTCGACAATTGCTGATTCAGCACCGTCACCGCGACGTGGACCTGCTTTAAGTACACGAGTGTAACCGCCTTGACGTTCTGTGTAACGTGGAGCAATTTCACCGAATAATTTTTGTAAAGCTGTTTGTGTAGTACCATCTTCGTTTTGGATTTGAACATCACGAACGATTTTAGCTGCTTGACGACGAGAAGCTAAATCGCCTTTTTTACCTAAAGTGATTAATTTATCAACTACACCGCGTAATTCTTTACCGCGAGCTTCAGTAGTTTCAATGCGCTCGTTAACGATTAATGATGTCGCTAAGTCGCGTAACATTGCTTTACGTTGATCAGATGTACGACCTAATTTTCTGTAACCCATGAGTTAACCTCCTTTATCAATCTTCTTTTCTAAGACCTAAACCTAAGTCTTCGAGTTTATATTTTACTTCTTCTAAAGATTTACGACCTAAATTACGTACTTTCATCATATCTGCTTCAGATTTGTCAGCCAATTCTTGAACACTGTTGATGCCTGCACGTTTTAGACAGTTGTAAGAACGTACTGATAAGTCTAATTCTTCGATAGACATTTCAAGTACTTTTTCTTTTTGATCTTCTTCTTTTTCAATCATGATTTCAGCGTTTTTCGCTTCATCAGTGAGTCCAACAAAGATGTTCAAGTGTTCAGTCATAATTTTTGCTGCTAATGAAACTGACTCTTGCGGAGTGATTGATCCATCAGTCCATACATCTAAAGTTAATTTATCAAAGTCACTGCTTTGACCTACACGAGTGTTTTCAACTGTATAGTTTACTCTTTCAACTGGTGAGTATAAAGAGTCAACCGGGATAACACCAATTGGTAAATCACTAGTATTATTTTGTTCAGCTAATGCGTAACCTCTACCCTTATTCGCAACAAGACGGATTTTTAAGTGTCCACCTTTAGCAACTGTAGCAATTTTAAGCTCTGGGTTTAAAATTTCAACATCACTGTCGTGAGTAATGTCAGCTGCTGTTACTTCGCCTTCATCTTTAACATCGATTTCTAAAGTTTTATCTTCTTCAGAATAAATTTTAAGAGCAAGTTTCTTAATATTCATAATGATTGTAGATACATCTTCTACTACGTTATCAATTGCAGAGAATTCGTGTAAAACTCCTTCAATCTCGATGTATTTAACGGCTGCACCTGGCAATGAAGATAGTAGGATACGACGTAAGGAGTTTCCTAGCGTAGTGCCATAGCCACGTTCTAGTGGTTCAACAACAAACTTACCGAATTTAGCATCTTCACTAATTTCAATTGTCTCAATTCTAGGTTTTTCAATTTCTATCATTATTTACATATCCTCCTTGGTTACGTCGACTTATAAGATACTTCTTATCTTAGTGATCTTCGGAAAATAACATTTCTTAACAATAATATTATACGCGACGACGTTTTGGCGGACGGCAACCGTTATGAGGTACTGGAGTAACGTCTCTGATAGCTGTTACTTCTAAACCTGCTGATTGCAATGCACGGATAGCTGATTCACGGCCTGGGCCAGGTCCTTTAACTGTTACTTCTACAGTTTTTAAGCCATGTTCCATAGCTGTTTTTGATGCTGTTTCAGAAGCCATTTGAGCTGCGAATGGTGTAGATTTTTTAGAACCTTTGAAACCAAGTGCACCTGCTGATGACCATGATAATGCATTACCGAATTCATCAGTAATTGTTACGATTGTATTATTGAAAGTTGAACGAATGTGAGCTACACCGTTTTCAACATTCTTTTTCAATCTGCGTTTACGAGATACTTGTTTACGTGCCATTAAAATTTTCCTCCTTTACCTATTATTTTTTCTTGTTAGCTACAGTTTTAACTGGGCCTTTACGAGTACGAGCATTGTTTTTAGTCTTTTGACCGCGAACTGGTAAGCCACGACGGTGACGGATACCACGGTAAGAAGAGATTTCCATTAAACGTTTGATGTTTAAGTTTTGCTCACGACGTAAGTCACCTTCTACTTTGTAGCCATCTACAACTTCACGGATACGTGCTAATTCATCGTCTGTTAATTCGTTAGTACGAGTTTGTGGTGAAACTCCTGCTTCTTCAATGATTTTTTCAGCAGTTGATTTACCAATACCGTAAATATAAGTTAATGAAATTACAACGCGTTTTTCGCGTGGAATATCGACTCCTGCAATACGTGCCATATTATTTTACACCTCTCTTTTATTAACCTTGTCTTTGTTTGTGTTTTGGATTTTCACAAATGATCATTACTTTACCTTTACGTTTAATGACTTTACATTTTTCGCAAATAGGTTTAACTGATGGTCTTACTTTCATTTTTATACCTCCCTGTAATAATGGAGTGACGAATTATTTATAACGATAAGTGATTCTTCCGCGTGTTAAATCATACGGAGACATTTCTACTGTTACTTTGTCGCCGGGTAGAATACGAATATAATTCATTCTGATTTTACCACTAACGTGTGCTAAAATTTCATGACCATTTTCTAATTCTACTTTAAACATTGCATTTGGTAAAGTATCTAATACTGTACCTTCTAATTCAATTACATCTTGTTTTGCCATTAGAACAATTCCCCCTTTTGCATTATTAGTTAATGTCTATTGGAAAATGTTAGACATACTGCACTTGTATCAAATCGTTGAACAAAATTCGGGAATCATTATCGTTATTATGTCACTCAAAATTCGTTAGGCTGAGAGACAAACAATGTTAGACTGCCTTCATTCAACATACAAGCAGCAATGTTGAATTACTTAAGATTGTTCAAGATATCAATTACTGAACCAGTAACTTCTTGAATATCTTTAGATCCGTCAACGTTTTTAACAACACCTTTATTATCATAGTATTCTAAGATAGGTTTTGATTGTTTAACGTTAACTTCTAAACGTTTTGCAACTGTTTCTGGGTTGTCGTCTTCACGTTGGTATAATTTACCGCCGTCAAGATCACAAACACCGTCCACTTTTGGAGGATTGAACACAAGATGATAAGTTGTTCCGCAAATTTCACATACGCGACGTCCTGTAAGACGATTCATAAGTTCTTCTTCCGGAACTTCAATGTTAATAACTGCATCAATCTTTCTGCCAAGTTCTGTCATGATTTTACTTAATGCTTCTGCTTGTTCAAGTGTACGTGGGAAACCATCTAATAAAAATCCTTTTTTCGCATCGTCTTCAGAAAGTCTTTCTTTAACGATACCCACAGTTACTTCATCAGGTACAAGTTCGCCGCGGTCCATATAAGACTTAGCTTCTTTACCTAATTCAGTTTGATCTTTGATAGCTTTTCTAAACATATCACCTGTAGATATATGCGGAATAGGGAATTTCTTAACAATTTCACTCGCTTGAGTTCCTTTACCTGCGCCAGGTAAACCCATTAAGATGATATTCATATTGCCCTCCTACAAATTATCTACCACCAAAGCCTTTATATTCTTTTTGATTAACTTGTGCTTCCAAGCTTTTCATTGTCTCGATAGCAACACCGATAACAATCAGCAAGCTTGTACCGCCGACTTGAATCGATTGCGGCAAGTTCATAAATTTAGTAGCAAGAATCGGCAAGATTGCGATTGCTGCTAAGAAAATAGAACCTACAAAAGTTAAACGATATAAAACTTTGGTAATATACTTTTTAGTTTGTTCGCCAGGTCTGATACCTGGTACGTAACTGCCTTGCTTCTTAAGGTTGTCAGCCATTTTCTCAGGATTAACTTGAACGAATGCATAGAAATAAGTGAATGCAATGATCAAGATAATATAAATTACCATTCCGATATTGTTTGATGGATTGGCTGTATTGGCAATTTGCTGAGCCCAGTCTGCTTTAGGGAAGAACATAGTTAATGTTCTTGGTAACAAGAAGAATGCCATAGCAAAGATAACCGGGATAACCCCTGCTGAGTTAACTTTCAACGGCAAGTAAGTTGCATTTCGACCTAAACGCTGAGCTGTTTGCTTCTTCGCATATTGAATAGGTATTTTACGAACAGCTTGAAGTACGTACACAGCACCCATTGTCAGTAAAATCAAACCAATGATTAATGCTGCAACTTGCAACCATGCCATAGTCGTATCACTTTGTCCTACAAAGGCTTGTTGGTAGAACTGAATCAGTGATGAAGGCAACGTTGACAGAATACCAGCGAAGATAATAATTGAAATACCATTACCTACACCGTATTGGGTTATCTGTTCACCTAACCAAAGTAAGAAAGCTGTTCCTGCTGTTAATACAATTGCAATTAACAAATAACTCATAGGTGACGGATCTACGATCAATGCACCTTTTAGATAGTTATTGAATTGGAATGCCATCCCAATTGATTGGATGAATGCCAAGATGATTGCAAAGTAACGTGTGACGTTATTCAATTTCTTACGACCAACGTCACCTTGTTTGGCCCATTCTGTAAACTTAGGAACTATATCCATTTGCAATAACTGCATTACGATGGAAGCAGTGATGTAGGGCATAATCCCCATTGCAAAAATGGAAAAGTTCTTCAAGGCTCCCCCACCGAATGTATTCAACAGATCAGTGACACCTTGAGAACCTTGTTGACTTTCAAACGCTGCTGGATTGACTCCAGGCGCCGGTATATAAGTACCTATTTTAAATATTACTAGCATTGCGAGCGTAAAAAAGATCTTGTTTCGAACTTCTTTAGTTTTGAAGAAGTCTACGAATGTGTCAAACATTAGATCACCTCGTGTGCTCCACCTTTAGCATCAATTGCTTCAGCTGCAGATGCAGAGAATTTTTGTGCTTTAACTGTTAACTTTTTCTCTAAAGAACCATTACCTAATACTTTGATACCCGCTTTAGCATTTTTTACTACGCCAGTTTCGATTAATAGTTCAGGAGTTACTTCTGTACCTTCATCAAAACGGTTTAATTGGTCTAAGTTCACTACAGCATATTCCTTACGGTTGATGTTAGTGAAACCGCGTTTAGGTAAACGACGGAATAATGGTAATTGACCACCTTCGAAACCTGGTCTTACTTTACCACCTGAACGTGCTTTTTGACCTTTTTGACCACGTCCACTTGTTTTACCATTACCTGTAGCAGCACCACGGCCTACACGGTTGCGGACTTTACGTGATCCTTCTGCTGGATGTAAATCATGTAATTTCATTACGGCACCTCCTTATAATTTTATCTGATTATGCGTTTACTTCTTCTACTTTAACTAAGTGGCTTACTTTGTTGATTTGGCCACGGATTGCATCGTTGTCTTCAACAACTACTGAAGAGTTAGTTTTTTTCAAACCTAACGCTTGAACAGTTTTACGTTGTGTTTCTGGACGACCGATAACACTGCGAGTGAGGGTAATTTGTAATTTAGCCATTATTTATTTTCCCTCCTTAATTGTATAATTCTTCTACTGATTTGCCGCGTAATTTCGCAACTTCTTCAGCACTTTTTAGATTTTCTAAACCATTGATTGTCGCACGAACCATGTTAATTGGTGTGTTTGAACCTAATGACTTACTTAAGATATCAGTGATACCTGCTAATTCTAATACGGCACGAACTGGTCCACCGGCGATAACACCAGTACCAGGTGCTGCTGGTTTCAATAATACACTTCCTGATCCGAACTGACCAGTAATAGTGTGTGGAGTAGTACCTTCTACACGGTTAACAGATACTAATTCTTTTTTAGCAGCTTCTACTGCTTTTTTGATCGCTTCAGGCACCTCTTGTGCTTTACCTGTACCGAATCCAACACGACCATTTTTGTCTCCAACAACTACTAATGCTGTGAAACGGAAACGACGTCCACCTTTTACAACTTTCGCAACACGGTTAATCGTAACAACGCGTTCTTCAAATTCTTTGTTTTCTTCATCTCTGCGAGCCATTAATTGTCCCTCCTTTTATGATTAAAATTCTAAGCCATTTTCACGTGCTGCATCTGCTAATGCTTTAACACGTCCATGGTATAAGTAACCTCCACGGTCGAAGACGATTGCAGTGATACCTTTATCAACTGCTTTTTTAGCGATTGCTTCGCCCACTTTGGCAGATAATTCAACTTTTGAACCAGTTTCATTTTCGAAATCTTTATCTTGAGTTGATGCTTGAGCTAAAGTTACGCCTTTTGAATCATCAATGATTTGTGCATAGATGTGTTTGTTTGAACGATATACGTTTAAACGAGGTTTTTCAGATGTACCTGATAAGTTCGTACGTACACGTGCATGTCTTTTTAAGCGTACTTTATTTTTATCAATTTTGCTGATCATGCTTTATTCTCCTTTCTTTAGAGAGTTATTTATTATTTACCAGTTTTACCTTCTTTACGACGAACATATTCGCCTTGGTAACGGATACCTTTACCTTTATAAGGTTCTGGTGGTCTTACGGCACGGATTTTAGAAGCTGTAGCACCAACTTGTTCTTTAGAAATACCTTCTACTTTAACTGTTGTGTTTTTCTCAACTGTGAATGTGATTCCTTCTTCTGGAATGAATTCAACTGGGTGAGAGTAACCAACGTTAAGAACTAAGTTTTTACCTTGCAATTGTGCACGGTAACCTACACCGATCATTTCTAAAGTTTTTTCGTAGCCTTTAGAAACACCTTGTACCATATTGTTAATTAACGCACGAGTTGTTCCGTGAACTGTTCTGTCTTTTTGAGAATCAGATGGACGAACAACTTCTAATGTGTTGTCTTCTTGTTTATAAGTCATGCTATCGTCAAAAGTTCTAGTTAATTCACCTTTAGGACCTTTAACTGTAATAACATTACCTTTGATGTCTACTGTTACATCACTAGGAATTTCAATGATTTTCTTACCTACACGGCTCATTTACGGGCACCTCCTTAATTATTTATTACCAAACGTATGCTAGTACTTCTCCGCCTACATTACGTTTTCTTGCTTCTCTGTCAGTTAAAATACCTTCAGAAGTTGATACTAATGCAATACCTAAACCGTTTAATACTTTAGGTACTTCTTCAGCTTTAGCATAAACACGTAAACCTGGTTTAGAAATACGTTTTAAGCCTGTGATAACGCGTTCGTTGTTTTGACCATATTTAAGGAATAAACGTAAAACACCTTGTTTATCGTCTTCTACGAACTCAACGTTTTTGATGAAACCTTCATTTTTAAGGATTTCAGCGATTTGTTTTTTAATATTTGACGCAGGCAACTCGATTTTTTCATGACGCACCATGTTTGCGTTTCTTACACGAGTTAGCATATCTGCGATTGGATCTGACATTGTCATAGATTGTTGCCTCCTTTCAAGACTCTCTTTAATTACCAGCTAGCTTTACGAACGCCAGGGATTTGGCCTTTGTAAGCTAATTCACGGAAACAGATACGGCATAATTTAAATTTGCGGTATACAGAATGTGGACGGCCACAGCGTTCACAGCGAGTATATTCGCGAACTGGGAATTTTTGCTTTTTAGCTTGTTTTGCAACCATTGATTTTTTAGCCACTTAATTAGCCTCCTTTATATTAGAGCTTACTTTTGAAATGGCATACCGAATTGAGTTAACAATTCACGAGCTTCTTCGTCTGTGTTAGCAGTTGTAACAATAACGATATCCATTCCTCTTACTTTACTTACTTTATCATAATCGATTTCTGGGAAAATTAATTGTTCTTTAATACCTAATGTGTAGTTGCCGCGTCCATCAAATGCTTTCTTAGAAACTCCGTGGAAGTCACGTACACGTGGTAATGATACTGAGATCAATTTATCTAGGAATTCATACATTCTTTCACCGCGAAGTGTAACTTTTGCTCCGATTGGCATACCTTCACGTAAACGGAATGTTGCTACTGATTTTTTAGCTTTTGTGATTAATGGTTTTTGACCAGTGATTAAAGTTAACTCTTCAACAGCATTATCTAATACTTTAGAGTTTTGAACTGCGTCACCTACACCCATGTTCACAACGATTTTATCGATTTTAGGTACTTCCATTACTGAACTGTAATTGAATTCTTTCATTAAGTTCTCAGTAACTTCAGTATTGAATTTTTCTTTTAAACGGCTCAAAGTGGATCCTCCTTTCAACTAGTTATTAATTATTAGATTTGATTTCTTCGCCTGATTTTTTAGCGATACGAACTTTTTTACCATCAACAAATTTGTAACCTACACGAGTTGGTTCATTTGTTTTAGGGTCCAATAATTGTACGTTAGAAACATGAATTGCTGCTTCAGTTTCTAAGATTCCACCTTCTGGGTTAAATTGAGTCGGTTTTTGGTGCTTTTTAATGATGTTGACACCTTCCACAACGACACGGTCTTTTTTAGGTTCTGTTGCTTGTACAACACCTGTTTTACCTTTATCTTTACCTGAGATAACGATTACGTTGTCACCTTTCTTGATATGCATGTGGGCACCTCCTTAGATTTTATTATTTAAAATTATAGTACTTCTGGTGCTAATGAAATAATTTTCATGTAGTTGCTATCACGTAATTCACGTGCAACTGGTCCGAAGATACGAGTTCCGCGTGGACTCTTGTCGTCACGAATAACTACACATGCATTTTCATCAAATTTGATGTAAGAACCGTCTTTACGACGTACTCCTGATTTAGTACGTACAACAACAGCTTTAACAACTTCACCTTTTTTAACAACGCCTCCTGGTGTAGCATTTTTAACAGTACACACAATTACGTCGCCGATGTTCGCTGTTTTGCGACCAGATCCGCCTAATACTTTAATTGTAAGAACTTCACGAGCACCTGAGTTGTCAGCTACTTTCAAGCGTGTCTCTTGTTGGATCATGAATTAAACCTCCCTTATCTATTAATGATTAAATAATTACTGATTCTTCAACAATTTCTACTAAACGAAAACGTTTTGTTGCTGATAAAGGACGAGTTTCTTGAATCTTAACGATGTCTCCTAATTTAGCTGAATTGTTTTCATCATGAGTTTTATATTTTTTAGAATATTTTACTCGTTTACCATATAATTTATGAGTTTTGTAAGTCTCTACAAGTACAGTTACAGTTTTGTCCATTTTGTCTGATACGACTCTACCTACATAAACTTTACGATCATTTCTTTCGCTCACTTTTGTAACCTCCTCTTTCAATTATTATTGATTAGCCTTACTTTGTTCAATTTCTCTTTCACGAGCAACAGTTTTTAGACGTGCGATTGTTTTTCTCACTGTACGAATACGTGCAGTTTCCTCTAATTGTCCTGTAGCTAACTGAAAGCGTAGGTTAAAAAGTTCTTCTTTTGAAGATTTGATTTGCTCTTCGATTTCTGAAGTGGTTAAGTCTCTAATTTCCTTAGCTTTCATTTGATTCACCACCCAATTCTTCACGTTTTACAAACTTAGTTTTAACTGGAAGTTTGTGACTTGCTAAACGTAATGCTTCACGTGCAACTTCTTCTGACACGCCTGCAACTTCAAATAAGATTCTACCTGGTTTAACTACTGCGATCCAGCCTTCTACTGCACCTTTACCAGCACCCATACGTACTTCTAAAGGTTTTTTAGTATAAGGTGTATGAGGGAAGATTTTAATCCAAACTTTCCCGCCACGTTTCATATAACGAGTCATCGCAATACGAGCAGATTCGATTTGACGAGATGTGATCCAAGACGTTGTGATTGCTTGTAAACCATACTCACCAAATGTTACAAAGTTACCGCCTTTAGAACGTCCTGTAGTTTTTGGACGATGTTGACGACGATATTTAACGCGTTTTGGTAGCAACATTATTATTTTCCTCCTTCACTATTGTTCTTAGTAGGAAGAACTTCTCCACGATAGATCCATACTTTAACACCAAGTTTACCGTATGTTGTATCAGCTTCAGCATGTGCGTAATCAATGTCAGCACGTAATGTGTGAAGTGGAACAGTTCCTTCTGAATATTGTTCAGCACGAGCGATATCAGCTCCGCCTAAACGACCTGAAACTTGAGTTTTAACACCTAAAGCTCCTAGTTTCATAGCTCTTGTAATAGCTTGTTTTTGTACACGACGGAATGAAGCACGGTTTTCTAATTGACGTGCGATGTTCTCAGCAACTAAGCGAGCATCTAAATCAACTTTTTTGATTTCAATCACGTTAATGTGTACACGTTTGTTTGTTAAATTGTTTAATTTGTTACGAAGTTTTTCAATTTCTGAACCGCCTTTACCAATTACCATACCTGGTTTACCAGTGTGGATTGCGATGTTGATGCGGTTAGCAGCACGTTCGATTTCTACGTGAGAAACTGACGCTTCTTTTAATTCGTTATCGATGAACTTACGGATTCTTAAATCTTCGTGTAGTAAAGTTGAGAAATCTTTCTCAGCATACCATTTTGCATCCCAATCACGGATGACACCAACACGAAGTCCGATTGGATTAATTTTTTGACCCACAATATTCCCTCCTTAAGATAGTTTATTAAGCTTCTTTAGCTTCTTCTTTGCCGTCACTTACGACAATTGTAATGTGGCTTGTACGTTTGTTAATTGCACTTGCACGTCCTTGAGCACGTGGACGGAAACGTTTTAAAGTTGGTCCTTCGTTAGCATATGCTTCTTTAACAACTAATTCATCTGTATTCATGTCATAGTTGTGCTCTGCATTAGCTAAAGCGGACATTAATAATTTTTCAACAACTGGTGATGATGCTTTGTTAGTTAATTTTAAAATGGCAACAGCTTCACCAACGTTTTTGCCTCTGATTAAGTCTAATACTAATCTGACTTTACGAGGTGCGATTCTGATAGTTCTAGCAACCGCTTTTGCTTCCATTTGGTCTTCCTCCTCTACTTATAGAAAGTTATTATCTTCTTGTTTTCTTGTCGTCTACAGCATGTCCTTTGAAAGTACGTGTTGGAGCAAATTCACCTAATTTGTGGCCAACCATATCTTCAGTTACATAAACAGGTACATGTTTACGTCCATCGTATACTGCAAATGTAATACCGATGAAGTTAGGGAAAATAGTTGAACGACGTGACCAAGTTTTAATCACTGTTTTTTTCTGATTACCTTCCTGAGCTTCCACTTTTTTCATCAAGTGATCGTCGACGAAAGGTCCTTTTTTAATACTACGAGCCATTTTGGCGCCTCCCTTCTTATTATGTGCGTGCAGCACTAGGCCGCACACCCAAATAAGTTGTTATTATTTTCTTTTACGTTTACGTACGATAAGTTTATCTGATGATTTTTTACCGCGACGAGTTTTCTTACCAAGCGTAGGTTTACCCCATGGTGACATTGGTGATGGCATACCGATTGGAGCACGACCTTCACCACCGCCGTGAGGGTGATCGTTAGGGTTCATTACAGAACCACGAACTGTTGGACGGATACCTTTCCAACGTGAACGTCCGGCTTTACCAACGTTAACAAGTTCATGTTGAATGTTACCAACTTGACCTACTGTAGCACGGCAAGTTGAAAGAATCATACGAACTTCACCTGAGCGAAGTCTTACTAATACGTATTTACCTTCTTTACCAAGTACTTGTGCACTTGCACCTGCTGAACGAGCGATTTGTCCACCGCGGCCAGGTTTTAATTCGATATTGTGGATAGTTGTACCCACTGGGATATTTGCTAATGGTAAAGCGTTACCTACTTTAATGTCAGCTTCTTCACCATTTTCGATTGTTTGTCCTACAACCAAACCTTTTGGAGCGATGATGTAGCGTTTTTCACCATCTGCATATACTAACAATGCAATGTTAGCTGAACGGTTTGGATCATATTGGATAGAATCAACTTTTGCTGGGATTCCATCTTTGTTACGTTTGAAATCAATAACACGGTATTGACGTTTGTGTCCGCCGCCATGATGGCGTACTGTCAATTTTCCTTGGTTGTTGCGTCCCGCTCTTTTCGGTAGCGGTTGTAATAATGACTTTTCTGGAGTCGTTTTAGTGATTTCAGCGAAATCCAATGAAGTCATATTACGACGACCATTTGTAATTGGCTTATAATGTTTAAGAGCCATTGTCGTTTACCTCCTTATTGGTAATTTTATTTTTTATTAGTTGAATAGATCGATTGATCCTTCTTTTAAAGTTACGATCGCTTTGCGTCGTTTGTTTGTATAGCCTTGGTAACGGCCCATACGTTTTTTCTTAGGTTTATAGTTGATGATGTTAACGTTAGCTACTTTAACATCGAAGATTTCTTCAACTGCAATTTTGACTTGTGTTTTGTTCGCACGAGTATCTACATCAAAAGTGTATTTGTCTTCAGCCATTGCTTCTGAAGATTTTTCTGTGATTACGGGGCGCTTAAGAACGTCTCTTGCTTCCATTATCCGAGCACCTCCTCAACTTTTTTAGCAGCTGCTTCTGTAATTAATACACTGTCAGCGCTAGTGATGTCTAATACGTTTAATCCAGTTACAGTTGTGATTTGAACACCAGGGATGTTACGTGCTGATAATTCAACATTTACATCTTCTGATTCAGTTACAACTAAAACTTTCTTAGGTAATTCTAAGTTTGATAAAACTTTAGTGAATTCTTTTGTTTTTGGAGCTTCGAAACCGAAAGCATCAACAATTTTGAATTCATTTTCTTGTACTTTGAAAGATAATGCAGAACGTAATGCTAAACGACGCATTTTCTTAGGCATTTTGTATGCATAGCTTCTTGGAGTCGGTCCGAATACGATACCGCCGCCACGCCATTGCGGAGCACGGATAGTACCTTGACGCGCACGTCCTGTACCTTTTTGTCTCCATGGTTTGCGTCCACCGCCGCGTACTGCTGAACGATTCTTAACAGAATGAGTACCTTGGCGTAATGAAGCACGTTGTAAGTTAATTGCTTCGAAAAGAACATCTTTGTTTGGTTCAATAGCGAATACAGCATCGCTTAATTCAACTGAACCTGCTTTTGATCCGTCTACTTTTAATACATCATAATTTGCCATTATGCATTTTCCTCCTTTCGTTAATTAATTATTTATTACCTTTTTTAATTGAAGTTTTGATTTCTACTAATCCTTTTTTAGGACCAGGCACATTACCTTTAACTAAGATAACGTTGTTTTCAGCGTCGATTTGTACAACTTCTAAGTTTTGTACAGTCACTGTGTTGCCGCCCATACGACCAGGCATTTTGTGACCTTTAAATACTTTAGATGCGTCAGACGCCATACCTACTGAACCAGGTGCTCTGTGGAAATGAGAACCGTGAGCCATTGGTCCGCGACCATGTCCATGACGTTTAATGTTACCTTGGAAACCTTTACCTTTAGATACTCCAGTTACGTCAATGATGTCGCCAGCTTCAAATGTATCTACTGAGACTTCTTGACCTACTTCGTATTCATCAACATTGATGTTTCTGAATTCACGAATGAAGCGCTTAGGTGCTGTGTCAGCTTTTTTAGCGTGACCTTCAGCTGGTTTGTTCGCATATTTATTAGACTTGCTGTCTTTTTTGTATGCTTGTTTGTCTTCAAAACCTACTTGGATAGCGTTGTAACCGTCTACCTCTTCAGTTTTCTTTTGTAATACTACGTTTTGTCCTGCTTCTACTACAGTTACTGGGATTAAGTCTCCGTTTTCACCGAATACTTGTGTCATCCCGATTTTTCTTCCTAAGATTCCTTTGGTCATCGAAAGTCCACCTCCTATGATTTTCTATTATAATTTAATTTCGATGTCTACACCTGATGGTAAGTTTAAGCCCATAAGAGCGTCAACAGTTTTTGGTGTAGGGTTTACAATGTCGATTAAACGCTTGTGAGTACGTTGTTCGAATTGTTCACGAGAATCTTTGTACTTATGCACCGCACGGATGATAGTGTAAATTGATTTTTCAGTTGGTAATGGAATTGGTCCAGAAACTTCTGCACCAGAACGTTTTGCTGTTTCAACAATTTTCTCAGCTGATTGATCAATTACTCTGTGATCATAAGCTTTTAATCTGATTCTGATTTTTTGTTTTGCCATAATTTTCCCTCCTTATTTCGTCTACATTTAGTGATAGACTTCTCCACGAAAACTATCTCACACAACGCCATGGCAAAGCGGCCGGGTGTGTCAGTAACCTTTCGCTTCATCGCGTATTCAAAGTCCAACATTAGATATGTTACACGAATCGTCGCTCAGTTGCAACCATTTACTGTAACTTTTTTATGAAAGACTTTTTTCTCTAACACATACCAGTATATTTTACTTCAAATGTCTTCTTACTTCAACCCGTATATAGAAATTTTTCACTAAGTCCTCAAATTTTTTCTAATGCCTCTTATCCTATATAATAGTAAACGATAGGTGGTGAAGAAAAATGAAACACAGTATCAGACTTTCATTAATCATTTTAAGTATCATACTCTTGCTTTCTGAATTAGTATACGGTATTCCGTTCTTAGGCGGATCCATTATATTATCATTTGGATGGCAGCCTTTGATTATTAATGCTTTCTTCTATTTATTAATCGTCGTTACTCTGCTTGTCGATAGTCAAAATTCTATTCGTCCAATGGTCATTATTCCATTACTCGGTATCGCTGGGTCATTTATTGCGATTATCCCGTTTGTCGGTATGATTGCACACTGGATTTTATTCTTCTTAATGCTTTTCTTCCTATTAGTAGTAATGAGTACTCCAATCTATGTCGCAAACCGAAGTGCCAGAGCTGTTTATGATGAACATGGCAGAAGAATCAAATAGATGAAAAATCACCGGCTTAACGCCGGTTTTTTCATGCCTTGCAATATTCTATACTTTATCCTTGCTATCGTTTATTATTTTTCTAAAGAGATATAAATAGTATATGACCACTAAATGGAGGGATAGTTATGAAAAATATTGGATTTATTTCTGGAAGTTTGAGAGAAGCTTCATATAACAAGGCAATTATTAATTCCATGTTAGAAGCTGCACCAGAGGATTGGAATACTTACATTATTGATTATAAAGACTTGCCTGTTTATAACTTTGATATTGAAGGTGAAAATGAACCTGAAGCAGTCACAGCATTCAGAGAGAAAATTAGAGAAAGCGACGGCGTCATTATCGTAAGCCCTGAATACAACTCTGGTATTCCCGGCGGTTTGAAAAATGCGATTGATTGGGCATCACGTTCTAGAACACCTGACGAAAAGTCTCCATTAATATGGAAACCTTTCGCTGTAGCTGGAGGTTCACCAGGTTCTATCGGTACTGCGCTCGGCCAAATGCAAATCAGACAATCATTGCTTGCTATGAATGCACATGTTATGACGGGTCCTAAGTTTATAGTCGGAAAAGTACATGAAAAAGTGAACACAGATACAATGCGCTTAGAAGATGAACGTACATTAAAACGTGTTCCTTCCTTCTTAAAGGCTTTTGATACTTGGGTAGATCATTTCAAAAATTAATAAGCGGTAAAACTACTTTATATTAATTTTTTCGTTTGTTTTCAACAATCTACTGCTGGGTATATTTCCATTAGCACGTATAAAAAGTATAGGTGGTGGAATTGTTGGATATACTCATTGCACTGTTGCCTGCATTATTTTGGGGCAGTGTTGTACTGATTAACGTCTTTATCGGTGGCGGTCCCTATAACCAAATCCGAGGTACGACACTGGGTGCGTTAATCGTAGGTATTATCGTATTGTTCACAGGTAATACTTCCTTTAACCCTATTGTTATTTTCGTAGGTATTGTATCTGGTGCCTTTTGGGCATTAGGTCAGGGTAATCAATTAAGATCCGTACAGATTATCGGTGTTTCAAGAACTATGCCTATTTCAACCGGAATGCAATTAGTCGGAACTACTTTGTTCAGTGCCATCTTCCTTGGTGAGTGGAGCACAGGTACACAAGTTGTTTTAGGGCTTATTGCTATGGTGCTGTTAGTAGGCGGTATCGCATTAACATCATTGAAAGCAAAGCACGAAGCAGCGGATAATTCTGGTTCAATCGCTAAAGCATTCCCTATTCTCTTAATTTCTACATTAGGGTATGTCGTTTATGTTGTGATTGCCCAAATTTTTAATGTCAACGGTCTGCAAGCGCTATTCTTCCAATCTATCGGAATGGCAATCGGAGGTTTCTTGCTATCAATGAAACACGAAACTTCTGTGAAGTATACATTATGGAATATCATTCCAGGTGTAGTTTGGGCGATAGGTAATTTATTCCTATTCTATTCACAACCAAAAGTCGGAGTTGCGACCAGCTTCTCCTTCTCACAATTACTCGTTATTGTTTCTACACTCGGCGGAATATTCCTATTGAAAGAGAAGAAAGACAAACGTCAAATGATCGGTATATGGTCTGGTATAGCTTTGATCATTATCGCATCTATTATTCTAGGTCAGCTTAAAGCCTAATCATAATATAGATATAAAGGAGCGCTTTAATATGTATCAAGATTTAGAAAGTAAAGTAGTAATTATCACAGGCAGCGGCAGCGGAATCGGAAAAGCTTACGCTGAAGCATTCGGTAAAGCCAAAGCAAAAGTTGTTTTAAACTATCGTTCATCAAAACATGAACAAGAACTTAAAGAAATGATAAAAGAAATCGAAAACAACGGCGGAAAAGCAATAGCTGTACAAGGTGATGTAGCAGTAGAAGAAGATGTAATTAACCTAGTCAATCAAGCAGTCGAACAATTCGGCACTTTAGATATTATGATTAATAACGCTGGTTTTGAAAAACCGATTCCATCACACGAAATGTCAGTAGATGAGTTCAAAAAAGTCATCGACATTAACTTAACAGGTGCTTTCATCGGTTCAAGAGAAGCCGTGAAATACTTCCTTAAAGAAGATAAAAAAGGTGTTATTTTAAATACTTCAAGTGTTCATGATACCATTCCTTGGCCATATTACGTGAACTATGCAGCAAGTAAAGGCGGCCTTAAGAAAATGATGGAAACGATGTCTATGGAATATGCACAATACGGTATCCGTATTAATAATATTTCACCAGGTGCCATCGTAACTGAACACACGAAAGAGAAATTCTCAGACCCTGAAACACGTGAAGAAACATTAGCAATGATTCCAGCAAAAGAAATCGGCAATACTGATCAAGTCGCAAACGTTGCCCTCTTCTTAGCTTCAGATGTTTCAAGCTATGTTCATGGTACAACAATATATGTTGACGGCGGTATGACAAACTACCCTGCTTTCATGGGCGGTAAAGGTTAATAGCAAATCAACCATTAAGGCACTTGTCTGTTCCAGGCAAGTGCTTTTTGCATGCATAAAAAAAGCAAGCCCATCAAATGAGCTTGCCGCAAAAGGTTTTATCCATGTACAAAGACAAAGTATAAAATGAATAAGACCATTAAAATGTACATAATAGGATGTACTTCTTTATGACGTTTCGTCATTAACATTGTAATAGGATAGAAGATGAAACCGCATGCTATCCCTGTCGCAATAGAATAAGATAAAGGCATCATGATAATTGTGATAAATGCAGGTACTGCAAGTTCGAATTTCTTCCAATCGATTTCAGATAAGTTGCCGGCCATCAGCACACCTACCACAATCAATGCCGGTGCTGTCACAGCACTTGTTACAACTGCCATCAATGGACTGAAGAACAATGCGAGTAAGAAACATATACCTGTCACAATACTAGCAAAACCAGTTCTTGCCCCTACTGCTACACCTGAAGTCGATTCGATATAAGAAGTCGTTGTTGTTGTACCGAAAATAGAACCTACAATTGTCGCAATCGAATCTGAGAATAACGCACGTCCTGCACGCGGTAATTTATTATCTTTCATAATTCCTGCTTGTGATGCTACAGCAACTAATGTACCTGCTGTATCAAAGAAGTCGATGAATAAGAATGTCAGAATTACAATTAAAAATTGAACTGTAAATAACTGACTCGGATCTTTAAATGCTTCAAAGGCTGCACCGAATGTCGGCGCAATACTCGGTACTTTACCTACAACCGCATGTGGCATTTGAATCAACCCTGTAATCAAACCGCCGACAGACGTCAAAATCATACCGATAAAGATCGCACCTGGTATTTTCTTAGCATACAATACTACCGTAACTATAATACCAAAGACAGCTAACAGTACTTTGCCGTCTGTAATATGTCCAAGTGTTACAAGTGTAGAATCATTATTGATAATAATACCTGCACCTTGCAGTCCGACAAAGGTAATAAATAAACCAATACCTGCTGTCACTGCCATCTTCATCTCATAAGGAATCGCATTGATAATGGTTTCCCGGAGTCCGGTTACTGTCAGTATTGCGAAGAAGATACCAGAACAAAGTACGCCGGATAAACCGATTTGCCAAGGAATTCCCATCGTTAATACTACTGTGAAGGCGAAGAAGGCATTAAGCCCCATACCCGGTGCTAATGCAATCGGATATCTGGCAATCAATCCCATGAACAAAGAACCGACAAAAGCAGCTAACGCTGTAGCCACAAAGACAGCACC
Source organism: Staphylococcus sp. EZ-P03 (assembly GCF_003344575.1). Taxonomy (NCBI): domain Bacteria; kingdom Bacillati; phylum Bacillota; class Bacilli; order Caryophanales; family Staphylococcaceae; genus Staphylococcus; species Staphylococcus sp. EZ-P03. The sequence goes on along the minus strand of NZ_QPMO01000001.1, from coordinate 274,317 downwards.
TTGATCCATTTTCATATCGTCAGGAATACCCTTAACACCTGCTAAACTTAAAATCTGCGGGTTAACAGCTAATATGTAAGCCATAGATAAGAAAGTTGTTAATCCACCTAAAATCTCTCTGCGATAATTCGTTTGATACTTATCAAATTGGAAATATTTTTTCACTTTGCATTCTCCTTAAATGAAATACCTTAATATTCTAATCCCTATATTAAAAAAAGACAATGCGGTTTTAACTAAAATGCATACATTTTATAGAGAAAATTAAAACACACACTTATGTTTGCCTTCTAACGCACTATTTTTAAATATGGCTCGTTAAAATTCATAGTTTCATAAGTGTGTGTGATTTAATTACAGTTTCAAATTCTTCAATGCATCTTGGAATGGATTATTATCTATTTCTTCTTTACCCATATATTTCTTCATTTCACGTTTTGAAACTTTTCCTTTGCCTTTGTTTTTATGTCTTTGATCCATTTGTTCTTGTGTTTCTGAATGACCGCATACACAGCGGTACGTTGCTTTCTTGCCTTTGCCGAACAACGTCATTTTCTTATGACAGTTTGGACAGCGGGCATTGGTTTTGCGCTGTACATTTTTCTTCGTTTTGCATGCTGGATCCTGACATACGAGCATTTGTCCGTTTTTCGTTTTCACTTTAATCATGAATTTACCGCATGTCGGACATTCTGTAGTTGTTAAATTATCATGCTTGTATTTTTGTTCGCTTTGTTTGATTTCATCTACGATAGATTGCGTGAATTGTTTCATCTCTTTGATAAATTGTCTTGAGTCGTATTTACCCTTTTCAATTTGTGTCAGTTTCTCTTCCCATTCTGCAGTTAATAGCGGTGATGTCAGTGCCTTTGGTGCCAATTCTAAAATCTGGCGTCCTTTTGAAGTCACTCTGATGTGGCCGTCTCTTGCTTCAATCGCATTCATATTAAAGAGTTTATCAATAATATCTGCACGTGTTGCTACCGTTCCGATACCGCCTGTTTGTTTTAACGTATTGGAATGTTTCTTATCTTTTAAATCAAAGAATTTTTGAGGGTTCTCCATCGCTTTTAACAATGTACCTTCATTAAAGTATGCAGGCGGTTGTGTTTCATGTGTTTGAATTTGAAAGCGCGAAACTGAAGCGCGTTGACCTTTTTCAAATGCAATACGTTCAGACTGTGCACTCTGTTCATTGCGCAGCTGCTTGAAACCGAGTTGTTTTGCGACTTTATCTTGCAGTTCAAATGTTTTATTGCCGACTTTAGCAACTACTTTTACCGCTTCAAATTCATATGGCGGCAGCAGGTTCTCAACAAATCGTTCTGCAATCATTAAATACAGCTTTTGTTCACGCTGACTTAAATCGTTCATATTCGGTCTGATTTCTGTAGGTATAATCGCATGGTGGTCAGATACTTTCTGATTATTGACGATACCCATTTTCGGACTGAACGTCTTATTGACCAACGGACGTACTGCATCTTTATACTCTGTCGCAAGCAATGCTTGAAGGCGCTCTTTGAAAGTCTCTACCATATCATCTGTTAAATAATTCGAATCCGTTCTTGGATACGTCACTAATTTATGACGTTCATACAAATTCTGCAGCGTATTTAATGTTTCTTTCGCACCCATGCGGTAACGCTGATACGCTTCTTGCTGCAAGTCAGTCAAACTGAACAATTTTGCCGGATACTGTTTCTTATGTTTTGAAGAGACCGATACAATCTCTGCTGTCTCCTCTTTCAGTTTGTCGACAAGTTGTTCCAATTGCTGCTTGTCATGAATACGGCGCTGGCTTTCCAATTTGAATACTTGGCCGTCAATAGTTGCTTCTAATGTGTAATATTCAGAAGGTCTGAAATGCTTGATTTCGTCTTGTCTCATTTGTACAAGCTGAATCGTCGGTGTTTGTACACGCCCTAAAGAAAGCTGCGCATCATATTTAGTCGTTAATGCACGTGTCGCATTAATCCCTACAATCCAATCCGCTTCACTGCGTGCTAAAGCCGCACGATACAGCGGCAAGTATGTTCTGCCGTCTTTTAATTGTTTAAAGCCGTTGCGGATTGCTTTAGCTGTAATCGAACTGATCCAAAGTCTTTTTATCGGTTTCTTATTATGCACTTTATCTAAAATCAAGCGTGCGACTAATTCCCCTTCTCGTCCGGCATCTGTCGCAATAATAATATCTTTGACATTCTCTTTTAACATTAACGCTTTTACAGTATTAAACTGCTTTTTCGTTTTAGGAATCACGATAGTCTTCATGTGTTTAGGAATAATCGGCAATTCCTGCAAATTCCACGTTTTATATTTCGCATCGTATTGTTCCGGTGTCGCATTCGTTACTAAATGACCAAGTGCCCAAGTCACGATATAGTCTTGGCTCTCGAAATAACCATTGCGCTTTTGATTTACATTCAACGCACCGGCAATATCACGTGCAACAGATGGTTTCTCTGCTAGAATTAATGATTTCATATTTACTGTCCTTTCCAAAAAATCGTATATCTATTGTAACACGATTTATTGTCCTTGTTTCCCCACCTTTCCTTTTATCTCACCTCAAAACACAGTATAATAAAGGCAAAGCTGCTGTTTATCAGACAACCAAGGAGGTTCTTATGAAAGCAATTCAGATAGATTCTGCTCAAGACATCCAAAGCTTTATCCACCAAGCCGATACGTCCATGTGTTCGTATATTTACAAGCTGCATCAAAAGAATGTTGCTTTATCGCAAAGTATTGACGCATTAAAACATGATACAGGTGTATATGCCTTAGTTAATGATGCTGATGAGATACAAATGCTGATGGGCGGTTTTTCTTATGATACACAACACTTTAAAATGGTCGGACCTTTTCTCGCTCCAAATTATCAACTCGATGCTCAAGCATTCAAACAGTTATTCGAAACATTGGCCGACGCACAACCAAAAGGTGCACATTTCAACTTTTCATTCGATGTAACAAGCGACTATAAAAGTTCATTGATGAAAGCAATTGATGCACATTATACGTTTACGGATTACTACCTTTCAACTGATCATACGATTGAAACAAGTAATGAAGCACAAAGGCATATTATTCCTTATCACAAAGCCTTTTTCACACATTTCGAACCGTTGCATCATAAAATCTTCAGACGTGAAGCGATGACAGCTTCTGAAATCGTCAATACTATTGATGAGAATAATCAATTGTTCTTCTTCGTTTCTGAAGGCATCTTAAAAGGTTACCTTTATTTGCAAATCAAACCTGATAAACAATCAGCAGAAATCAAATACTTCTCGTCGCATACGGATTACCGCAACGAAGGTATTGCTTTCAACTTGTTAAGTTACGCAATCAACTATGCTTTTAAACGAGATACTATCCGAAAAGTTTATTTCAAAATCCGCAGTAAAAACGATCGCTTAGTGGATCGTTTCAGTGAACTCGGTTTTGACATCCGTTCTGAACGCAAAAAATTCAAATACATTAAAGACTAAAACAAGTTTGCTGAGAGGTGACCCCTTTCAGCAAACTTTTTATTTTCATTTTATTTGCTGATGTTTTATTCTATTTCTAACAAAGGGGAAGTTTAGTATAGAAAGGAAAGAAAACTAAATGGATTTACTTATTGCATTGCTTCCTGCACTCTTTTGGGGCAGCGTTGTCCTGATTAACGTACTTGTTGGAGGCGGACCTTATAATCAAATCCGAGGCACGACACTCGGCGCTTTGATTGTAGGTATTTTATTGCTCCTCACAGGGCATGCCAGCTTTGAACCGAAAGTCGTCATTGTCGGCTTGATTTCCGGTGCATTTTGGGCGCTTGGCCAAGGCTATCAATTACGTTCGGTTCAGTTGATCGGCGTTTCTAAAACAATGCCGATTTCAACAGGTATGCAGTTAGTCGGAACTACACTCTTCAGTGCTGTCTTCTTAGGTGAATGGAGTACAAGTACTCAAGTCATGTTAGGTATTTTTGCTATGATTCTCTTAGTAGCCGGTATTGCATTAACATCGCTGAAAGCGAAACATGAAACTTCAGAAGGTTCTAAATCTCTAGGCAGAGCGATTCCAATCTTGCTGATTTCTACGATAGGCTATGTCGTTTATGTAGTCATCGCACAAATCTTTGGCGTCAATGGTTTAGACGCATTGTTCTTCCAATCAATCGGTATGGCTATCGGCGGATTTTTATTATCTGTCAATCACCAAACTTCAAAACGCTATACCATCCGAAATATTATACCCGGTGTAGTATGGGCTATCGGTAACTTGTTCTTATTCTTTTCACAACCGAAAGTCGGCGTTGCGACAAGTTTCTCATTCTCGCAATTATTAGTCATCGTCTCTACACTCGGCGGTATCTTCTTATTGAAAGAACGTAAAGACAAACGCCAATTAGTCGGAATCGGATTAGGCATCGTCTTAATCGTTGCGGCTGCCTTTGTACTTGGAGGATTGAAAGCTTAATAAGTTTCGATGAGCAAGCATTCAAATGAATATACGTCAGCATCAAGCTTTAATATATGTATTAAAGAAGGGATGGTATAACAGCTGCACCAGTTGTTATACCATCCCTTTCTCTTATACAAAGAACATTTGATAAAAATAAAGAATAAAAATACTGATAATAATAGTCATATTGGTCGTCATACCTATCAAAGGCAACGTTCGATATCTCAATTGAATCGAATATGGAATGACAGCTACACCAATCGGCAAGAGCCAAATTACCATTAATGTTGTTTTAATCATTTGATCTGATACAGGCAGGAAGAAATAGACTAACAGACCTGCAACCAAACCAAAACCATAGTGTATAGTTAAATACTTCAATGCGACGGGCAAGAATTTGCGTTCTACTCTGAAGTTGAGCATTAGACCAAGTAAAATCATGGATAACGGCATGTTGGCTTGAGATACCACATCAAAGAATCGAATCATAGCATCCGGCAAATGAATCTTGCTCATATTTAAGCCGAACATAATCAAATACGTCATGAGCGGAATAGAACGTACCAAATTCAGTAATAGGAACTTCACATTGAAAGTATTACCTTCTGCATTACTGAAATAGTTGCCTACAAAATAAGTCACACCAAACATAATGATGGCACCGCCGATATCTGCCATACCAAAATAAATCATACCGACTTTTGGCCAGATGGCTTGTACTAAAGGATAAGCAAATAATCCTATGTTTAACGATGCCATCATCATACCGATAGTACCGCGCATTTCATTATCATATTTTAAGAAGAAGCTGATTGCGATAATTTTTGCGATTATACCATAAATAATCATCATTAATGGCAGTACTGATAATGAGATATCTAAATCAGCTTTATTCAGATTGACGATGACTAACGCAGGTAATGTAACATTTAGGACTAGCTTGGCTAAGACTTGACTGTCTTCTTCTTTTAATATATTAATTCTTTTTAATACATAGCCGAGTATAATCAACAAGACTATGATTACGAATTTGCCTGTCATAAGTCATCCTTCTTTCTCTTTTTATTTAAATTTCAAACGTCGACTGACAAATGTCATTTTTCTTCAATTACATCTATAAAGTTTCCATGCTATACTATTACTATTGATAATAAAAATCAATAAGGTGGTGTTTCTATTGAATTTGGAAAGTCAATTAGCAGAATTAAAACAAGATTACGTACGCTTGCAAGATGATTTGGAAAAGCGCGAATCTACTGGTCAAGAAGTCGACCCGCTGATTAAACAGCTTGAACAAATTGAACAAGAAATCGCACACGTACGTTCGCAAATAAATCAACAATAGTGCTTTGCACCTTTGATATGCTGAGGCATCCATCAATGTGTGCCCAGAAAGGAAGTTCGCATGATGCAACTGTATATGTTATTATTACCCGTTTTATACCTGTTCGTAAGTTACATCAGTATCTATAAGATGCGCTCTGTTTTCAGCAGTATCTTGCGTATGGTAATGGGTGTTTTGCTGATACTTGTCGCAGCGATGACAAGTTTAACTGTCCCTCCTGCAGCATGGTGGGAATTTGCGGTCATTGTAATGCTTGTCGGCAACGTGGAAATTACAGCCTTCAAGTATACAAAAGGTGATAAAAAAGGTGTATCTATCTTAAATATGATGACCCTTTTCATTTTTGTAATCAGTGTTATTCTAACATTTATCGTTTATTAATAAAGAAAATCCCCTTGACGCTCTTTTTACGGCGTTGAGGGGATTCTCTTTATATTTAATTAACGTGCAACTTTATGTCCTTTTTTATACACTGTCTTCTCGCCTTGCAGCACTTTGATATCTTCTAATGGATTATGGTCTAGTACAATGAAGTCTGCTAATTTGCCTTCCTCTATTGAACCTGTATCCTCACTGATATTCAATAACTCTGCTGCATTGATCGTTGCGGCTTGCAGTGTCTGCAAGTTCGTAGCGCCGGTACGTGTCATCAACTCCATTTCGAAAGTAGAGTGCGTATCAAAGTTATTCATTGCAGTACCTGAATCTGTACCTAAGGCAAGTTTCACACCTGCTTTAGCTGCTTTTCCGATACTTTCAAAATGTGCCGCTTCAATTTCTAATGATTTCTTAACCATGAAATCCGGCAAAATCTCTTGATGCTGATTAATCGCATACGGTGCAATCAATGTCGGAACAATAAATGTATGATGCTCCAAGCATAATTGAATCGCTTCATCATCTAAATATACTGCGTGTTCAATCGAATCCACACCTGCTAATACAGCATTTTTAATGCCTTCTGTACCTTGCGCATGTGCACAAGCGGTTCTGCCTTTATGATGTGCTTCAATTACCGCAGCTTCCATTTCTTCTTTTGACATTTGAACATCATGCGGTGTTTCGCCGCTGAAAGAAACTCCTCCGGTCGCCATCAATTTCAGATTATCTGCGCCCTTTTTCAATAATTTTCTCGCATATTTACGAACTTCATCCACACCATCTACTTCATAACTGCCTTCGCTGAAGTGGCCGCCTGTCATTGTTAATGGACTCCCTGAAGCAACAATGCCTGGTGCAGTGAACTCGCCTTGCTTTTCAAGTTCAGATAATTTCAAGTCAACATCATAAATAGAACCCACATCTCTGATATACGTTACCCCGTCGTTTAAGAGTGCTTTTAAATTCTTTAATGCTGAATACGTTGCTGTGACTGCATCATTTTCTGGAGAACCTAATTGAGAGACTTTCCCTTCAGGATCAGCAACGATATGTGTATGCGCATTGATAAGTCCAGGTACAACGTATTTGCCTTTTAAGTCTATTGTTTCATCCACTGCTTCTGATGGGCTGATAAATCTGCCGCTGTTGGTATCCAGCGCAAATTGTGCGTCTTGTTCCATCGTTTCTCCATTGAATACATGTGCATGTGTAAAAAGTACTTTAGTCACTTTAAATCTACCCTTTCTCTATAGTAATTTTAAGAATATCGATGCGATAATAATCGATGCGACTGATACTGTCGCAAAGCCGCCTACAAGCATCTTAGGCATCATATAATCCAATAAATAAGCACGCTGCTTTTGATCATGAGTTAAGTTATTGACCACTTCTTTCGTTAAGATGTAGTCAGCAGGAAAACCGAATAGTGCAGTAAGCGAAGTCGCAAACGCCATATCTTTGCTGAGCTTTAAAGGTTTGGCTAATAAGAATGAAGCTAAATACATACCCATAATACCTAACACAATCAATACTAAAATTTGAATCATAATACCGCTTAACACTTTAGGTGTGGTCATGCTTAACTGTGAAAATACAAATGCCAGCAAGCCATACATCAGCCAATTAAATACTTTTGCCTTGTTGAGAATTTGTTTTTCTAAGAAGCCGAGCTGATGAAAGATCACGCCGAGTACTAATGCAATCACATTACCATTCACTGCTTTATTAGTAAGTTTCTCAAGTAACACAGCCAAGACTGCTACCACAGCTACTTTTGCAAGCAAGAATGCAGGTGTCTGCAATTTCTCGCTCTTAAATAATGACGGCTGCTTATCTTCACGCTCAAATGTGTCAGATTGTGTCTCCTGTTGTACAGCTGAATGCATATCTGCTTCTTTTAATAACCGTTTCCCTTCTCTCTTTAACACCACTGATGTTAAAGGATAACCGATAATACTGTGAGTAATATACATAGCAACCGGAATGGCTACTAAAGCCGTTAACCCTTCTGCCTTCAAACCATCTGACATCAATGCGACTGAAATCACACCGCCGGTTAATGGCGGAACTGCAGCCACAACAGTATGCCAATCAAATATCAATGTCCCGATAGTTAATGTCAACACCATTGTTCCAAGAGTACCTGACAGTGCGATAACGACAGCTTTCCACTGTGCCAATAATTGTTTTAAATCCATCATTGTTCCTAAATGCACCAATAATAAAGGAATTGCGATTGTCACAAACTCTGTCCCAAATGAGGCATGACTTACCATATCCTTAGGCAAAAATGTCCAAAAGCCGATGGTAAATAAAGCGGCAGTGATAAATACAGAAGGTATGTATGCCTTTGAAAAATTAGACCCCCACTCCCCGATAAAAATAAATACCATTACTACTAAAAACGCGATCAATAACTCCATATGTTACCTCCGTTTCCTTTCTATTTATATTTAAACAATTATAGAACCTTTATAGAGATATGTGAAGATAACATTCAAATTTTTCAGAATTTTTTGAGTTAATTAATCCTTTTCATGTACATCTACTCGAATTCATAAGAAAACGCACACCCTGTTTGAATCTAACAGAATGTGCGCTGCTATTATTCTGCGACTTTCGTCAGCAGTTTATTTAGTGTTTATTTTTATCTTTTGATTGAAACATGCCTGCTAATTTAGCTTTCATTGTAAATAAAATTTCATAAATCACAGGTACTACAATCAGAGTAAGTAATGTTGATGAAACCAATCCGCCGATTACCGTTGCGGCTAGACCTTTTGAAATCAAGATAGAACTATCTTGACCAAACAACATCGGTGCTAAGGCTCCGATTGTCGCAAGTGCTGTCATTAAGATTGGACGAATTCTCGTTCCGCCCGCTTCAAGCAATGCCTCTTTCATCGACATACCGCTATGCTCATTATTGATAACACGGTCGATCAATACAATCGCATTCGTCACAACAATACCTATCAGCATCAGTACCCCGATCATACTAGGTACAGATAATGTCTCGCCGGTTAATACCAGTGCGACGACTACGCCGATTACAATGTATGGTAATGAGAAGAGAATCGTAAACGGTGCTAAACCGCCTTTGAATGTCAATACTAGGACTAAGTACACAATGATGACCGCCGCAAGCATCGCTAAACTTAATTGCGTAATGGCTCTATCAATATCATCAGATGCACCGCCGGAATTGATTTTCACATTCGCAGGTTTATCGATTTTATCCACTTTATCCATCACTTTTTGTGAAATACCGCCGACGTCTTTACCGCTGATTGTTCCTGTAACTGTTGTGGTATAATCGCCGTCTTCTTTAATTAACTTGCTTGGTGTCTGTGTTGCTTTTAAAGTTGCGATTTCATTTAATTTAACTTTTTCGCCTGTTGGTGTCGGAATTTCTAAGTTGTTCAGTTTTTCTTTGGTCCAGTTGGTTTGTTTTTCTTGTTCTACTTTCACGTCGACTTTATGACCCTTTTCATTAATCGTCGTGATTGTTTTCTCTGGAATGTTTTGATTTAGACCCATCGCAAGCTGTCCTGCAGATAAGCCTTTTTTTGTTGCTTCGTTTTTATCTACATCTACAGTGTATTGCTGATAAACTTCTGTTAAATCTGATTTAACGTTGACTAAACCAGATGTCGCTTTCATTTCTTTTTCAATCGCTTTGACTGTTTTTTCCATAGCTTTTGATGAAGGACCGGAGACTTTGACTTCCATTGAGTTGTTTCCGCCGCCAGTACCCATGTCTAAGTATTTCCATTCGCCTTCTTGTTTAAAGCCTGCGATATGTTTTAATACTTTATCTGGTTCTTGATCGAAGTTTTGCGTATCTTTATCGTATTCAATCATCACTGCCATGTTATTCGTACTGCCTGTCGGGTCAATCGGTGAAGGACCGCCGAGCGAGTATTGTACGATTTTCACTTTATCTTTACTATTAAGATATTTTTGTACTTGTTCCGCATTTTTAAGGACTTGTGCTTTCGTTTCGCCCGGTTGCGGTGTATAAGTTAAAGCCATAAACTTGTCTTCCCCAGTCGAAATGAAGCTTGTGCCGATTTTTGCAGCACCTAAAAAGATACTGCCGACTAGTATTAATGTCGTTAATAATAAGACAATCCATTTATGATTTAACGACCATTTCAAGACATGCTTGTAACCTCTGCCTACTGCACCTAACGAACGTTTTTGTTTAGATTTAATACCTTTTTTGAAGAATGATGATGCTAATGCCGGCACAATAGTAATAGAAACCAGCAAGGATGCTAATAAACTAAAGGTAATCGCAAGCGCGAACGGCCTGAACATCTCGCCTACTGAACCTGATACAAATACCAGCGGCAAGAAAACAACAATCGTTACTAAAGTGGACGACATAATCGGTTTGAAGACTTCTGCCGTTGCACTGATAACTAAACTATTGCCTTTTTCGCGTTCATTCGGATCTGACATCCGTCTGTATATATTTTCAATAACAACAATGGAATCATCAATCACACGTCCGATAGCGACGGTTAATGCGCCAAGTGTCAAAATATTTAACGAAACATCAGAAAGTTTCAATGCAACCATCGCAATTAATAATGACATTGGAATTGAAACGATAGAAATAGCTGTTGTTCTGATATTGCGCAAGAATAATAAAATGATAATGATAGCCACAATTGTACCGAGAATTGCTTTTTCTAACATTGTATAGATAGAATCTTCAATCGGTTTTGCTGTATCCATGACTTTCGTATACGAAATGTCTTTGTTATCTTTTGCGAACGCTTTGATTTTATCAATAGTATCTTTTTTAACTTGTACTGTGTTCGCATCTTGTGCTTTTACAATTTGAACATCGACTGCATCTTCACCGTTGGTTCTTGAAATCGATTCACGTTCTTGCCCGATCTTCACATCCGCAATATCTGATAGTTTCACCATCTCATTGCTTTGCGGACCTTGGCTGCTGCTTGGCATGCTGCCTGACATCGCACTGCTTTCTGAACCTTCATCACCTGCTTGTCCTTGGCTGCCTTGTGCAGCACTGACCGGAATCACAAAATTCTTCAAGGCATCCGCTGATTTAAACTCTCCGTTAACCACAATCGATTTTTCTGTTTTACCGAATTGGAATAGACCCAGCGGCGTTTTGCCGGATGCATTTTTAATGTAGTCTTCTACTCCGCTTGCACTCATACCGCGTTCTTGAAGTTCTCGCTGCTTGAATTTAATCGTTGCTTGTCGTGCTGTTTGACCATTTAACTGAACATTTTGCACACCTTCTACCGTTTCTAATTTCGGTATCAGCTGAGATTCAATTGCTTTGGTTGCTTTTTCTAAATCACCATGTTTCTCAGAGAATGAAAAGACAACGACAGGGAATGCATTCATACTATTGCGTGTTAATTCTGGTTCTTGTGCATTCTCAGTAAGTTTAAGCTTATCAATTTCTTTCTTTAATGCTTCTTCTGCTTTATCCATGTCTGTCCCGTCATCATAACTGACTTGTACCATCGACACATTCTCTAAAGATTGTGTCTTAACGGTTTTGACATGCGCCATCCCTCTGACTTGGTTATCTATTTTATCACTGATATCTTCTTGTACTGTTTCAGGTGTTGCTCCTGGTAATACAGTATTGACAGATATCATCGGTTCTTCTACATCAGGCAGTAATTCAAGCCTCATTTTCACACTGGAATAGACACCGCCGAGGATGACTAAAATTACCATTAATAAGACTGCGAATTTATTGCCTAAAGAGAACTTCAGCAAACGATTAATCATGCGTATATCCCCCTATTTTCTACTTACTTTAAATGTAACACAACCAGTTAAAAAGCGTCCCTTTTTTCACTAAATCTCCAAGTTTTTTACACTAAAAAAGATTGAGATCTGAAAAGACCTCAACCTTTTGTATATTGTTTCATGTTGTCTTCTTTTATTATTTTTTGCCTTTAAGTTTGCGTGACGCTTTGATTTTAGCCTTTGTCAACGCTGGTTTTAAATGTTCGATAACATAGAATAATGGTTGGTTGAGCGGATAATCGAACTCACCGATTTTCTCGCTTAAATACGTACCCCATGTTTTCTTGAAGGCCCATAAGCCATAGTGTTCTGAATCTTTATCCGGATCATTGTCTGTGCCGCCGAAGTCATAAGTTGTTGCGCCTTTTTCACGTGCATAACGCATCATTTCAAATTGCATATGGTGGTTCGGCAAGAAGTCACGATAATCATTTGAAGATGCACCATATAAATAGTATGATTTCTGACCGCAGAACATTAACAGTGCGCCTGATAAATAGACACCTTCAGGATGTGTGCTTTCTAGTTCTTTCATTTGATCGATCAATTTTTGGTTGCGTGCAATTTTCGCTTCTGCATCTTTGATTTTATTTAATGTTTTCTTGTCTTGTTTTTTCTGTTTCAAACGTTCGATATCTTGTTCGACTTCCGCATTTTCGCCGTTTAATTCTTTTAATACAGGTGCAGGCTCTAATTTCACTAAGAATAATTCAGCGTCGCCGTCCGGATGCAGCGCATCATAGATATTTTCGAAGTAGCTGATATCACGTGTTAAGAAACCATCGCGTTCACCTGTAATACGCATTAAATCAGCAAAAATTTTCAAATCTTCGCGGCCTTTGCGTTCTACTTTTGTACCGCGTTTCAATGCTAGACGTACCTTTGAACGGTTTCTGCGTTCAAAACTTTGAATCAGTTCTTCATCTGATTTATCAATCGGTGTAATCATTGTCATACGCGGTTGGATGTAATCTTTAGATAAACCTTCTTTAAAGCCTTTATGTTTGAATCCTAATTGTTTCAAGTGTGTTAAAGCTTGTCCTGCTTTATCTACTTCAACATCCGGATCGATTTTTATCGTATATGCTTTTTCGCTTTGTGCTGCAGCTTTTGTATGTTCAAGGAGGGCTTCGATGACTGCTTTATCATCATAATCTGCGACGAACCCTCGAGATACATAACAAAGTGTGAACGGCAATTTCGGTACTTTTTTGAAAAGGAGTTGTGCTACCCCTTTGATTTCACCGTTTTCTCCGACAGCTACACGTCTTGAGTACCACCCTGTCAATTTCTTCGTTTCTGCCCATTGTGTGAGTTGAAGCAAATCACCATTCGGATGAGATTTAACAAATGCATCATGTTCTTGGTTCGTGATATTCATCTTTTCCATAAAATAAAAATCTCCTTTATTTTCCTTACGCTATCTAGTTATTATACAATGAAACCAAACGACTTTCATGTTGTATCCTCACACAGGATCCTTTTAAACATTAAAGACATCGAGGTGAGAAATGTGAGAAATATCTTTTTAGGTATCATGATTGTATTCAACTTCATTGTTATTAGTATAACATTAGCTAACCATGTTCAAATAGATAATTTAAGCTTGCGCGTATTCTTTACTGCATTCTCTGCAGTCATCGCAGTTTATCTTGTCCTCTTGCACAGGTCAAAGCTCGACTTAACATTAGCCGTAATATTATTGGTCGTTGCTTTAACACATGCGGTTATGATTGCAAATGCTGTGTATCATTATATTTATTAATACTTATGGGATAAAGTGGTATTCTCCGCCGCGTGTCACAATATTATAAGGTGTGTCTGTATCGCTGTCTTGAATCACGATTGAATACTTATTTTTGCGGCCTTCTTTAATACAGTATTCAATCTCTTCGCCAGGCAATGCCAAAACAGTCATCCCTTCATCTTCTGAGACCACTTCCATATCAAACCAATCTCGCCATTGATTCACAACGAGTGCTTGTTTCGTTGCTTGAATTTCAATGGCTTTTATTTTGAACTGCGGCTGAAATTTGTTTGCCAGCAGCTCTTCTCTTTGTGATTCGGATTTTTTCCATTCAATAAAGAAAGGCGGTTTTAATTCCGCGTCGGGCTGATTCAAATATAATAAACGCCAAGAAGTTTGTTCTCCCTTTTTATTCTCACGACCCATTTCAATCGGTCCGACAACATCTAATCCTTTTGATTCGAAATCATTCTTTAATTGGTCGATATCATCTGTACGTAAAGCAATGGCTTTAAAGCCTTGAATGAAATTATCCTGTACAATTTTTGCGACGAATGAAACACGGCCTTCATTTGTTTTAATAACACGTTTTAATTTCTCTTCATCATTCACACCGATTAATTCAATATAAGCAAGGTCTGTATAAGCAAGTTTGTTATGTGTACCGTAACGATTATGCAATCCGCCTGGTGAAAGCTTCATCACTTCTCCAGGATATTGGAACTCATCAATGTGTTTAATGTAATGGATGATATGATCAAATTTTAAGTGCGGCATTACAACCATCCTCTCTTATTTTTCTCCATCTTATCAAATAATGTACACGAATGCTTTTTTTAGGAACAAATTCAAAAAAGAACTTGATTTTTACTTTCAGATTCTCTACAATGGAAAAGTAAATTAGTTAGCTAAGCTAACCTTTTATAGATTGTACGAAGTCTTTTCAAACTACCCTGCAAAATAAAATGTTACTTCGTGCGTTAGGAGGTTGTGCCTTTATCGAAAGGTTTGCAACCTCTATCTTAATTTAAGGAGCCGCATCTTATGGAAACCAATCAATTATTCAATAGTTTTACAGAACTTTACAGACCTTATATTAAACAAGTACAACCTTTGCTCGATAAGTATCATTTGCATACTGCACAATTTTTAGTGTTGAAAGATATTTATCTGCACGCACCTACAACGTTAGTTGAAATCTCAAAACGCCGTTCTATTGAGAAACCTTCAACACGCAAATTATTAAAAGTCTTGCACGAATTTGATCTATTAACTGTCACTCCAGGGGAAGATAAGAGACAGAAATTATTAGGACTTACAGACAAAGGCAATACTATCTATCACGAAGTGATGGAACAAGTAACAGCCTTTCAGCAAAACAGCATTAAAGCAGCGGGTATTTCACAAGAAGACATGGAATGTACAATCAAAACACTTCAATCTTTAAAAAACATTTTATAGGGAGGTATCAGCTTGAACCAAAGCCACGCACAACACGCACCGATTTGGACTAAAAGTTTCAATATGAACTTCATGGTCAACTTTTTCGTATATCTTTGTATGTATCTCTTAATCGTCGTGATTGCAGGATACAGTAAAAGCGAATACGGTGTTTCAGATAGTTTATCCGGTCTGGTAACCGGTTTATTCATCGTCGGATCTTTAATCGGACGTTTTATTACGGGGAAATATGTGAACGCTATCGGTCCGAAGCGTACATTGCTCATCGGACTTGTCTTTTTAATTATTACACAAGCACTTTACTTTATCGAAGGTTCGCTTGGTTTTTTAATGTTCACACGACTTATCAACGGTATTGCGACAGCTGTAGCAACCACAGCAACAGGTACGATTGCGGCTTATATCACACCGCCAGAACGTAAAAGCGAAGGCATCAGCATGTTCTCGCTCAGTCTTGTTTTAGGTACAGCTGTAGGACCTTTCTTTGGTTTATTACTTTCAAACCACTTCTCAATCGATGTATTATTCGGTTTATGTCTCGCATTAGGCATCATCGGACTCTTGCTTTCATTCTTGATTCAAATCAATTTCGAAACAACATCAGAGCCAGCACAAACAAAATCTAAAGGCTTCAGCTTGAGTCAATTTATCGCTAAAGATGCCGTACCGATTGCGATAGTTATTTTAATTACAGGTGTGACTTACTCATCTGTACTGACATTCTTGAAGTTCTTTGCGGAAGAACGCAACTTAGTTGCTGTATCTAGTTACTTCTTTATTTTCTATGCTTTGACTTCATTAGTCACACGTCCTGTAACTGGACGCTTAATGGATAACAAAAACGAAAACGTTGTCGTTTATCCATCTTACTTATTCTTATTACTCAGCTTCGTGCTGTTATACTTCTCACATTCAGGCTGGATGTTACTGCTTGCCGGTGCAGCATTAGGTGTCGGCTACGGCAACTTGTCATCACTCATGCAAGCCATTGCCATCAAAGTTACTACACCTGAAAAATACGGACTCGCAACATCCACATTCTTTATCGGTATTGACTTCGGTATCGGATTCGGCCCTTCTGTATTAGGCGCCTTTACTTCAATGATTACGTATGCACAGCTTTATGGTTACATGGCTGTCCTTACAATCATTACCGCAATCGTCTACTACTTCTTACACGGCCATAAAGTAAAATACCTAGAAACAAATTAATATCAACCACTCTGAGAAGTTTGAACAAATAGACTTCTCAAAACCTAGAAAACAGGAAGATTTTCATAGCAAAAAATGAAAATCTTCCTGTTTTTAATTTTTATTGAGGACACAGAAAAAATTAATACTGCATTTAAATAATCCATCCTTTTTCCATGGCTTTCTTCCATGCATCAAAGCGGTTTTCCGTTTCCATTTTATCAATCACATTGGAGATGTAGTTGCGTACAGTGCCATTTGAAAGAAAAAGCTTTTGTGCGATTTCTTTGCTTGAGTAGCCATTGCCGATTTCTTTTAGGATCAGCTGTTCTGAAGGCGTTAACGGATTTTTCTCTTTAAAGAAAGTAGTCATTAAAGATTCGCTGTATTCCTTTTGCCCTTGCATTACGTTATGCATAGTCTTAATCAATTCATCTACAGACCGTTCTTTTAAGACATAAGCATCCACATCATTTGCGACAGCTCTTTCAAAATAACCGGGACGTTTAAACGTCGTCACAATGATGACCTTAGTCTCAAGTTCAGCTTCGCGGATATTACTTAATACTTCAAGGCCTGTTAATCCAGGCATTTCAATATCCAGCACTGCGATATCAGGTGCTTGTGCTTGTATCATTTCCCATGCTTTTGAACCACTCGCAGTATCTCCTGTAATTTGAATCGATGCATCCATCTCAATCAGCTGTACCATCGCTTGTCTCAACATTTCTTGATCTTCAGCTAATACTACAGAAATCATAAGCTTTCACCTCTTGGAATTTCAATCGTTAATGTCACACCATGATGAGACGCGATGTTGAGTGTACCGTTTAATAATGCGACACGTTCTTCAATGCTGTGCAATGTCTGTGTTTCGTTATCTTTCATCCCTAAACCGTTATCACTGATCATTAAAACAATCGCTTGCTTTTCTTCTTTCAGCCATCCTGTAACTTTCGTCGCATGTGCATGCTTGATAATATTATTGACCGCTTCTCTCAATATCATCGACAGTACGGATTGCTGTCCCCTATTCATTGTTCTGGCTTGATCTTCCCCATTAAACTCAAACGCAATATCGGCTTGATCCAGCAAATTGCGTACTGATATCACTTCTTCTTTAAAGTCTTGAAACTTTAATGTTTCGACAATCCCTCTGACCTTATTTAATGCTTCTTTTGATAGTTCGTTGACCATCATCATTTCTTTTTTAGCTTGTTCAGGATGCTGATCCACAAGTTTGACTGCGAGTTCTGATTTGATACTTAAACTCGCAAAGACGTGTCCTAACGTATCATGCAGGTCTTGTCCGATTCTTTGGCGCTCTTGTTCCGCAATTAGTAAATTAATATAGCGGTTTTTCTGCTCTAGCTGTGCTTTTGCTTTACTCGAATCATTGATTCTGAAATTGCTGAATAACGCGATTAATACTACCAAGTCTAAAACAAAAATGATGGGTGAAGCTGCCGGCAACATGTACAATGAAATCCCAGTCGCCACTAACAGTGCAATAAAATAAAGGATGGTCTCAATTGATTTAACAGAACATTGATAGACATAAGGCAGTACAAATGAACCGAAAAAGAAGAACATAATAAACATACTGCCCATTGCCCAGCAAAAATATATCACACCTGCTAAATAAATCAGCCACGCAGCTATACGCCGCACTTTAAAGAGATAAATATCTGATAAGATAATGATAATATAGTTGAGCGAAAACACGACAATCCAAACAATCGCAAGGGCTAATGGTCCGTTAATATCAATATAAAATAAATTGATAATTGGAAATACAAGATAGATAAAACTGCCGACCCCAAATGGATTCTCTTTAACTTTGCGTAATAAATAATCCAATCACACCACATCCGTTTTCTTCTGAATGGCTAAAGCAAGAATTATAAATAGTATACAATAACCAGAAAGAAAACCAAGTGCAGTAAAATTAATCGTTTGATCTTGCACAAACTCCAAACCTAAATGTTTAAGCTGATATGTCGGTGTATAATAAGAAAGTTTATCTAACCATTTCGGAAACAGATCTGTCGGGAACCATAAACCGCCGGTGATTGCTAAACCAATATATAATAAGTTGCCGATACCGCCTGCTTGTTTAATATCAGCACTTTGCGCAATCAATAAACCGATAGATAAAAACAAACTGGATCCGATCCACAATAACAATCCAGAAATCAGCCACTCAGACGCCGGCATTTCAATATCTCTGACTGTTGCGCCTACAATAAAAATCAGCACAATCGTAATGACAAATAAACTCATCATCTTCAACACTTTTGCCAAATAATAATGTGCAGGTGTCATCGGTGTCGCAAACAATTTCTTTTGCCACCCGTTTTGTTTATCCAGCAATAATTCAGTCGGGAAAGTCATGAGCGAGAAACTCGTCAGACTGAAAGTTGTCATATTAAATAATATTTCTTTATAGACTTGGTTTTGCTGCGCTTTTGGGACATCATTAATGGCAGTAAAGAGTAAGAAAAATGCGAGCGGCAAGCCGATTGATAGTAACAAATAGACCTTTTGACGCAAAGTAACGGACCAATCTAGTTTTAAGTAGCTTAAAATCATGCTGAAACCTCCCCTTCCCCTTCAAATACATAGTCTTCAATCGAACCTTTCTTGATTTCGATTTCGTTCAAATCAAGCTTTAACCCCATCAAGATTACTAGTACAGCTTGCACATTATCCGCAACGATTCTCAGTTCTCCTTGATGTTTCTGATAAGCTAACGTTGTATGCTGTTTAATTTGCGGTTCATAAATTTCAGGCATGCAGATTGTTGAAGCTCTGTTTTCATGTCTGAGTTTCGAAGGCGTTGTATCATTAATGACCTGTCCTTTTCTCAACACAACCACTCTATCAGCCACACGTTCTACTTCTTCTAAGTAATGCGTCGTATAAAGAATTGTTTTGCCTTCTGTTTTCAACGTTTCGATCAAAGACCAGAAATAACGTCTTGTCTTCGCATCCATCGCAGAAGTCGGCTCATCTAAGATAATCAGCTGCGGTTTGCCGACCATTACGAGCGCAAAATCTAATAAACGCTGCTGACCGCCGGATAATTTATTCGCATATTGATTCATCTGCTGCTTGCTGAATTGTGTCATCTTTTGGAATGCATCAAACGTTAACGGGTCTTTATAAAATGAAGCATATAACCGATAAAGCTCTTTTACTTTTACAAAATCATTAAATACAGTCTTTTGGAAAAGCACACCGATTTGGCTGGATTTGAAACCATCCATATCGATGGTTCCGCTGTCAGGGTGCAGATTGCCTAAAATCAAATCAATCAATGTAGATTTCCCAGCACCATTTACACCGATGAGTGCCGTACAATTGCTTTGTGCGATGTCTAAAGTCACATGATCTACTGCTTTTGTGCGTTTAAAACTTTTTGTTAACTGATTTATCTTTATCATAAGCCCACCTCATTTCAATTTATATTAATTGTATATCTTGAAATAATTCGGCTCTAGTAACGTCTGTCACTTCTTGTTTATGACATTTGTCATATTTATTTCATATCTGAAGATTGCATGATTTGTGAACCTATCACTCAAATTATTCAATCTTTCGTCATAATGTCCATGATATCTCACTAATTTTACTATTATAGTAAACGAAACATAATAGATTTAACTTGAAAAACGTTATATAATATAATAAGTTATTCTATTAATATTCCCAGGGGAGTACAACAACGAAGAACAGAAGGAGGAATATCTATGACTCAAACAATTGACCAATTTATCGATACCGAATGCAAGCTCAGCCAAATTAAATACTGGCTGAAGTCCGAGTATCATCTGTCCATGGAAGAATTCATTATTTTATATCGTTTCTTTGGTACAGACAAAATTACCGGTAAAGTGTTAAGAGATTCATTACATTATGACATGAAATGGAATACGAGTAAGATTGATGTATTAATTCGCAAGCTTTACAAAAGAGAGCTCATTGCTAAAGAACGCTCTGAAACTGATGAGCGTCAAGTTTTTTATTTACTTAATGATGCACAACGTCTGTTTGTGGCACAAGTGATTAAAGAATTCAAAGTAAATGCGAAGTAATAAAACATGAAAAAGCGTGTATTTTCAAAATGAAATTGAAAATACACGCTTTTTTAATTTAACCGCCGATATAATTCATGTTGATTTTCTTGCGTCGGCGGTTTGCGACAGTTTGTTCTGTACGCTCATCAGAATAGCGATCGTCTCGAATATTCCAAAGTTCTTCAAATTTTGCTTGAAGCTGTTCATCTGTTTTGCCTGAACGCATAAACTCTTTGACATTAAAGCCGTCGACTGTACTGAATAAACAGCCGTAGAACTTGCCGTCTGATGACAAACGCGCTCTGGTACATGTAGAACAGAATGATTGAGAAACACTGGTAATCAATCCGAACTGTGCACCGTTATCTTTATGACGATAATATTTTGCGACTTCCCCATAATATTTTGGTTCGACTGCTTCAATATCGAACTCATCTTCAATCATCGTCAACATCTCATCTTTAGTTACGACTTTGCTGAAATCCCAGCCGTTATCATTGCCGACATCCATAAATTCAATAAAACGTACTTCAATATCTTTATCTTTGAAGTATTGAATCATCGGAATAATCTGGTCATCATTAACACCTTTTTGCACCACTACATTGATTTTTACTTTAAAGCCGATAGATACAGCATAATCAATTTGTTCAAGGATGGTTTGTGCCTTGATATTGCGGTTATTAATGGATTGGAAGAGTTTATCATCTATCGCATCCAAACTGACGTTAATACGTCGCAAGCCGGCATCATATAAATTCTGACCATGCTTTTTCAGCAATAAGCCGTTCGTTGTTAAACCGATATCTTCTACGCCTTCTATTTTGTTTAAGGCCGCAATTAATTTATATAAATCTCTGCGCATTAAAGGTTCTCCGCCTGTGATACGGATTTTCTTCACACCTAGTCGTGTATATACGCGAGCAATTCTTTCCATTTCACTGAAAGTCAATAATTCATCTTTGGGTAAAAAGACAAAGTCATCGCCGAAAATTTCTTTAGGCATACAGTAATCGCACCTGAAATTACAGCGATCTGTCACGGATAATCTTAAGTCGCGAATCGGACGACCGAGTTTATCTGTTATTTGTTTTACCATCTTTTGACCCCCTTCTCTTTCTCTGATTACGCTTGATGCTTTACATCAAAGCGAATGATTTTCAACACTTGCTAAATCTTGGGGATAGTTGATATTTTTATACCAATTCGGTTGTGTTTCTGCCTCATGCACATCTAACCAGTCTGAAGCTACTTGGTTATATACATGCTTCATACTGTAATCATCAGATTCTAATGCACGTGCAATTACCGGCAGACATGTCGGACTGTAAAATGCGATAGTCGGTATCGGGAATCCGTCTTCCTTATACCCTGCAATATCCAATTGATCCTCAATCAGATGTTCAACTAGGAACCGGTATAATGCACTGATGGCTTTTTCAGTGACAAGCGGTGTGTCGACTGAAATCACAAAGAAGAGTTCCGCTTCATAATCTTGTTTCATCACTGAATAGATCCCTGAAAGCGGCCCTTTATCTTTATGCTGAGGATCATCTACAATCACTTTCACATTTTCAAAACAATCTGCCAGTTCCGCATTGGAACTGACAATAATTTCACTGAACATATTTGTTGCTTCTATCGCATCTATGATGTGCTGATAGAACATTTTGTTATTAATTTGTGCAAATGCCTTTGGGGCGCCGAAACGTTCTGAACGCCCGCCTGCTAATATAATTGCTTTCACTTTCTGTTAACCTCCGCTTACCGGTGGAATCAAAGCAACCACATCTGAAGGCTGAATCATTTCGTGATTCGGCACAAATTCTTCATTCAGTGCAACTTGAAATTGTTTCCCGTTGATTTCAGGATACTTATCAAATAAATAGTCTTTGAATGCTTCCACTGTCATTTCATCGTTGATTTGAAATTGATCATTGTCTTTTTGCAAAATTTCTTTGATTTCCGCAAAATAAAGGACTTTCATTCTGTTTGCCCCCTTTCAATTGCATCATCATGATAACCGCGTTGATGGCCGATCCATTCAGCGCCATCTTCCCAAATTTCTTTTTTCCAAATCGGTACGACCTCTTTGATGCGGTCAATCGCATATTCATTGGCCGCATAAGCATCTTTTCGATGCGGTGAAGATACTGCAATCAAGACTGCAATATCAGAAATATGAAGCGGTCCGATACGGTGTACGATACTGACAATCGTACCCGGCCATTGTTCATTGATTTCATCGCCGATTTGAGCTAATTTCTTCTCTGCCATCGGGATGTAAGCTTCATATTCAAGGTGTTCTGTACGAATCCCTTTTGTCCATTCGCGCACATGTCCTGTAAATACTACAACTGCCCCTTGGTGCGGTGTCAAGGTGAAGTCGCGGTATTGTTCTGTTTGAATCGGATCAGTGACAACTTCGAATTGTTTCATTTTGACTCATCCTTTTTTCTATCGATAAAAGATATCAGCCATTCTTTTAAATGGCTTAAATCTGAAGTATTTTGAAACGGTAACTTATATTGTACATGACTCAGCGCTGATAAAGAAGAGTATTCCTCAGAGTTTTTATAAATAATGATTTTATCGTAGTCTGCTTGTTTGAATCCTTCAACCAGCACAATGTCATAGTCAATCGTTACAGCTTTGGCAATAATGCGGGATAAATCAGATTCGGCAGTACGTGTTAACGTTTCGCGCAATTGATGTCCTTGCACAATACTTTGGTCAGCACCTGCATTAAAATGTTTCATATGATCGACTTCAGCATCAGGCAATGCAATATCTTCAGCACCATGCCCATGATGCTTAATCGTAACCACACGATAGCCTTGTGCTTTCAAAAATCCAACCAGTGCTTGCATCACTGTGGTTTTGCCGGAATCTTTATATCCCACAATCTGTAAAATCATAATGACAGTTCCTCTTCGAATGTATCTGTTTCAGTTAAGATAACATCTACAGTATGGCCTTTTTCAAAGCCGCGAGTTCCGCTCGGCAGCATAATCATCGCATTGCTGTGGGCAATTGCTACAACGGCACCTGATTTGTTAAAACCTGAAGGTACTACTGTTGCTTGCATACCATTTAATGTTGCTTTAGCACGAATGAAACGTGTAAATGGATTAGCTTTCTTGAAGTCTTCCATTAAAGTTGCTTTAACGACTTGCGGGAATCTCTCATTTGCGCCCATCATATTCAATACTGCCGGTTTCACAAATAACTCGAAACCTGTATAGCAAGCAGATGGATTGCCTGATAAGCCGAATAAATAATGGCCGTCTGCGACCGCAACAGTTGTTACACTGCCTGGACGCATTTGCACTTTATTGAATAATACTTCAGCACCCAACGCTTTATAGATAGATGGCAGATAATCAAAGTCCCCGACAGATACGCCGCCTGTAGTAATGACCATATCATGTGTTGATAAAGCTTCTTTTACAACAGCCAAGCTGCTTTCGAAGTCATCTTCTTGAATTTTATAAACTTCTCCAGTTAAACCGAACTGTTTCAATAATCCTTGAATCATCGGTCCGTTGGAATTACGGATTTTGCCTGGTTCTAATTCATCATCGACATCTAAGAGTTCGCTGCCTGTTGCGATAATCGCAGCAGAAGGCAATCTTTTCACCGGTACTTCTGTATAGCCGAATGTCGCAAGTACCGCAATTGCACCGGCATTGATACGCTGACCTTGTTTCAATACGACATCTCCGACTTCTGTTTCTTCGCCTTTTAAAGATACGTTTTCATTCGGTTCGAATGGCTTGCGGATAGTAAATGAATGCTCGCCTTCTCGCGTTTGTTCCAACATGACTACAGCGTCTGCACCTGCAGGCATTTCTGCACCTGTCATGATGCGCACTGCTTGATTCGGACCTACTGTTTTATCAGAAACACTGCCTGCGCCGATGTGATCAATCACTTCGAATTCGATACGGTTGTCGCCGCTTGCCCCTTGTGTATCTTCACTGCGCAGCGCAAAACCATCGAAAGGCGATTTATCAAAGCGCGGAATTTCATATGTTGCTACAATATCTTCTGAAAGAATATAACCTAAACTGTCATTTAAAGGTACGTTTTGACCTCGCATGCGAATATCTTGTTCTACCACACGTTTAATGGCTTCTTTCACCGCAATCGGATTTCTCTTTTCAACTGGCATATACTATCTACTCCTATCATTCAATTTATTTCATGCTATAATGTCTTAGCGAGGAGGAATAACATGTCTGAATTTACTCATATTAATGCACAAGGGAATGCGAAAATGGTCGACGTTTCAGATAAATCGATTACGAAACGTACTGCAGTTGCACATTCCAGCATTACAGTTAACGAAGCAATTTACAAACAAATTATCGAACATACAAATAAGAAAGGTAATGTGCTGAATACTGCCCAAATCGCGGGAATCATGGCAGCTAAAAATACCTCTACGATTATTCCTATGTGTCATCCGCTCTCACTGACAGGTATCGATATTGCATTCGAATGGGATACAACATCGTCTTATACACTTAATATTGAAGCAACCGTCTCTACTTCAGGCAAGACCGGCGTAGAAATGGAAGCTCTCACAGCTGCTTCAGCAACAGCTTTGACCGTTTACGATATGACCAAAGCACTCGATAAAGGCATGGTCATCGGTGAAACTTACCTTATCTCAAAATCCGGAGGCAAATCCGGCGATTACCAGAGAGCCTCTGACTAATCTGCTTATTTTAATGCAATACCCGTTTTTTGAGTAAAACAATAAAACAGCACAATAACGCGAAATGATGCATAGCGATTGTATAGCTACGATTGCTTTGAAGTCATTTCGCTTTTTTCATGTTAAGCCTATTATATAATGCATAAAGCCTATATGAAATAGGCTGAATGGATGAAAAATGATGCTAAGAAGCGGTTAGACTTCTACCAAAGTAAAAACTAACCGCTTAATCTTGCCTTTATTTTGTTAATTCATGAATTAAATGGTTCAATTCTGGTTTAATCAGTTTTTCCAATGCAAGTTTCACGGCACCTGAAGAACCTGGTAATGAGAAGATCAATTGTTCGCCCACTGTACCGCCGACAGCACGTGATAATAACGCACGTGTTCCGACATCTTCTGCATAGCTTAAATATCTGAACAATTCTCCGAAACCTTCAATTTCTTTTGTCAGTAATGGTGTAACTGCTTCGATTGTCACATCACGTTGTGCAATACCTGTTCCTCCTGTTGTAATAATGACATCTACACCGTCATTCAACCACAGCTGAACTTGTTCAGTAATCGCTTGTTTGTCATCTTTGACAATTGTGTAGTGCTCATCTGTAATTTCCACATTAAGTTCAGATAATAATTCTTTAGCCAGTTTGCCGCCTTTATCTGTTTCTTTTGTTCTTGTATCAGACACGGTTAATACCGCCGCATTAATCGTTCTATCTAATTTGACATTAACATGTTCATTCTTCATTCAAATCGGCCTCCAATTTCAAAGATTTATCCTAATAATTGATTCATAAGCTTGATAGCTTCTTCAGGTCGTGTCATGCCGTGAATCAGCATCCGTCCGCCTGAGAAGCTCACAATACGATGATTGTTGAATTCAAAACGGATCATATAAGGATTCGCATGATATTGAATATGATGCGTATCTAAATATGCTCTGAGCATTTCCTGGGTAATATCTTCATTGTTGTACTGCACAGTATCTCTGCCGCATAATGTCGCAAACTGCAAATCTGTATGATTTAAATGCGGATAAGTCGGTGCTTTGCCGCACGTATGACATTCTGGATTGAACATCCGGCTGAAACCGAACGTATAATGCGTACCTTCCCAAATATCGCCGTACGTCAATTTAGGCGTAAAGGGTGTTTCGGTTAGAATTTTCAACGCATCTCGGATTTGAAGACTTGTCGTCATCGTCACCGCCGGCTGAATTACCCCTACTGTATCACAAGTCATATTAATTACCGGCAGCTGCGGCATCAAACAGTTGAAACAAGGTGTCTGTCCCGGAATAAAAGCAGCTTCAATGTATGTACTTTGTACTACACCGCCATATATCCAAGGTATCTCGTATTTGTACGCAAAGTCATTGACTAATAAACGCGTATCAAAGTTGTCTGTCGCATCTAATATTAAATCTGCAGACTGTCCGTAATCCTCGAGAAACTGAGGATTTACTTGTGCAATATGCGCATCAATCACTACATCGCTGCGAATAGCTTGCAGCTTTTCTTTAGCCGCAATGACTTTCGGCATCGCATCGATCGCATCCTTTTCTGTATACAGCATTTGTCTTTGCAGATTACTGAATTCGATATAATCTCTATCCACTATCGTCAACTGACGAATGCCTGCTCTGACTAATCCGTCAGCGATATGTGTTCCTAATGCACCCATACCGATAATCAGGACATGCTTTTGCGTTATTTTCTGTTGTCCCTCTGCTCCGATATTCTTAAATAATATTTGTCTGGAATAACGTTCTGACATCTTTCTATCCCTTCCTAAAAGTGCATTGTCTTTATTATAAGATGAAATGCTGTACGATACAATTGTTCCAATTATTTATCAAAAATACAACCCGGTTTCGCATACTTCATGCAAAACCGGGCTGTCATGCAACTATGTTGTTTTCAAGTGGCCGATAGTAATGATTTCATCAGCTAATTGCTCTGCTTCATAATGAGAATGTGTCACAAAAATAATCGGAATCTGCCATTGTTCAAACAATTGATGCACCAGACGCATACTTTCATCTTTCGTCGCATCATCTAAACTCGAGAATGGTTCATCCAGCATCAATAAATCCGGTCGTGTACTTAATGCTCTCGCTAAAGCAACCCGTTGTGCTTCCCCGCCTGATAATCTTGCTGGATATTGTTTGGTCAGATGACTGATATTCAGTTGATGCATCAGTGTCTTTATATGTTCAGACGGTTGTGCCATAAACGTAATATTTTGATACACCGTCATATTCGGAAAGAGCTGATAATCTTGAAATAAATATCCTAATTGACGCTCTTGGATTTTAACTTGAATCCCTTGTTTTGTATCGGTTAAAACATGGTCATTGACTTTAATAAAGGCTGTGTCAGCTTCACGCAAACCTGCAATCATATTTAAGATGGTCGTTTTGCCGATGCCGGAAGGCCCGCGTATTGCATAAATTTTAGGCACTTCATCTTCAATAGCTAATTTCAGCTTTTCGCCTTTCAACTCATGTTCAATTTGGATGGCAAGCATCTTAATCCACCTCCAAATAGCGATCTCGATTTATCATATTGATAGTACCTATGACCGTTACCGCAAAGGCTACCAAGACGAGTACCCATAACCAAGCTTGGTTCTCTTTGCCTTGTTCGACTAAGAAATAAATTTCAAGCGGCAAGGTATTGGTTTTATTCGGAATATAACCAGCGACCATCAATGTCGCACCGAATTCTCCGATTGCACGGGCAAACGCCATCATTACACCAGAAAGTATGGCACGTTTTGACAGCGGCAATATCAATCTATAGAAGATTTTATTTTCACTTGCGCCCATTGTTCTCGCTGTGTTGAGCATTTTATGATTGATGCCTCTGAAGCCTTGGATGGTGTGCTGATACATGAGCGGAAAACTGACGACAACTGACGCTATGATTGCACCTGTGATTGAAAAGACGACCGGCAGATGCAAGACGTTCGTCATAAACGCTCCAACCGGACTTCTCGGAGAGAAGATAATCAGTAGTAAGAACCCCATCACCGTCGGCGGTAAAACGATCGGCAGAATAATAATACTTTCTAGAAGCGTTACGATGCGGCCGCGACGATGATATAACAGTCTGGCTGCTAAAATGCCAAGCAGTGTCACAATGATCGTGCTGATCACCGCCACTTCAATCGATATCCAAAATGGCGTTAAATCAGGCATATGTACTCCTCCTACGCTTCAAAATGATATGCTCTCAAAATCTTTTTAGCTTCATCTGATTTCAGAAACTCAATCCATGCTTTGCCGAGTTGATTATCAGATGTTGTCCCTGCTTCGTATACAATCGGTTCTTTTAATTGTACTTGCTGAATTGCTTTCACTTTATCATCTTTAGTTTTATTTTGATATAAATCCGTTTGATACACAAAGCCGAGCTGTGCATTGCCTTTTGCTACATAATTCAAGACTTGGCGCACATCTTTCGCAAAGACCAGTTGATCTTGTACCCCATTATATAAGCTGTTTGCTTTTAAATAACTTTCTGCGTACTTGCCAGCAGGTACTGATTTCACTTCGCCGATGGCTAATTTATCACCAGGCTTCAAGTCTTTGACTGATTTTGCTTTAGTGCCTTTTTCACCAATCAATACTAAATTATTTTTGGCATAATCATAAACATGATCCGCTTGTTTTTTATCCTTTAATGCTTGCACATCTTTTTTATTTGCGGACATCAAGACATCTACAGGTGCCCCTTTTTCAATTTGCTGTCTTAAAGCACCTGAACCGCCGTAATTAAATGTAACCTTTGCATCTGGATGCTGCTTCTTAAAAGCTTGCTCCAAATCTTTCGTTACATCTGTTAAACTTGCAGCCGCAGCCACATGCAGTGTCTGTTCTTTTGATTTGCTGTCGGATTGCTTTTGATTCGAGCATCCTGCCAGCACCAAGCCGATAATGAACAGCATGGCTGCGATAGATTTCAATTTCATTGCCAGGTCCTCCTAAAAGATAGATACACCTTCGATTATACGCTTAAATTTCATAAATTCCAGTTTGAATTTGTTCTCAATACATTTCATTATTTCAACATTTGCCTATAAAAAAAGACCAACGCAAAGGTTGGTCTTAAGCACTTTATAATGTTGAGACAAAACGTTGAAAGGCTTTAAAGCCTTCTTCTGTACGTTTAAAGACGCCGGCATCTTCTAACACACGTTTGAACTTCTGACCCATCGCATCATGAATAATACTTTCCGCATTTTCTTTTGTAAATGTATGTTCTGCTTTTAAGTCCTCAGCCCATTGCTGATGCACACCTAAATCTATGGATGTGTCTCCTAATACATAGCGTGCAACGTCTTGTAATTCTTGTTTGAGACGTGCCGGTAAAATCGCTGTTCCCATCACTTCGATTAAGCCGATATTTTCTTTCTTAATATGCTGAACATCTTGATGCGGGTGGAAGATACCATCCGGATATTGTTCAGATGTTTGATTGTCTCTCAATACTAAATCTAGTTCATACTGCCCTGTTGCTTGTCGGAATCTCGCAATCGGTGTCACAGTATGATGACGTTCACCGTCTTCACTGTATGCTTTCACACTTACTGATTCATCGCTGTATGCATTCCATTCATTAAAGATATGTTCTGCCGCATCGACTAACTGTGCTTGGTCTGTACCTTTCAAACGAATCACACTCATCGGCCAGTCTAACAGCGCTGCGTTTACATTCGGATAATTATCTAACGTAAACGTATCGATTTCTTCCGCATTATCCATCGGGAACGTATGACGTCCTGTTTGATAATGGTTATGCGATAAAATAGACCCTCCGACTATCGGCAAGTCCGCATTAGATCCTGCAAAGTAATGCGGGAACTGCTGCACAAATGAAAGTAAATTGATAAATGTTTGGCGTTCAATCTTCATCGGTACATGATGCTCTGATAATACAATACTGTGCTCAGGGAAATAAGCATATGGTGAAAATTGGAAGCCCCAGTTCGCACCGTCTAATGTAATTCGGATAATACGGTGATTACGACGAGCAGCTTGTGTTACTGAACCTTCATAACCTTCATTTTCCATACATAAAGCACATAACGGATAGCTTGTTTGTTTCGCTTGTTTAGCAGCCGCAATCTCTTTGGCGTCTTTTTCAGGTTTCGACATATTGATCGTAATTTCTAAATCACCATAATGTGTCGGTGTATAGTAATGAATATTTTGTGCAATGGCATCTGCTTTTATATAGTGATTGCGTGCACAGATATCATAAAAATATTGCGTCGCTTTTTGCGGGTCTTCTTGATACAGTGCTTTAAAGTTTCGATTAATCGTAGAAGGTTTCGGTGTAATTAAATCAAGCAATTTTGTTTCTATGATTTCTTTTTGATACACCGCATCTTCGATCAAACCATGTTCAATCATTTGATTGATCCAATATTGCGCAATTTGGTTCGGTGTATCAAGCTCTGATAAATCAGCTTCTGTCTGTGTCTCTAAATCTTCTGCTTTAGTAATTTCTAAAATAAGATTCTGAACGTAAAAATTGTCCTCTGTTTCAAAATCTCCATATTCTATCGCATACTGAATGAAGCGTTGTACCAGTTGTTGATTCAACTTCATCTCAATAGCCTCCTCGTTTATTTATCGTCGTAGCCGTTTGGATGTGCGCGGTGCCAATTCCAAGCTGTTGCAATGATTTCTTCTATGTCGTCATGTTTAGGTTCCCAGCCTAAAACTTTGCGTGCTTTATCGCTGGATGCAATCAATTTGCTAGGATCGCCTGCACGGCGTTCTCCGATTTCAGATTTAATCGTTTCGCCTGTTGCTTTGCGTGCAGCTTCTACAATTTCAATTACTGAGTAGCCTTGGCTGCTGCCTAAGTTGAATGCACCGCTTTCGCCGCCGTTTTTAAGATATTGATAAGCTAAGATATGCGCATCAATCAAGTCTGTGACATGCAGATAATCTCTGACACAAGAACCATCTTCTGTATCATAATCGACACCGAAAATTGTAATCGCATCTCTTTGGCCTAAAGCCGCTTCAAGCACGATAGGAATCAAATGTGTCTCAGGGTTATGATCTTCCCCGATTGTGCCGTCTTCTCGTGCACCCGCTACGTTGAAGTAGCGCAATGCTGTATAGTTCACACCATAAGCGTTATGACACCAATGCATCATTTTTTCCATCATTAACTTGCTTTCGCCGTAAGGGTTTGTCGGTGCTTTTTGCACATCTTCTTGAATCGGTACAACTTCTGGTTCGCCGTATACCGCTGCTGTTGATGAAAAGACAATTTCATTCACATCATGTGCTTTCATTACTTCTAACAGTACTTGCATACCATAAACATTATTGTTGAAATATTCGAGTGGTTTTTGAACTGATTCTCCGACTAAAGAGTAAGCGCAGAAATGAAACACACCTTCTACCGCTTCTTTTTCAAAGACTTGATTCAAGAATGCTTTGTCTCGAATATCGCCTTCATAAAAACGTACTGCTTCTGGCACTGCATCTCTGTGTCCTGTACCTAAATTATCTACCACTGCGACATCATAACCTTCATCTAATAATTGATGTACAGCATGACTGCCGATATAACCTGCGCCGCCTAATACTAAAACTGACATAAAAAGTCCTCCTTAAAGTTCGATTGATTTAACACCGTCACCGATATTGACATGATAAAACGAAGGGGCATAACCAATCTTTTCTGTGTAGTTGCGTGTGACTTCTTCTTCTAATGCTTTGATTTTTGATTGATGTACCAATGCAATCGCACATCCTGCAAAGCCTGCACCTGTCATACGGGCACCTAATACACCGTCAACTTGTTGTGCAGATTCTGCTAAAGTATCCAATTCAACACCTGTTACTTCATAATCATCTTTTAATGATGCATGACTTTCATTCAGCAATTGACCGAAGCGTTCAAAATCAGAATGTTCTAATGCATCATATGCTGCTTTGACACGTGCATTTTCAGTTACTGCATGACGTGCACGTTTTAATAGCACCGGATCATCAATCAGATGTGCATGTGCTTCGAATGTTGCTTCATCAATATGTCCTAATGCTTCAACATCTAATTCTTGTTGTAAAAGTGCTAAAGCCTTTTGGCATTCTTCTAAACGTTCATTATATTTAGATTCTGCTAATTCGCGGCGTTTATTGGTATTCATAATTGAAATAGTATAATCGCCGAATTCTGTCGGTACATAGTGATACTCTAAGCTTGAAGTATCTAACAAAATCGCTTGGTCTTTTTGACCCATGCCGACAATAAATTGGTCCATAATACCGGAATTTACACCGATAAAGTGATTTTCAACTTTGCGTCCTAATTGAATCAATTCTAAACGTTCTACGTCTAAATTGAACAATGACTTCATCAACCATCCCGTCAGCATTTCTATAGATGCTGAAGATGAAAGACTTGCGCCGTTCGGAATATTGCCTTCTACAATTACATCAAATCCGTTTTCAATGTTATAACCCGCTTCAATTAAAAACTTCACCATTCCTTTTGGATAGTTGGCCCAGCTGTCTGCTTTGTCATAGTCTAAGTCATCTAATGAAAATGTAATGACGCCGGCTTCTTCAAAGTTTAATGAATAAAAGCGGATTGTACGGTCATCTCTTTTACGCGCTAAACCGTACGTCCCTAATTCAATTGCGGCAGGGAATACATAACCGCCGTTATAATCCGTATGCTCTCCGATTAAATTGATGCGTCCAGGCGCAAAAGCTGCGACCTCTGGTTGTGCATCAAACTGCTTTTCAAATTGCTCTTTCATCGCTGTCAACATAGAATAACTCCTCTCTCAAGGTAAATTTTATTAGTAAACACAATTAAAGTTTATTTGTTTACTAAATGTTTTGTCAATGTATTTATTGCTGCTTTTTCAAAGAAAATGATTGGCGCTCAATCAAGCGTGTCTGCACGACAATATGCAATGCTGCTTCGCGTGTACGCTGAATACGTTCTTTCGCCATCAATACTGCACTCTTCCCGAATTGTTCAATATCTATACGCACACTCGTTAAAGAAGGTGTGACATATTGATTCACATCCAAGTCGTTAAAACCGATAACTGCCGCATCTTTAGGAATTACTTTCCCCATCTCTTGCAGACCTTGAATCAAACCGATTGCTACCATATCATTGCCGGCAATCAGTACATCTGGTACCGTTTCTAAATCTTTAATTGCTTGTTGTCCTGCTTCTCGGTCCCAACCGATTAAATGTGCATTCGGTGTTTTTTGATGCTGCTCGTACCAATCTGCATAAGCTTGGTAGCGTGCATCTTTTTCAGCACTCTCAGTTTCACGCAAATCACGTTCTTCTCTCATCCCTCCGAAATAAGCAATATCTGCTGTCTTATTATCATTGGAGATTTTATCCAGCAAGCGATGCATAGACTGTCCTAAATCTGAATACACTGCGTCCATATATTCAGGTACATGTTTATTATTAATGACCACGATATTTTGATTATATTCATACAATGTCTCTAATACATGATATGAAAAGTTGCCGATGACTAGTACTGCACCTGCTTTTTTAACATCTTGCCAATCTTGCTTTTTAAAGCCTGTTTCAATTCTCAATGTCTTCTTCAGTGTTAAATTCAATCGTTTGATTTCTGCTTCGATGGCTAATCGCAGTTCACGATGAAACGGGTCTGCCATCTCGCGTCTGCGTGAAGCATACGTAATAATCTGAACTTGCCGATTGACACGTTCTGCTTTATGGTATGCCATTGACTTTGCTGTTTCTAAAATCCGTGTTCTTGTGGATTCAGCTACAGATAATGTAGGATCTTCATTCAAGACTCTTGAAACTGTTCCCGGACTGACACCTGCTGCTTTTGCTATATCTCTAATACTTGCCATCCCTAACACCTCTCTTTTTGTTTACCTTAAGTTTACTATTAATTTTTTGATGAAACAACTTTACTTTCATCATTGTTTTGAAACAGGCAATCTTTTTTTGAAAATAAACCAGATATAGTATACTGTTGAATTAAGGAGTTATGCCTATGAATAATAAAGATATAGATGTATTAACCAATCAGACAATCGTCCGTTACGAAGGCGGAGAATTGTTTGAAACTACAGATAGTTACGTTACCGAATTTCCCTTAACAATTATGGTCAATGGCGTGGAATTTGCGACCGTTATCTGCAGTCCAGACCATATGGAAGAGTTGGTACTGGGCTTTTTAGCGTCTGAAGGCGCGATTTTAAAACGCGATGAATTAAAATCCATTCAAATCGATGACAGTAAAGGCTTTGCTCATGTAGAACTGACAAAAGACTTAGGCGATCGTTTTGAATATTCGACAAAACGTATGATTGCATCTTGCTGCGGTAAAAGCCGCGAGTTCTATTTCCAAAACGATGCTGCGATTGCGAAAACATCTATGTCGCATATTACATTGACGCCGAAACAAGTCATTAATATGATGACAAGACTGCAGACAGCCAGTACATTATTCAAACGTACCGGCGGCCTGCATAATGCAGCCATCAGCGACGGTGAAGCTTTCTTTGAACATCGTCAAGATATCGGGCGTCATAATGCCTTAGATAAATTGTATGGATTTTGTATAGAACGTCATATTCCAGTACGAGATAAGGTATTGATTTTCAGCGGACGTATTTCATCTGAAATCTTAATCAAAGCTGCTAAAATCGGGGTTGGTGTCATCTTGTCTAAATCCGCACCGACTACCCTTGCGGTCACACTCGCAAATGACTTGAATATTACAGCCATCGGATTTATCAGAGACGGCAACTTTAATATTTATAGTCATCCAGAACGTATAAAAGCTGTGTCCTCACAAGACTGACTTGTGTGAACACAGCTTTTTATTTTATATATTCTCTTTCACAACGTTATAACTGTAACTGATATACGTATACCCTTGCTTGATATACATATCTTTAGCAGTATCCTCGCCGTCTGCTAGTAAAATAATCGGTTTCTTTTTTGCATAGTTTGCGACAAAGGCCTGCATCGCACGGCCGACACCTTGTCTTCTCATTTCTTTAATGACCCCGAAACTATCGATTTCAATCGCTGCGTCTGACTCAATGATATCCAGCGTACCGATAGGTTTGCCTTCATGATAAGCGATAACTCGTTTTACATGCGTTGAACCTTCAAATTGCTCGCGCAATGTTTTCACCATTTCATCCGCAAAGTCTCGGCCATAGTCTAAAGAGAAATAGCGGCATATCTTTAAATAATCCTCTAAATGATAAATATCAACCCAGCGAATATCCAAATGCTCCGGCAGTTCAGCTTGCAGCGCTTCTGCTTCAATCGCATACATTTCTAATAACCCGACTTCAAAACCTTCTTTATCAAAGTAATCTGTGAAGACTTCTGGCAAAGATGTATCTTCAGGAAATGAAAATGCAAGATGATGACTGCCTTGCTGATGATGCTGCTTCAGCTGTGCTTGTGCATCTTCTAACCAATCCTCAAACTCCGGCATTTGATGATACACCCATTTATTAGTGTAATAAGTCAAAGGCTCTGACGGTGTTAAATAGATTGTTTTTTCATCATCTTGATAAGCTATAGTGCCTGGCTGATCAATCAGTCGCATGGATAGTGGCCGCATATTTCTCCCTCTTTCTTTAATCAAAAGCGCATCAATTGTTTGAATCTTGTATGATTTAATAAAGCTGCACCGATTAAACAAGCAATAACAGCTTTAACCACATCTCCAGGCATAAAGACAAAAGATAGGAAGAAAGCTTTAGATAACGGCATGTTTGTAATAACACCCATCACTAAAGTACCTATGATATCTAAAAGCAATACTCCAGCAATCAATACAGGAATGAAGAGACGTACAAAGTTGATACGTTCGATAAATTTATCGCGTGCGAGCCCGATTAAGAACGCCACTACCGGATATAAGAATAAGAAACCTGCTGAAGGACCGGCAAATACCCCTATTCCGCCGCGGCCGCCCGATAATACAGGCACACCGCACGCTGCTAAAATTAAAAATACAATTACGCTTAATGTACCATATTTCTTACCTAAAAGAATACCTGCGAGGAAGATTCCTACGTTTTGCAACACGATAGGAACAGGCATAAACGGTAAAGGTATCGGCGGTACCAAACCTAGTAAAGCAATGATTGCGGTCATAATCGCTGTGAATGTAATATGTTTTGTTGTCATAGTCTGACCTCCTTGGTATGATTCCAAGGAAAATTATAGCACATATGTTAACTAAAATTTACAGATAGTTTACATTTATTTGTGTAACTTTTACACTCGCTTACTGCTGAACTTTGGCAGCTAATTGTGTCATATATTCAAAGAAAGCTTCGCGATTCACATCATCCACCACATGTACCAGTCTTCCGCCTTCATGTACGCGTTTTGTACGGCCTTGACTTGGACCATGTGTGATAACTTCAGTCATGACATCTTGGACATGCACTAAATCAGGTTTGCCGACTGAAGCGGTTGTTAAGACATCCCATAAGAAATACGTTGAGTTCGTAACGAAGTGTGTTAACGGCGGTACACCTGCATAACAAACACCTAAGAAATCGACACCTAAGTTATCTCTTTGGTCTGCCCACATTTGGCGTACATCTAACGTTAACGGTACTTTATTAGTACTTTCGAGTGCGACCATATCTATTTCAACATCTGTCTCGAATACTTTTGCGACCGCTTCAGGATCCCAAAATGCATTCCATTCTGCTGTACCGTCATGCTCAGGTTCTTCCACATTTCCTTTTGTTAAGAAAGTGCCGCCCATCCAGACTAAGCGTTCAATCTTCTCTGTAATTTCCGGTTTTATTTCTAATGCTTTTGCAAGGTCAGTTAACGGACCTGTAAATAAGAGCGTTACCGGTACATCGCTTTGTGTTAATTTTTCAATGATATCTTCATAAGCTTCTAAGTGCGACACTTCTGAACGCTTTGTCGTTCTGCTTTCGTTCAAGACAGGTAAAGCATCTACAAAGAAAGCATGCATGCGCCAATCTTTAGGGAATGGATTCTTCCCTCTTTCATAAGATGGAGCAACGTTTAAGTCGCGGTTTGAGAAGCGGTTGATAATCTTTACAGAAGCACTCACTGCAGGTTCTACATAACTGTCTGCGCCGATTGCACTGACCCCGATTAATTCTGTGTCTTCCATTTGAAGCAATAAGAACAACGACACTAAGTCATCCACGCCGCCATCATGATTAAAATATATCTTTTTCATTTTCTACCTCCAACTTGTTCTATCACTCTCTATTTAATTGTATTTCCTAAATAATGTAAAGCATCTGTGTATGTCTGTATTAAGCGGTGCACTGAATGTTTTTCTGCCGATATGAATTTCGATTCTTATCACGAAAAACTTCCAACTCTTTATTCCGAGTGATACACTAAACTTAATACACTTATCAACGCGAGGAGGAAACGTCTTGTTAGAATCAGGATTAATACACTCAGACATACAACGAAAATGGTTAAAGAAATTACAAGCTGTCAAAGCAGACTTTCAGGCACATGCAGAACATAACGACCTCAACAGCCGCTTCCCTTATGAAAATATTGAATGGCTGAAACAAGAAGGCTATACCTTATTAACATTGCCTAAAGCCTATGGCGGCGAAGGTGCAACAGTAGAAGATATGGTGATCTTACAGACCTATTTAGGTGCGATTGACGGCGCAACTGCTCTATCAATCGGATGGCATTTAAGCGTTGTCGGACAGCTCTATGAAGAAAAGAAATGGGATGACGACTTACTAAATCAGTTTGCAAAAGCGGTTAAAGAAGGCGCATTGATTAATCGTGCGGTCAGCGAAGCAGATACCGGCAGTCCGACACGCGGAGGAAAACCTTCAACACATGCGGTTAAAGAAGGTGACAGCTACATCTTAAACGGTGTTAAAACTTTCACTTCAATGAGCCCTGCACTGACACATTTCCTAGTAAGCGGCTACAACGAAGCAACAGATCAGTACGGTTTCTTCTTAGTTGAAGAAGGTACGCCAGGCTTATCGATTGCACAAACATGGAATGTCCTAGGCATGCGTGCTACTGAAAGCCATGATTTAGTGTTGGAAAATGTTAAAATCCCGACTGAAAATTTCGTAGAAATCGCAGGCGGTCCTAAAAGTCCGAATGGATGGATCTTGCACATTCCAAGTGTTTATTTAGGTATTGCACAAGCAGCAGCGGATTATGCGAAAGACTTTGCGAAAACACATCAGCCGAACAGTATCGATCAATCTATTGCCCATCTCCCTACCGTTCAGCAATCTGTCGGAGAGATGGAATCATTATTGCTGTCATCACGCGCATTCTTATGGTCAACTGCACGTATGTATCATGAATCTCCGGATGCACCTGTATGGAACGAAACGTCAGCGAGCAAAGTCTTGGTTATGAACCAAGGTCTGCAAGTGATTGATATTGCAATGCGTATCGTCGGTGCTAAAAGTTTAGAAATGGAACGTCCGCTTCAACGTTATTACCGTGATATGCGTGCCGGTCTTCATAACCCGCCGATGCAAGATGCTGCTTATACGAACATTGCAAAATCTGAACTTGACCTATTTTAAAACGACAGTACTGTGTTCTTTTCCAAAGAGCATGGTACTTTTTCTTTCTTCAAATAACTCAATTCAAAAATTTTTTACAAAATTATATTGTGCTTTTCGCAAAATACGATTATAATTCTAGAGTAATGATAATCGTTTTCAATTAGGAGGAAAATACAGATGAAGAAATTATTGATTCCTATGATTATTTTAGTATTCGTACTTGCCGCTTGCGGTAAACAATCAAATGATCAAAAAGATTCAAAGCAAGAAATGCGTTCATATACAATGGATAATGGAAAGAAAGTAAAAATACCGAAAGACCCTAAACGTATTGCAGTAGTTGCACCTACATATGCGGGCGGTATTAAAAAATTAGGCGGCAACATTGTCGCAGTCAACAGTCAAGTCGATGACAGCCCTATTTTAAAAGAAAAATTCAAAGGCGTTGAAAAAATCGGCGCAACTGGCAGTGAAGATGTAGAAAAAGTTATCAAACAAAAACCAGATTTAATTATCGTTTACTCAACTGATAAAAACATCAAGAAATATCAAAAAGCAGCACCTACAGTAGTCTTTGACTATGCTAAACATAAATACCTTGATCAGCAAATTGAATTAGGTAAATTATTAGGCAAAGAAGACCAAGCGAAAAAATGGACAGAAGAATGGAAAAAACAAACTTCTAAAGACGGCAAAGCTATTAAAAATAAAATCGGTGAAGATGCGACTGTTTCTTTATTAGACGAATTTGATAAAAAACTTTATACGTACGGTCCTAACTGGGGTCGCGGCGGCGAAGTAATTTATCAAGCATTCGGTTTGAAAATGCCTGAAAAACAAAAAGAACTTGTTGAAAAAGAAGGCTGGGCAGAAATCAAACAAGAAAAAATCCCTGAATATGCAGGCGATTACATCGTATCAACACGTGCAGGCAAAGCAGCACCTTCATACACAGAAACAAATCTATGGAAAAACTTGCCGGCAGTTAAAAATAATCACGTAATTAAAGTTGATGCTAAAACTTATTGGTACAATGACCCGTATACACTAGAGTTTATGCGTAAAGATCTTAAAGAGAAATTCATGAAGTAATAATTCGAATGAAAAAGCGGAATGTTCCCTGCAAATCAGGGCAGCATTCCGCTTCTCTTATGTTATTGATTTTTATCTTTATATTTTATACTTGCGTTTCTTTTTTAGACTTTGCATACGCAGATTTGCCCGCCAGCAGCATAATCCATGTTGCGACAATAAACGGCAAGGTAAATACCGGAAGACCGAAAGGTTTCAGCCATGTGACTAAGCCTGCATGCATAACTACGGTAATAATGATTCCAAACAACATACTTAAGTATTTGTTAAAGACAGATGCCTCTTTAAATGTCACACCTAAAGCTAAAATCACAAGGACAACATTATAACCATAAAGGCCGGCATTGATTTCATCATGGTTGGCACCGAACATCATAACCACAACCACGCCGATGATATTGGCCGCAATTGAGTAAATGCCTGCTTTTTTTGAAGCTATAAAAATACCTATCAGTATCAATAAGCCGCCGAGTACACTTTTGACTAAGAAGATTTCACTGAAGCCGTCTAAGAATGTCATCATTACATTGATTGTGTGATGAGAGAATGTGATTTCTCGGACAGTTGACGGTAAAATATTAACACCAGCATTAACATGTTCGAATTGGAAAGACATGAATAAGAACATCCAACTGATAAATACATAAGGCATTGTCAGCATCGGCAATTCAAAACGTGCTAACAATGCACGAAATGCTGCGCCGAGCGGCATGGTCAAAATAACCGCAAGCAAGGTCATCCCGATGCCTTTTAAATCTTGAACTAAGAAAATCGTCAGTGCAACCCCTGTTAAGACTGGGTTAAACCCAGCTAGTCCATGACGGATCTCCTCTTTAGAATAATTTGTATAAGGTGCCGTTATGTAAGCAACAATACTTGAAAGCAAAGCAGCCAGCCCTACTTTCCAATCCCCTGCAAATAATCCTGCTAGAATGAATAACCCTGTCCATGCATTTTCTAATAACAGCACTTGAGAGATATTCTTTAATACAACGTCGATAAAATGACGCATGGTCGTTCACCTGATTTCTAATAAATTAAGCAATAATGATTTTAACAAAATACTATAGGGAATGAAACCTACTGTTATTCATTTTTATTGTTATCAAATAAAAAAAGGCTCTTTTGTTTGAAAATGTACAAAAAATGGTAAAACTCCCTTAGGTAAATTAAAGTGTAGTTTACAGGGTTAACTTGTTAATTTTCATTTTAATTTTAGGAAATAAATATATAATTCTTGTATATTGACATTAGGCGTCTTACAATGGATTAGTATTTACTTAACATACATGAAAGAAGGGATTATTTTGCATTTTACTCAACGTGAACAAGACAAACTAATGTTAGTGATAGCGAATGATTTAGCACGCAGACGTCAAAAACGCGGCTTAAAACTTAACTATCCTGAAGCAGTTGCTATCATTAGTTATGAATTGTTAGAAGGTGCAAGAGACGGTAAGAGTGTTGCTGAACTTATGAGTTACGGCAGACAAATTTTAAATAAGGATGATGTTATGGAAGGTGTGTCAGATATTATTACTGACCTTGAAATTGAAGCCACTTTCCCAGACGGTACGAAATTGATTACAGTTCATCATCCGATTGTTTAAGGGGGATTTAAATAATGAAACCTGGTGAAATTATAGTAAAGCGTACTGAAATAGAGATTAACAGAAATACAGATAACGCTGAAACAGTAATAAAAGTTAAAAATATCGGAGATCGTCCGATTCAAGTAGGCTCTCATTATCACTTCTTTGAAGTCAATGACGGCTTAAAATTCGATAGAGAGAAAGCATACGGCAAACATCTAGATATTCCAGCAGGTGCCGCGGTTCGTTTTGAACCTGGGGACGAAAAGAAAGTACAACTTGTTGAATATCAAGGTAATCGCCGTATTTTTGGTTTCCGAGGAATGGTTAACGGAGAAATCGATGAAGACCGCGTCTTCCGAGTAGATAACGACCACCCTAATGCGGGTGTTAAAGACGACGAAGGTCAAAAAAATGCGAACAAAGAAAGTGGGTATAATCGATGAGCTTTAAAATGACACAATCACAATATACAAGCTTGTACGGCCCTACTGTCGGAGATGCGATCCGCTTGGCTGATACAAACTTGTTTGCACGTGTAGAAAAAGATTTTGCGACTTATGGGGATGAAGCAACATTCGGCGGCGGCAAATCTATTCGTGACGGTATGGCACAAAACCCTAACGTAACACGCGATGACCGCAATGTTGCGGATACAGTTATCACAAACGCAGTAATTATCGACTACGATAAAGTTTATAAAGCTGACTTAGGTATTAAGAACGGCTATATCATGGGATACGGCAAAGCCGGCAACCCAGATATCATGGATAACGTTAATATCGTTATCGGCGCAAACACTGATATTATCTCAGGTGAAGGCAGAATCGTGACTGCAGGCGGTATCGACACACACGTTCACTTTATCAACCCAGAACAATCATGGGTAGCACTTGAAAGCGGTGTGACAACACATATCGGCGGCGGTACAGGCGCATCTGAAGGTGCGAAAGCTACAACTGTAACACCTGGTCCTTGGCACATGCACCGCATGTTAGAAGCAGCGGAAGCTTTACCGATTAACGTCGGCTTTACAGGCAAAGGACAAGCACATAATAATACAGCTTTAATTGAACAAGTTCACGCTGGGGCAATTGGATTAAAAGTCCATGAAGACTGGGGTGCAACACCTTCTGCATTAGACCACTCATTACAAGTTGCGGATGATTATGATGTTCAAGTCGCATTACACGCAGATACACTTAA
Source organism: Staphylococcus sp. EZ-P03 (assembly GCF_003344575.1). Lineage (NCBI taxonomy): Bacteria > Bacillati > Bacillota > Bacilli > Caryophanales > Staphylococcaceae > Staphylococcus > Staphylococcus sp. EZ-P03. The sequence continues at coordinate 231,652 of NZ_QPMO01000001.1, read as the reverse complement.
CGAAGCTGGCTTCATGGAAGATACTATGAAAGCGATTAAAGATCGTGTTATTCATATGTATCACACTGAAGGTGCCGGCGGCGGACATGCGCCTGACTTAATCAAATCAGCAAGCTATCCTAACGTTCTTCCTTCATCAACGAACCCGACACTTCCTTATACTAAAAATACAATCGACGAGCATTTAGATATGGTTATGATTACACACCACTTAAATGCATCTATTCCTGAAGACGTAGCATTTGCGGATTCTCGTATCCGTAAAGAAACAATTGCGGCTGAAGATGTGCTGCAAGACATGGGTGTCTTCAGTATGGTCAGCTCTGACTCTCAAGCAATGGGACGTGTAGGTGAAGTCATTTCACGTACATGGCAAGTTGCACACCGCATGAAAGAACAACGCGGACCTTTAGAAGGAGACAAAGAGTATGATGATAACAACCGTATCAAACGTTATATCGCGAAATACACAATCAACCCTGCGATTACACATGGTATTTCTGAATATGTAGGTTCAATCGAAAAAGGCAAATTAGCTGATATTGTCATTTGGGATCCTGCATTCTTCGGTGTTAAACCTGAAATGATTATCAAAGGCGGTATGATTAATACAGCGATTAACGGTGATGCGAACGGTTCTATTCCAGTATCTGAACCATTAAAATACCGTAAAATGTATGCGCAATTAGGCGGCAACTTGACTGGTACAAACATGACATTCGTTTCTAATATTGCTTATATGAACGATATTCAACGTCAATTGAACTTGCATCGTTTAATTCGTCCAGTTAAAAATATCCGCAAACTGCGCAAATCGGATATGAAAAATAATACAGCAACGCCTAAATTAGACGTAGATCCGCAAACTTATGAAGTGTTTGTAGATGGCGAAAAAATTACAAGCGAACCTGCTACAGAGTTGCCATTATCACAACGTTACTTCTTATTCTAGGAGGCAAGCTTACATGATAGTAGAAGAAATTCTCGGCAATATTGCCAATTTATCACCAGAAGAAAAACAAAAACACACTGAAAAAGTGTACCTTGAAAATTCTGATTTAGTTAAACGCATCCAGCGTGTCAAAACGGATCACGGTCATGAAATCGGCATCCGCTTAAAAAATCCGGTGGACTTGCAATATGGCGATATCTTATATGAAGATGACAACAACCGTATTGTCGTTGATGTCAACTCAGAAGATATCTTAGTGATTCGTCCGCGTTCGCTTAAAGAAATGGGAGATATTGCACACCAACTCGGCAACCGTCATTTACCGGCACAATTCACTGAAACTGAAATGCTGGTACAATACGATTACTTGGTTGAAGATTTATTAAAATCTTTAGGTATCCCCCACTCACGTGAAGATCGCAAAGTCAATCAAGCATTCCGTCATATAGGACATTCACATGATTGATCATGCATCGCTGAGATTGTTTCAGTTTTGCGATTCACAATTTCCAACAGGAGCATTCAGCCATTCTTTCGGATTAGAAACTTATATCCAACGCGGTACTGTTCATGATGAACAGTCCTTTAAAGAGTGGCTGAAACTCTTTTTAAGTGAACAGCTCACATACGCGGATGGTTTAGCAATGCGTTTTGTCTATGACGCATTGAATCAGAATGATTCAAAAAGAGTATTAGAGATTGATCGCTTGCTCTTTGTACAAAATATGCCAAGAGAAACACGTGTCGGCACAAAACAAATGGGTACACGTATGGTTAAGCTTGCGGATGAACTTTATGACAGCGAATGGATACATTGGTACCATGAGCAGTATCAAAAGAAACAAGCCAAGCTGCATCCAGCCATTTGTTTTACTATGCTCGGCCATTATCTTGGTGTCGATATTGAAATGATCATTGATTATTATTTATATCAAAACGTTTCATCATTAACTCAAAATGCGGTACGCGCAATACCGTTAGGCCAAACAGCTGGGCAACGTATTGTTACTGAAATGATTCCATTTATGAAATCAACACGCGACCATATTTTTGAACTTGAAGCGTCTGAATTCGGCATCACTGCACCAGGACTTGAAATCAATCAAATGGAACATGAAAAAGTGAATGTACGAATCTTTATTTCCTAGGAGGCTATAGATTTATGACTCAACCTATTAAAATCGGAATCGGCGGACCTGTAGGCGCAGGTAAAACCGAGCTTGTAGAAAAAGTAGTCAAACATTTAAAAGAAGAATTAAGCATTGGTGTTATCACGAATGATATTTATACAAAAGAAGACGAAAAAATTCTTGTAAATTCAGGTGTCTTGCCTGCTGACCGTATTATCGGTGTTGAAACCGGCGGCTGCCCGCATACTGCAATTCGTGAAGATGCATCTATGAACTTCGCGGCGATTGATGAATTAATCGAACGTCATGAAGATATCGAATTAATCTTTGTCGAATCAGGCGGCGATAATTTAGCAGCTACATTCAGTCCTGAACTTGTAGATTTCTCAATTTATATCATCGACGTTGCACAAGGTGAAAAAATCCCGCGTAAAGGCGGACAAGGTATGATTAAATCTGATTTCTTCGTTATCAACAAAACAGATTTAGCACCTTATGTCGGCGCATCTTTAGACCAAATGGCTGAAGATACACGCACATTCCGCGGAGACCGTCCGTTCACATTCACAAACCTTAAAACAGAAGAAGGTTTAGACAATGTGATTAACTGGATTGAACGCGACGTATTGCTTAAAGGACTAGAATAATGCACAATGTCACAGAATGGACAGGACAACTTGATATCACTGTCTTCAATGATGGCGAGCGTTCTGCAGCACGTGACATTTTCTTTGAAAAAGCATTAAAAGTTATCCGCCCTATTTATTTGAATGGTTCAAATATCCCTACATTCTATATCGTTAATGTAGGCGGCGGTTATTTAGACGGCGATCGTTATCGCTTAAATGTCAAAGTCAAAGAAAATGCGGCCACAACACTCACATCACAAGGTGCAACTAAAATCTACAAAACTTTAAAAGATCACGTTGAGCAATATCAAACATTTACTATTGAAGATAATGCTTATATGGAATATGTCGGAGATCCGATTATCGCTTTTAAAGATGCGAAATTCTATCAACACAACCAATACCATATCGCTAAAACAGGTGCGATGTTTTATACTGACATCCTAACACCGGGCTATTCTCCGGATGAATCCCACTTCACCTACACATATCTGCACTTATTGAACGAGATATTTGTGGATGGCGAATTGGTCGTATTCGATAATTTATTATTAGATCCGAAGAAAAACCGTGTAGACGCTTTAGGTTATATGGAAGGCTATTCACACTTAGGTTCTTGCTACTTCATCCATCCGGATGTCGACAGTACTACTGTTGAAGCACTCTATGATGTGATGGCACCTTATACTAAAGAAGCAGATTGCCGAATCGGTATCACACAATTAGCAACACATGGTATCAGTATTCGTATCTTGGCACATGAAACGGATTTAATCGAAGACATTTTAAACGATGTTCAAAAAGACGTTGTTCAAAAACACTACAACAGAGAAGTCAACTTCCTAAGAAAATACTAAAACTGACCTTAAAGTTCTAAACAACTTTAAGGGAACAGTTATTAATGAAGAAGGACGATTTTCAAAAACGAAAATCGCCCTTCTTTTCTTTATGCTTTCTCTCTGTTTTTTTCCTTATACGCTCTCTTTGTATTACTTTTTTCTCTCTTTATTTATTTCTTAATCTTCTCTTTATTCCTTTCTCTTCATTACTATAATACTTATTTATATAGAAGTTACATACGCTTAATTCCAAAATTCTTCGATAGCACTTGCGTCTTGTTGTCCTTGTTTGCGAGCTGCTTGTGCAACTTCTTTACGCATAGCACCATTCATCGTGTTGTAGTCATAGCGTGCTAAAATGTCCATGACCGTTTTATCTGGTTTTACTAAATGTACCTTTTGTCCGCGTTCTTTCATCTTATCTATCACATCTGCAAGTGCAAAAGGTGTTTTGACAGGCAAATCAGCAGCTAATACGATGACTTTATCCGCTTCGCTCACATCTGGATTTTCCATGGAATATGATCCGCCGTCATAATAATGCTTGCCGTCGATTTGAATTGTCGGATACGCACCTTGAAATGCGCCGCTGGCCGCAATAGCTTTAACTAATGAAACGTCTGATGATTGATCTAAGACACGGCGCTGATTGGTTTCAACTTCTGTCACCACGATTTTCAATCCTTTTGTCCAACCAGATACAGCGTTGCCGAGACTATTTCGAATCATATTCAGACGCTCTGTTTCAGGCAAATCTACTCTAGGATGCATCGCCATGTCGCTCATACCAGCAACCCATTCTTCTACTGTACGCGAATCACTGGCTAATGATTCAAACTTGCTGAAGATAATTTCTAAATCCTCATCCGTTAATGGATTGCTTTCCTCTCTTTCATACTGCAGCTGTTCGTCCCAAATTGTTTCCCAGTCTGCATCTGATGCAATAACTGTACCGACTTGTGCACCGGCTGAAGTGCCGACAAATTCATGTGCGGTACGTAAATCCACACCTTGATCAAACAAGCCTCTTAAATAACCGATTTCCCATGCCATGCCGAATTGTCCGCCGGCACCTAAAATAACAGCATTGGTTGTCATATGCTCATCACTCCTTTGTAGGATTTAATAGTCAGCTGCCCATCGCTATATACAAACCCGTCCAAACTATCGGATATACTTCGCCACTAATAAACCACTTGCTGTCGGGGTTGCGAGATGTACAAGTTTACAAATAACCTTGATGGGTCGCTTCATATATAACCTCATTCCAATTACGATTGATACACTTTACTCTACCCTGGAACATATACTTGTAAAAATGGGGTAAGCTTTGATTTTTTACAAACAAAATAAGAAGTCAGATACACTTATCCGGCTTCTTATCTTAATACATTCGCAAAAGATTGTTTCTTTTAGGATGCGCTATAATTTCATCTCATTGGAAATAGCTTAATTCCCCCAACTTCTTATCTGATTAAAATACTTTGCTGACGGCGTCGCATAGTGATTCGATTTCGCTTCTTTGTTCTGCATCGACCACTAAGATGACTGTTCTTTCATCATTTTTATTTCGTTTTTTACTTAAAAGTTTACGTTCTTTAAGTTTTTGAATCGCTTTAGAAATAAAGTATGGTTTCAAGTTGGACAGTTGTATAATCTCTTTAACATTAAATTCAGTGCGTTCTTTTTCGCTATTGTGAATGTAGTTTAAAATGAAGAGTTCTTCAAAAGAGATTTGATATTCGCTTTTGATAATGGCACTAACCTCTCTGACCTTTTGTGCTACTGTCACAAATTTTGATAAATCATTAATAACATTTTTGTTGTTCATACTCAATTCACTCCTTCATGATGTAGAGCTAAGATGTTTAGTGAATTATTCTGATATTTCCAAATGAGATGACTTTATACCATTAATTTTATTACATCTATCAATAATGCGCCATTTATTTTTGTTGACTAAAAAAATCAATTTAGTGAAAGGACTGTTAGTAAATTCACTCTTAAAGTGCGTAAAGTTGGAAAACGGGTTATTTTGGGAACTTGGATGTCCCATCATGTCAATTAGTCGCTAATGAGAATAGAAATAAGAAATGAAATTTCGGGAATACAAATAATTGATGACATATTTGTCAGACACAAGGAGGCAAATGAATTGAAACAAGATCATATCAGTGTAAAAGATGCAGCACAAAATAATTTAAAATCTATCTCTATCGATATCCCTAAACACTTGATAACTGTGTTTACAGGACGTTCAGGTTCTGGCAAATCTTCTCTTGTGTTTAATACACTTGCGGCAGAGTCTGAACACTTATTAAATGAAACTTACTCCAGTTACATACAGTTTCACTTGAATCAGCAGCCCCGACCAAAAGTCGGCAGTATTGACCACTTACCTGTCGCAATGACTATCAGTCAAAAGCGCTTTAACGGTAATTCTCGTTCTACAGTCGGTACGATTTCTGATATCTACGCTTCTGTACGATTGCTTTGGTCGCGGATCGGGACACCTTTTGTCGGCTATTCTGATGTCTTCTCATTTAACAGTCCTTCAGGTATGTGCAAAACTTGCGAAGGTTTAGGTTATATTGAAGATATCAACTTAGATGAATTGCTGGATTGGGATAAATCACTCAATGAAGGTGCAATTGACTTCCCTTCTTTCGGTCCGGATAAAGAACGCGGAAAAGCTTATCGCGACAGCGGACTCTTTGATAACGATAAGAAACTGAAAGATTATACGCAAAAAGAATTGGATTTGTTCTTATATCAAGAGCCTATGAAATTAAAAAATCCGCCGAAAGCTTGGCGCAAGTCCGCAAAATATGTCGGATTGATTCCTAGATTCAGCCGTATCTTTTTAGGAGATAAAGAGTTTGCGAAAAAGCGATATGCGAAACATTTAAAAAATGTCGTAACAACTAAAGTATGTCCGACTTGTCACGGACAGCGACTCAATCAAAAGGTATTAAGTTGTAAAATCAACGGTTATAACATTTCTGATTTTACCAAAATGACAATTAAAGAGAACCTTGAATTTTTAGATCAGCTCAATCAACCGACCGCAGAATTTATTATCGCACCGCTTCGAAAACAACTCGAAGCTTTAGATTTTATCGGCTTAAGCTATCTGACGCTTGATCGTGTGACTACTACATTATCCGGCGGTGAAGCGCAGCGCTTGAAATTAATCCGCCACTTAAACAGCCCACTGTCTGATTTAGTCTACATTATTGATGAACCAAGTGTCGGCTTGCATCCGGAAGACATTCAAAAAATCAATCAAATCTTGCAGTCGCTTAAAGCTAAAGGCAATACAGTATTAATAGTAGAACATGATCCGGATGTCATAAAAGAAGCTGACCACGTCATTGATATGGGTCCTGGCTCTGGTAAAAACGGCGGTGAGATTACATTTGAAGGTGATTATCAAGCATTACTGCAATCGGACACTGCGACAGGTGATGCTTTGCGCAAATCACATCAGTTCAAATCCAGTCCAAGAACGATTGAGGATTACTACCATTTAGGGCCAATTACGCGCAATAACCTTAAACAAGTGACAGCAGATATTCCAAAAAACGTGCTGACTGTCATGACAGGTGTTGCTGGTTCAGGAAAAAGCACTCTTGTAAAAGCAGGGTTTGAAGATGATGACAACACTGTGTTCGTCGATCAAAAAGCTGTACAAGGCTCAAGTCGTTCTAACTTATTGACGTACCTTGGTGTCTTTGATGATGTACGCAAATTCTTCAGCAAGCATACTGGATTAAGCAAAGCGATGTTCAGTTATAATTCCAAAGGCGCTTGTCCGAATTGCGGCGGTAAAGGCTATATCAAAACTGAACTTGCTTTTATGGCAGACTTCTCTCAAACATGTGAAGTGTGCCACGGCAAACGTTATAAACCAGAAGTATTAGACGCGACTGTTGATGGTTATAATATCGCAGACGTATTAGAATTGACTGTAGATGAAGGCATTGCTTTCTTTAAAGGACATAAAGCCATTGAAGATGCCTTGCGTTCCCTAAGCAAAACTGGTTTGAATTATATGGCTTTAGGTCAGCCGTTAGATACATTATCCGGCGGTGAAATACAACGTGTTAAATTAAGTCAGCATTTGATTGAACCGACTTCAGACAAAGTCTATATTTTCGATGAACCTACTACAGGTCTGCACGAAGAAGATATTCCGCTGTTATTGAATCGTTTTAATGAATTAATAGAAGAAGGCAATACAGTCATTTTAATCGAACATAACTTATCTATGATGTGCGAAGCAGATTGGATGATTGATGTCGGTCCAGGACCTGGATTAGACGGCGGTCAAGTCCTGTTTTGCGGCCGTCCTGAAGAGTTGCTTGAAACCGATACTTTAACAGCGAAGCATTTGAAACGCTGCATTTCTAAATAAATTGACATAAAAAAGCTCAACCCGCTTTGATTTAGAGGGTTGAGCCTTTTATTTCAGTTATTTAAATACTATTATTTTTTGCAGAATGAAATTGTGTCAGCAGAAGATAATGCTGCTAATTTCACTAAGTCTGTAGCGTGTTTAGCGCCTTCTTTACCGTGACCAGCTTCGTAGTGTTTATAGATAGCAACACCTAATACTCCTACTGCTAATAATGAAGCAACGTTTGTCATTTTTTTGTTTCCGAAGCTTAATAAGTAGATTAAACCACTTGCTGCTTCAAGTGCACCTGCTACAGTTACCCATTTAGAATGAAGACCAAATACATTTTCAAATGTATCTTTCATACCTGGGTCTCCTTTTAATTTAGGTTCTGAAGCCTGCAATAATTCCTTAGCAATTTTAATATTGTTTAAATAACGTAATAACATAATACAATCTCCTTTATTTATTATTAAAATATTCCTCTACAATTGGTTTTACCCTTTCTCCGTATAATCTAATTGCGTTCATTACACGGTCGTGAGGCATTGAACCTAGAGGGATGTGAAGCGTAAAGCGATCAATATCCAGTTCCTCTATCACAGCAATCATTTTTTTAGCAACTGTTTCAGGGCTGCCGACAAACATCGCACCTTCGTCGCTGATTTCACGTTGGAAATGTGCTTCGTCGTATTTCGGCCAGTTGCGTTCTTTCGCAATAATATCATGTGCTACTTTTGTAGAAACATAAAATTCTTTTTGGGCTTCTTCATCAGTATCTGCAATATAGCCCCATGAATTTGTCGCTACCGGCATTTGTTCTCTGCTGTAGCCTCTGTTTTCAGCAACTGCACGATAGATAGCAATGTTGCGTTTGAAGCGTCTTGGATTGCCTCCGATAATTGCGTACATAATCGGCAAACCGAATTCTGCAGCTCTCATTGAAGACTCTGGTGTGCCTCCTGTTGCCAGCCAAATTGGAATTTCCTTTTGCACTGCTCTAGGATATACACCTAAGTTGTCGATTGCTGGACGTAAACCGCCTTCCCATTTAACAATCTCATGTTGATTGATACGTTTCAATAGTTCAAGCTTTTCAACGAACAATTGATCATAATCATCTAAATTATAGCCGAATAGCGGGAAGGATTCTATGAAAGAGCCTCGGCCAGCCATGATTTCAGCACGTCCATTAGACAACGCATCCAATGTTGCGAAGCGTTCATATACACGTACAGGATCATCTGAAGATAAAACTGTCACGGCAGTACTTAATTTAATATGTTTTGTCAAAGGTGCGGCTGCGGCAAGTACAGATACTGGATCAGATACGGCATAATCTGAACGATGATGTTCGCCTAATCCGTAAAAATCAAGACCGACTTCATCCGCAAGTTGAATTTCTTCTACTATATCGCGTATACGTTGTGCGGCTGATATTTTTTCTTGAACGCCATTTTCTGTATGAATTTCAGTGTTGTCTGCAAAGGATGTCATTCCAATTTCTAATTTCACTTTAGTTCACCTCTCTAGGTATAATTTTTATACTTAAATAATACACCCCTTTCAGAATGAAGTCAATACTTTGTGCTCACACTCTCATATATAGGAAAATTTTTTCTCTCTTATATAAGAAGAAACACAATCTATTTCTTTAAAACTCCTTATAAATCAGATGTTCTGCGTTAGATTAAGTACAATTAAAAGAAGGGCAATTTACACTTAATTGCTACTTAAATTCGCTCAAGAAGTAAATACAAATCAACATATTTTCACTCTAAATTATGTTTTAAAGTTTTCTGTAATATTACAAACCTGTAATATTCATGTCATTTACATTAGATTAACATTGTTAAAAAAGCGATGACATCAAGATTTTGAGCATTTATCACTATTTTAATGCTTATTACATGCAAATACATAATTATTAGAACTAAATTACAAAACGATAACAACCCACACAAACTAGATTTTTTTTGGTAAAGTAAGTCTTGTCGTTAAGAGCACGAAACAAATAAACGAAATTTATGAAGAAATGTAAATCTAGTCACGAGATTTATTAATAAAATTAAAATTAGCTTATTATCTTTAGGAGGATATTTAATTATGAATAAAATCGCTACAACTACAATCGCTACAGCAGGCTTAGGAATCGCTGCTTTAACTTTATCTCACAACGATGCAGATGCAGCACAAAATAATGGATACAACCCTAACGATCCATATTCTTACAGCTACTCATACACAATCGACCAACAAGGTAACTACCACTACACTTGGCAAGGTAACTGGAACCAAGCAAACCAATTCAACAATGACTACTCAACATATGCACAATACAACAATAACAACACAGCTAACAATAACTACAGCAACTACACTAGCTACAATACACAAGCAACAGCTCCACGTACTGGCGGCTTAGGTGCTTCATACTCAACATCAGACAACAACGTTCAAGTAACTACAACAGCAGCACCAAAATCAAGCACAAGCACTATGTCAAACCGCACTTCATCAGGTGCTAACCTTTACACTTCAGGTCAATGTACTTACTACGTATTTGACAAAGTAGGCGGTAAAATCGGTTCAACATGGGGCAACGCTAACAACTGGGCAAACGCAGCAGCAGGTGCTGGTTACACAGTAAACAACAGCCCAGCAGCAGGCGCTATCTTACAAACTAGCCAAGGTGCATTCGGTCACGTTGCTTACGTTGAAAGTGTTAACAGTGACGGTTCAATCAACGTTTCAGAAATGAACTACGGTCAAGGTCCTGGCGTTGTAACTTCACGTACTATCTCAGCTGGACAAGCTGGCAGCTACAACTACATTCACTAATTTTTGAATGAATATGATACCAACTGATACGCTACAATCAGTTGGTATTTTTTTATGCTCTTCTTTATGCATTCAAGAAATCACAATCCAATAGAATAAGACATAAAAATATGCCGATAGTTCAGGTTTATACACCTAAGCTATCGGCATTCATTTATCTTATCTCTGAATTTTCGTTATAACCAATATGCGACCATGATCCAAAATGCGAAAGCTAAAATATAAAGTAATGGAAAGCTTTCTGAGACTGGACGTTTAAGTTGTCTGTAAAAGACATAACCGCCTAGTCCTATGGCCATACCTGCTGTAAGTACAATACGTACTACAAACATCTCGACTGTTGCATTAATTCCTAGTTGCGGTCCAGTCGTTGCGACTGCACCAAACGATAGGATTAAAATCATAATCGTATAAACAACTGTATCTTTTGTTTTGTTGCTTTGAGATAAGGTCCAAAAGATTAACAACCCGAATATTGAAGTCATCAATATTTCATGTGCTAAAAATTCCGACATAGAAGAATCAACTCTATATTGCAAAATCGCTACAAAATACAATATAAAGCTGATTACTACATAGATAATAGAAGGATATTTTACAGTTAAATTATCTAAATTGAAGTATCGATGAATTCCTAGACACAATAGTAATATCGCTACAAGTATTACTACATATAGCATGGAATCACCTCATTCATATAGTATTAATAACCGTTTTAGTACACAACTAAACATTATTAATATTAAATTTTCAAAAGCAATGATTGTAAATGCAATTAATCCTTCTTGCATAACTATAATTGTACTACTCTCATTAGTTAGTTATACCCGGATATCTTGCTTTCTAATGTTAAAATTGCTAGAAAATGTAAGAAATCCAAATAAAAAAGCTGCCCCACGCCATGTGAGACAGCTTAAAAAGCTTAACCGTGCTGTGTATAATGTGTTGCATTCGGTGATTTTTCTTTCTTGATACTCCATCCAGTAAAGCCATAGAACAATGCGAATACCACACATAAATAACAAGGCACTGTCCAAATGAAGTAAGAATAAACATCTACACCGAGTTGTTGTGTATAGTAAATACCTGAAGTACCCCAAGGTATTAATGGGATGATCATCGTACCTGCATCTTCCAATGTACGTGATAAATTAGTTCTGGATAATTTCATTTCATCATACATATCATACAGCAGCATACCTACTACGATAATAACTACTGATGCAACACCGGCAGCTAAGACCATGATCAAACCAGATACTACTGTCACTAAAATCAATGTACCTGGAGAAGTTACTTTGTCTTTAATCGTATTTAACATAACTGTTAAACAACCGGATTTTTCAACAATGCCCGCAAATGCATAACCGCAAAAGATTGTCACAATGACTTGCGTCATGCTCATCATACCGCCTTGTTCAAGCAATGTTGAGGCTTTATCATTCAAATGTACCTGTTGTACAATCATATCTGGTTTAAAGCCGTCGAATGCAGCTTTGAAACCATCCGCAAATTTAAACCCATGATTCAATGCGCCGACAAAAATCGCCGCAACACATGACACGAGCATGCCAGGTACTGTTGAAAAACGCATTAAAAGACAAACAATAATCACAATCGCTGGAATCCATACTGCAAAGTTTAAATGATACACATTTTCTAACTGACGCAATAAAGCATTGATTTGGCTTTTATCTGCGCCTGATTTATGATTCAGTCCCGCAAAGAACCATACAATCATCCCTATAATCGATGCAGGAATAGTCGTCCACATCATCGCTTTGATGTGTGAGAAAATGTTAACGTTTGTGACCATTGCGGCTAAGTTTGTTGTATCAGATAACGGAGACATTTTATCTCCGAATACTGCGCCTGCAATAATAGCACCTGCTGCCATGCCTGGATCAATATGTAACTGATGGGCAATCGCAATTAGTGCAATCCCGGCAGTTGAAGCTGATCCCCAAGCAGTTCCTGTCGCCATAGACGTAATGGCTGAAATCAAGAAAGCAGATACTAAGAAATAACTAGGATTCAATAACTTTAAACCATAATAAATCAGTGCAGGTACAGTGCCTGAATACATCCAAGTCCCAACCACAATTCCGACACATAGAATAATGTAAATTGTCGGCATGGCAGTACTTAACCGTTCTGTAATCCCCTCTTCTAAATCTTTCCAGCGCAATCCTACACGCCAAGCAATTACCGCAGCATAAGCAGCTGAAAGAATTAATAACGGCTGTACCGGAATTCCAAATACTACAAATCCTACAATTACCAAAATCATCATAACGATAATTGTAGAAATTGATTCAAGTAATGTCGGCATTCTTTTCATACATTATCCCCCTTGTTTAATTGTTAATCTAATCCAACTTTATCTCTGCCTAACTCATCAATCGTTAAACCTTCATCAAAGAAATCACGTTCTAAGATTGTTGAAGCAATCACAATAATCGCGTCAATATTAGGTGTTTCTACCCCTAGTTCACGACCTAAACTTGACCATAATACCAATCCGAAAGCAATATCTTCAGTTAAATAACGGTTTTTCACGTGATTCGGTCCTGGAATCTGAGAAAAGACAGGACTTTCGTTAAACAGACGGTTCAACGGCTCATCTTCGTGTTTTCTTTCTAAATAACCGCGTTGAATACGTGCTTCTTTAGCCGTCTGTAATTCAAACCCTAAACGTCTTCCTAAAGATAAACGTTCTAATTCAACCGCATGCAATAGACGTACGGTATGTTTTGTAATCCCTTCTTTATATAAAGAGAAGTCGCCAGAATAATCAATACGTCCCACATTTAAGAGTGTAGGGCCGGGATGTACTTCTGGGTTGCCGTTTTCTAAATTGGTTTTCCATAAGTTTTCTTCTTTGATAATTTGCGGATAAACTTTTTCTACTTTTTCAAAGTCATCGCTTAAGTATTCTTGGTAATAAGATGTGAAGTAGACTTTTCGTACATTTAATGATAAGTCGACAATACCTTCTTCAAAATCAACACGTGTACCATAAGTTAAAGTATTCGCTTCTGCGAAGTGCGGACGTACATCAATGTATTCATCTTCCAATACATTAATAAAACGTGCTGAACCCATAGCTGCGGCCATATTGAAGAAGATAATCTGCTCATCTTTCACAAACGGCGCCATAATACGTGCATAATATTCGATGAACGTTGAAGGGATAATCATTTGAATAATTTCTGCCCCTTCAATTACTTCTTCGATATCATCACTGACTTGCGTAAAGTTGACAAAGCTTTCTTCCCCTTCATTATTAAAATGAAAGCCGCCTTGCTCAATAGCTTTATCGAACTTTTCAATGGATGCGTTGCGGCAATACAACTTAACGTCGTGCCCTTGGCTTGTCATATCTACCGCTGCAGTAACAGCTCCGTTACCTGATCCTACAATAGCAATTTTCATAACTGTATACCTTCTTTCTCTGTTTTATCGTGATTATGAAAAACCGCACAAGCGCTTTATTGCAAAAAATAAAGTGAAGTACGGCTCTCGAAGTAAAAAAATATTGCCTTAACTATCTAACCGTCTTTAACAAAAATAAAACAGAAAACATAAGGAACTTGTGTCTGTCTGAACATGCACAACAACAGTTTTCTGCGACGGTTAAACGGTGTATTATAAGTATCGTAACATGATTAAGCAAATAATAAAATATAAATTTGTTTCCTGACTGTTTTCTTTAAAATACTCATATTTCTAGTGATGGATATACGCATTTTCCTCATACTGGTATAATAATGAATAGAGTATATTGCTAAATGAATTTTTTATACTTAATCTACCATATACTTAGGAGGCATACTTTGATGAAAGACGAAACAACAGAGCTGCACCATGACACTACAGAAAAGTATCAACAGTTTCCCACACCCGATGCACGTACATTCGCATGCTTGATTTATGTCCTCAGTTTCTTTACAACCGTTGTCGGACCGCTTATTATTTGGTTGTTAAAAGGTCAAGAATCTGAGTTTATTAATCAAACGGCTAAAAATTACTTCAATTATTTTATTTCTTATATAATATGGTCTTTTGTTTCTCTATTATTGATGTTCGTTTTGATAGGATTTGTGATTGCGCCGATTATCGCACTATTGAGTTTTATTTTCTCAATTATCGCAGCCGTGAAAGCATATAATGGAGAAGATTATGTCATTCCATTGACTATCCGCTTCATCAAATAATTTTAAACAGCACATTGTGCTGTTTTTTCTTTTGTTCAAATATCAATAAATTAAAAACATGTTGATTGTAAGGTTATGCCTAATTTGAGAGAATAGACAGTACTGATTAAAAAAGAGGGAGGAATCGACATGCGCTGGTTCAAAGTTATCTTGGCAGGTCTTGTTGAAATCATTTGGGTCAATTGTATTAAAAATGCGGATTCTGTCTTAAGCTGGGGCGTCACATTCATTATGATTGCTATTAGTTTTGCGCTCGTCATCAATGCCTGCAAATCCTTACCTGTCGGAACGGCTTATGCCATCTTCGTCGGTATCGGAACTGTCGGTACAATTATTATCGATATGGTCTTTTACGGAGATCCTTTCAGTTTTACCAAACTCTTCTTTATAGTATTACTGCTGATTGGTATTATCGGACTGAAACTCTCCACAGATGACACAGAAAGCGAGGGTTCACAATAATGGCTTGGGTTTTCTTATTTATCGCCGGTTGTTTCGAAATAGCAGGCGTTATCTTATTAAACGAATTAAATCGTACCGGTAAAAAGTTCTATATCGTCTTATTAGGTATTGCGTTTATCTTCAGCTTCAGTATCTTATCTCTTGCGATGAAATCTATACCGATGGGTACTGCTTATGCTATATGGACAGGTATCGGTACCGGCGGCGGTGCGATTATCAGTATGATTTTCTACAATGAATCTAAAAACTTCTGGCGCATTCTTTGTATCGGTTTGATTGTTGTCTCTTCTGTCGGATTAAAATTAATTTCATAATGCAAAAGTTAATCACAGTGTATTAATTGTTTATCGTCCTTCCTTCTAATATACTTAATATATAAGCAAAGAAAGGGAGTGTTTTGTATGGTTAAGGTCTATATTGCAGGACCCATCCCTCAAGTAGGGTTAGATATCCTAAAAGAAAACAATATTGAGGTAGATATGTATGACGGTCCCGGTGTCGTGGACCAAGAAACATTGAAAAACGGTGTAAAAGATGCAGATGCATTAATCAGTATCTTATCTACAAACGTAGACAAAGATGTGATTGAAGCAGGAGAAAATCTAAAAGTCATCGCAAACTACGGCGCTGGCTTCAACAACGTAGATATCGATTTTGCAAAATCAAAAGGTATCTATGTAACAAATACACCAGAAGTTTCAACACGTTCTACTGCAGAACTTACTTTCGCATTAGTCCTTGCAGTAGCACGCCGCATTCCTGAAGGCGATCAACTTTCACGTACAAAAGGCTTTGACGGTTGGGCACCTCTATTCTTCAGAGGCAGAGAAGTTTCAGGCAAAACAATCGGTATCGTAGGTTTAGGTGCAATCGGTTCAGCAGTCGCAAAACGTGCCAAAGCTTTCGATATGGATGTTCTTTACACTGGTCCTCACCGCAAAGAAGATAAAGAACGTGAATTAGGTGTGAAATATGCTGACTTTGATACACTCTTAGAAAACTCTGACTTTGTAACAATCAACGCAGCATATAACGATAACTTGCATCATATGTTCGACACAGAACAATTCAAACAAATGAAACCGACTGCTTATTTAGTCAATGCTTCACGCGGACCTATCGTTAACGAACAGGCACTTGCTGATGCATTGAAAGATAAAGTTATTGAAGGTGCAGCATTAGACGTTTACGAATTCGAACCAAAAATCACAGAAGACTTGAAATCACTAGATAATGTGGTTATCACACCGCATATCGGCAACGCAACTTTCGAAGCACGTGACGGCATGGCAAAAATTGTTGCGAATAACACAGTTGACGTCTTAAAAGAAAACAAAGCACCTAAATTCGTCGTTAATGATGTAGAATAAACCATCATTACAATAATAATTCGATGCATTATCGATAAATGTTAAAAGAGGTTGAGGCCAAACGGCCCCAACCTCTTTTGCTTGTCTGATATCTGTCTTTCTGTTTTCTGTTATAGTTTACCCTCAACTCTATTGAGATTGTTTTATTATTCAGCTTTAGTTTTGTATAAGAATTTTGCTTGGTTAGAAATAAGCTTAGACGGGATACGTTTTAAGACAAAATTGCGCAAACCGATTATCAAGCCGTTTTGGTACTGTGCTTTTTTACCGATACTGCGTGAACGCTTAATGACTTTTCCAGTATGTTTGACACGCAATGCATCATAACGCGACAAAGCTTCTCTGAAGTCGTATTTGCTTAAACAGTTCGTTAATACAATTGCATCTTCCATAGCTTGTCCTGCACCTTGACCCATATTCGGTGTTGTCGCATGTGCAGCATCGCCTAAAAGCAATGTACGGCCGTACACAAATGACTGCATCGGTGTTAAGTCATAAATATCATGACGGATAATACCTGTTTCGTTTTGCTGATCTAAGATGCGGCGTACTTCATTCGGATAATGATTATAATAAGCTTGGATATAAGGCTTAGTGAAATCTTTGAATTTAGGATCGCCTTGTTTCGCATTCACTGCGATGAACCAATAGGCTTTATTGTTCAATAATGGGACAATGCCTACTCTTCCTTTAGCACCCCAATATTCTTTTGCGGTGTGTTGCTGTGTCAGGCTGATATCTTCTACTAATCCTCTGAAGCATGTGTAACCTTGATAATTCACTTTTGCTTTCGGATTCACTTGCTGGCGAATTATAGAATGCAGACCATCTGCCGCAATACATAAATCAAAATGATGTGCTTCGCCCTGCTCAGTCGTCAATGTAACTTTCGAACTGTTTTGTACTAAGTTGATAATTTTAGTGCCTGTATGAATCACAGAATCCGGTACATAAGAAGCGATAATCTCAATTAACGTTTGTCTCGCCAAAGTTAAATTGACTGTACCTTTTTTCATCACAGCTTTATTCAATGTATGTCCTTTATCATCTAAGATTTCCATCTCTTTGATAACTTGTCCTGCATTTTTAATCCCTTTTGCCATATCATGATTGCCTAATTTTTCTAAAACATTGCCGCCGATACCGATTCCGGCACCCACTTCTTTAATTTCCTCTTGTTGTTCGAATACATGAACTTCATGATCTTGTTCATGCAACAAGGCAGCTGCGGTTAATCCGCCAATGCCGCCGCCGACAATAGCTATTTTCATCTCAAAATCCACCTCTTTTTAACACTTCTTATTTATCATATCATATTCCCTGTTTACTATGCTTTTACGTTACAAAAAAGAGGGCTGCTGCCCTCTTGTTGTTATTTATAGAAATTTTTGCGTACATCATCTTTTTTGATGCCGTATTTTTGATAATAATGCTCCATCATCCCTGCAATATTTTGGTCCCATCCGATATCGCTGGCGTATTGATGCTGACCAGGATGTGCAGGATTCCAGCGCATTTGATATAAAGAAATTTGATAGCGGTCGAAGAATTCTTTACGTACAAAACGTGCACCGCCCATAATAGCATTTTCAGGTGAAGTCCACTTTTGTTTTTTCGCATAGCTGTGTCCATGCTTCATCGCATCTTCATCAAAAGCACCGATACCGTAAAAATTATAATACGTCTTGCCTTTATAGTCGATACCTTTTGCAAGTTCTGAACGGCCATGTCCGGTTTCTATCAAAGCATGACTCACAAGGTAAATTACATTCACATCATATTTTTCTTGTGCTTTTAAAAAGGCATCGCCTTTATTTTCAAGTACACCTTTGCCTTTTAACATTTGATTGACTTCTGCTTCATCCATCGGCACCTCTTCAGAGATATCCATATAACTGATATTTTGGTGCTGATTTTTGATCTTCATGGCTTGTGCAACATCTTCATCAGATGCATTCACAAAACGTCCTTTGTCTTCTTTAGTATTCAATACACCTTTTTGTGTTTGAAGTTGTGCCGCTTCATCAAACGTATAATTGCGGTCTTTATGGAATAAGCCGGTTTCATTAATAATTAATAAAATAATAAATATGACTAAGATCAAACCGACGAATAGCTTGAAAATACGGTTTCGAACTGCTCGATTCATATAGTGTACTCCTCATGTATTATTTCTATTTCAACATAAAGTATGCCACGATAATGACAATCATTACGATTATGAAAGAAAGATTTATAATTAACTTCATTCCTGTTCTGTCGCGGAATAAAACATTAAACATCATTAAACTTATCGTTAAGCCTATAACGAACATCGTAATCGCAAGTACTACTTTCATCATAATCAAAAAGATGAAACCAAGTACCACAAACACATTCGATATAATGGCCAACCCTTTAAGTATTTTAGGGTTAATCATCAAAAACACCTGCTTTCTATTTCAATACGCATCAATGCTATTAAAGTTTATCACAAATCAGCACCCTTTAGGTGAAAGGATTCTATTATGTAAAAAAAGAGCTGTTCTTATTTAGAACAGCCCTTATAAAGCAATCTCTCAACTTAACGAGACATTCCTTTTAAAATATTTAAGAAGTAAGTAATACTTCTGTTTGCTTCATCATCTTTCAATAAACCGACTAAGCTGCCGATTGACGTACGTTGGTTCGGACTTGCTTGATTCGCATTTTTAAGTCCTTTATTTAATTTCTCCAACATTTCTTCTGTGCCTGCAACGTCAACTTTGCCAAGCATAAATACAAGCGGTGCTAAGTTGTTTAAAAGACCTGTATAGTGCTCTTTATTCAATTCATTTGTGATTTTCTTAGTGATGACACCGCGTTTTTCGACTGCGCCAATACCAGCGTCTAAGATTTTTGCGTCATCTAAGACTTTAACTAAACGAATTGCTTTTAAAATAACATCTTTATTTTCCGCAATTGCATCCGTCACTTCATTGATGTCTTTTGCTTTTTGCTCTTCGTGCGAAACTTCCATACGTCTAATTTTTCTAATATTTTCAGCCATCGTGTCTCACCTGATTTCCTGGGAACACGTAGTCTGGACGTTCCCATTTTTTCTGAACTTGAACACTATATTGCGGGTTGCGTTTTGTATCTACACGGAAGTTAGCAGGGTTCAATGGTGATTTGCCTCTTCTTGTTATAACTTCCATACGTGCAGATGTACGTTTGTAAGATGGTGTATCTGTGTCTTTATCCACATCACTGTTTGTTAACATGTTCACTGCACCTGCAGTACCATCTTCATCCGCATTGTTATTCATAGGAATGTAAATTTCTTTGCCTTTTACGCGATCTGTAACGTGAACGACTAATTGAATTTCTCCTGTAGAAGAAATCAATTTGACTTCAGCACCTTCATGAATACCGCGGTCTTTTGCTAATTCAGGTGAAATTTCTACATAGACGTTCGGCACTTTGTATTTAATACCAGGCACTTGATAAGTCATGTTGCCTTCGTGGAAGTGCTCTAAGATACGTCCGTTGTTCACATGGATATCGTACTCTTCATCTTGTTTGAAGAAGTTATCGAATGTTAATGGATAGAACTTCGCACGTTTGTTAGGGAAGTTGAATCCGTTCAAGTACAATGTCGGTTCGTCTGTACCGTCTTCATGTACTGGCCATTGTAATGACTTATAGCCTTCTAAACGTTCATAGTTTACACCTGCGAATAATGGTGTCAAGCTTGCCATTTCATCCATGATTTCGCTTGGATGTGTATAGTTCCAATCTAAGCCGACTTTGTTTGCGATCAATTGAATGATTTCCCAGTCAGGTTTAGAATCGCCAAGCGGTTCAATTGCTTTGTATAAGCGTTGGATACGACGTTCTGTATTAGCGAAAGTACCATCTTTTTCAAGTGATGGCGCTGCCGGCAATACTACGTTCGCAAAGCGTGCAGTTTGTGTTAAGAAAGCATCTTGAACGACTAAGAAGCCGACTTTTTCAAGTGCTGCTTGTACGTAGTTGATGTTTGAATCTACGATACCAGTATCTTCACCGTAGATATACATTGCGTCGATTTCACCTTTATGAATTCCGTCCATCATTTGATGGTTGTCGCGTCCGACATGTGCTGGAATTTCAACGCCCCATGCTTTTTCGAATTTCGCACGGATTTCATCATCTGTCACATCTTGGTAGCCAGGGAATTTATCCGGCATACTGCCTGCGTCACTGCAGCCTTGTACGTTGTTGTGTCCGCGTAACGGATACGCACCTGTACCTGGTCTTCTGTAGTTGCCTGTCGCAAGCAATAAGTTTGAAATTGCAGTACTTGTATCACTACCGATGTCTTGTTGTGTAACACCCATAGCCCATGCAATACTTACACTTTCAGAATCTACCATTTCATGTGCGAAATGAATCAAGTCTTCTTTAGGAATACCTGTTGCTTCTTCCGCAAATTCCATTGTGAATGGTGCTAATGATTTGTAGTATTCATCGAAATTGTCTACCCATTCATCGATGAATGCTTGATCTTGAAGGTCATTATCGATGATGTATTTTGTGACAGCTGCCATCCAAACTAAGTCAGTACCTGGTTTAGGTTGATAGAATTTGTCGGCACGTTCTGCCATTTCATGCTTACGAATGTCGAAGACATGTAATTTGTTGCCGTAAAGTTTGTGTCCGCGTTTGATTTTAGATGCGATAACAGGGTGTGCTTCAGCTGTATTTGTACCTACTAAAACAACCATTTTCGCAATCATTAAATCATCCGCTGAACCTGAGTCGCCGCCGTGGCCTACTGTACGGAATAAACCTTTTGTCGCAGGTGCTTGGCAATAACGTGAACAGTTGTCGACGTTGTTTGTACCAAGTTGTCTTGATAATTTCTGCATTAGGTAAGATTCTTCAATAGTACCTTTAGATGAAGCAATGAATGATAATGCATCAGCGCCTTGTTCTTCTTTGATACGCAAGAAGTTTTCACTGATTACATTCAATGCTTCTTCCCATTCAACTTCTACGAACTCATCGCCTTTACGTACTAATGGTTTTGTCAAACGTTCTTCTGAGTTGACGTAATCCCAACCGAATTTACCTTTCACACAGCTTGAAATGCGGTTTGCTGGTGAATCGTGCTGCGGTTGAACTTTAAGGATTTCACGGTCTTTTGTCCAAACGTCGAATGAGCATCCCACACCACAGTATGTACATACTGTTTTCGTTTTCTCGATACGTTCTTCGCGCATTGCTGCTTCTGAGTCAGAAATAGCAAATAGCGGACCGTAACCTGGTTCTGCTTTTTTAGTCAAGTCAATCATGTCTGCTAAAGTACCTGGTTCAGTATCTGACATATAACCAGCTTCACCCACCATGTGGTTTTCCATCATTGCGTTACATGGACATACTGTCGCACATTGTCCGCAAGATACACATGATGATTCGTTGATAGATACGTCGTTATCCCAGATAACACGTGGTTGTTCACGTTCCCAGTCGATAGATAGCGTTTCGTTGACTTGTACATCTTGACAAACTTCTACGCAACGGCCGCATAGAATACATTGACTTGGGTCATAACGGTAGAAAGGACCGAAGTCTTTCTCATAACCTTTGTCTTTATATTCATATGATTGTTCCTGAACACCGAATTCATCCATAGTATTATGGATTTCGCAGTCACCGTTGTTGTAGTCGCACACTGTACAATAAAGTACGTGTTTTTCTAAAATGCGATCTAAAGCTTCCTTTTGAGATGCTTTCACATCGCTGTTTGTCGTATTAACGACCATTGGTCGATCAATTGTTGTTCCGCATGCGCGCTCGATTTTACCATCGATTTCTACCGCACATGTGTCACAAGTTTCAATCGGCCCTAACGATTCGTTATAACAGATTGACGGCACAAATGTATCTCTAGATTTGATGAACTGGAGAAGATTCGTACCTGGTTCCACAAGATAGTCTTTCCCGTCTAATGTAAGGACAAGATGGTCTTGCATATAATCACCCCTATATTCTGAGGTCTAGCAAATGTGTTTAAGCTGATGACATACCGACTAATGCATACCTGGCCAATTGATGAGGGTTGGCGGTCATGCAAGGGTCGCACGCACTCACGATGTCACGCTGCTATGTTCTCTGTTATACGAAAGTATGTAGAAAACATAATAGTCTTTGAAATTAAGCAATCTTTAGATGAACAATGCAACAATATTGCGGTTGCATCTCACTCCCTTTAGAAACAAAAAAGTCTCTAAAGATTCAACTCATTTCCATAACCTCTGTTTTTATATTAACCGTAAATATTGAAGACTAGTCTTTTTTGCCCCACGCAATAAAAAAATAGTCTTACTGTTAATTCTAATACTTATTGTCATAAATGTTAAGACCCATACTTATATATTCACTCTAAAGTTGACATATTAAACCTTTTATTCATTATTTTTTATTTTCCACATCTTTTTTCCATAAAAGGTTAGATAGCTTCGTCATATAAATCTAGTTGTTGCCAGAAAACGATTAAAAAAGAGAAAAAATGCCGACACATGACATGCCGGCATTAGTTCTTACTTATCATGTAATCTACCTAATATTTCCTCTTTAAGAATATTGATAGCTTCATCGAATTTAGATTCATTGTGGTTCGCATCTGCATGCAATACAAGTGCGTTCACTAAATCAGCATCATTGTATTCGCTGGCTTTTAATTTGAATTGATCAATACCGACTTCTACAGCATTGCCGTTAGCTTGGTATTCAGTAATACCATAATAGTTATCTGCACCTAAGCCGCCTTCATCTACCATTTCAGATACGTCTTGTACTTCTTGATTATCTACTTGGTTTTCTTCACGATTGTTTGTCATAAGATATTCCCCCTCTCCTTGATATTACCCGAATTTTATTATTTTATTTGCCTAGAAACTAACATTTTAGAGTAAAAAAATACCAAGCTGAACACATAGCTCAACTTGGCAATTTGTCATTATAAATCCAGATTTTCTCTTAATGCATTCGATACATTATTTAATGATGATTCATCTGGTACGTAATAATAGAGTCCATCATTTTGAATACCGCCGCTGCCTTCTAATTGAAGACGGTTGACGTTTTCATTCGCTTTTTTATATTTAGAACGGATTGTATTCAACTCACCTAAAGATAAGTCTGTTTTTACATTCTCTTCGATTTGATCTGTCACACCATTAAAGTTTGTCAGTGATTTAACACTTGTCAACTCATCCGCGATACCGCGCAAGACTAATTGCTGACGCTCTTGACGGCCGAAGTCGCCTCCTGCACCTTCTTCTTTACGAGATCGGATAAATGCCAGTGCTTGGTCGCCGTTCAAGTGTGTTTTCTCACCTTTAACAAAATGATTGCCGTCAAAGCTGAATGTTGCGTTGCTGACAACATCTACGCCTCCGATAGCATCTACCATGCCTTTAATACCATCCATATCAACTGTCGCATAATGATCAATCGGTACATCTAGCAATTTCTCTAATGATTTGACTGCCATGTTCGGTCCGCCGTAAGCATAAGCATGGTTGATTTTTTCTGTTGAACCGTGTCCTACAATTTCAGCTTGTGTATCACGCGGGATACTGACAATTTCAGTTGTCTTTTTATCAGGGTTGATCGATAACACCATAATAGAGTCTGAACGCTGACCGTCTCCTTCACTCTTACGTTGAGCATCGCTGTCTACACCGAATAAGGCAATCGTGAACGGGTCGCCTCTATTTAGATCAACTTTTTCTTTTCTTAATTCGGATTTATCTCTGTCTAACGGATTATGAATCTTGCCGCCTACCGCAAAAATTTTAACCGCTAAATAAATTGCAGCGATTAATGCAAGCAGGACTAAAATACCAAATGCCCATAACAAAATTTTAGGCACCAGCCCCATTTTGCGACCAGATTTATCTGCTCTTTTCACCCAACCACTCCTCTGTCTTTATTTAAATCAATTATATTATAGCTCAAATTATTTGAAATGGTCCTTAAGTCTTATGAATTTTTATTGACTTCATAACCGCCGTCGCGGTTTAAAATTTCAAGGACAGCTTCGTGGCAGCCGGGATTGCTGATGATAAATGGTCCGCCAAGCGCAAAATCGATAGGTTCATTTTTCAAATTCGTCATCTTCAAACCTAACTCTTCAGCGAATAAGAACTGTGCTGAAATATCCCATGGCTTTGCATTGGTATTGATATGTGCTCCGAATTGGCCTTTCATTACACGTAAAGAATCCAGTCCGCAAGAACCGATTAAACGATAACTGAATGCCGCATTTTTCAAATCTGCTTGTGTCTGCTCATTAATAACATATAAATTATAAGACAATATCGCATCATTAATATGGAGCGGCGCAACTTTCGGCATTCTGACTTCATTTTCAAAAGCCCCTTCGCCTTTGATTGCTTTATATAATGTGTGATGCGGATAATCATAAATATAAGCAAGCAGCGGTTCTCCTTCAGAGAAGTAGCTTAAAATAATGCAGTAATCTGTCTTTTGTTTAACAAGATTCGCTGTACCGTCAATAGGATCCATGACCCATACATCACCATGTTTTGCATCGACTAAATCATTGTTCTTTTCTTCGCCGAATAGCTGATGGTCAGGATAATGTTCATTAATAAATGCTTCAAACTGATCTTGTATCATTCGATCGACATTCGTCACTAAATCGAATTTATTTAATTTAGTCTCTGTATGCATATCTGCAATTAAATTCGGAATAATGTCATCTAAACCTTTTAACCAATGTCTGATTGCTTGATCTAATTCTAATAGTTGCTGTTGATTCAAAATACACACCTCATATCCTTAATATCTTATGTATGTTTACATTCTAGCACGTTACACCCTTCGACTGTTAATAACCTTGAAAAAAATAAAAAACCGACTAGCTTAACTAGTCGGCATAGAAAGGAAAGTAAGTAATAATATTGAAGATGTTAATTAACTAGTGATTTGCACGTTCTAATAAATCACACGACTATGATTTATCATTACCCCTTTGTTCACTAAGTGCTATCTCCTAGTTACTAATGATAGTGTAGCACATAACTTTTAAAAATGTAAGCGTTTACTTGAAAAAATTCGAGAATTTTTTATCTTTTTTTCAAAAGCACCGTTTATAAATATCAAAATTAAATACATATGCTATAATGATTGTAATATGTAATGTTTCGGAGGTGGCATGATTGAACAAAATAGAACGTCAAAATAAACTCGTACAAGCAATTGAAACGAATGATCAGCTTACTGCATCTCAGCTCGCGAAAACACTTAAAGTTTCAAAGCGTACTATCTTGCGCGATATTCAAGATTTAGAACAGCAAGGGGTACAGATTATCGCAAAACAAGGCATGCTCGGCGGCTATCGTATCCAGCAAAGTCATGCCCCTATTACCCTTGAATTGACCGAAGATCAAATGCTGGCACTGTTCATGACATTGAATGAAAGCCAATCTTATTCCCAACTGCCTTATAAAAAGGAAATCGAACAGCTTATCAAAAAATGTTTAAACCAGCCTGCCACACATATACGACGTATTCTAAAACGTATGGATCGCTATATTAAATTCGAATCTAATCCGAATCCGACACTTCCTCAAACATTCTCGGACTTATTAATTTACTGTGCCGAACGTAATGTCATGCTGGTTGAATATGAAATGAACCAGCAAACCTTCACTGAAAATGTCATCTTTATCGGCTTAGTCTGCCGCCATGCCGAATGGCGTGTCGTAACGTTTGATATCGGACACGGACATACAAAAGAAATCGCAATTGATGCGATTCATGATATTTCTTATTCATTCCATAAAACTGTCAAAACACATGACATTACCATTTATAATTATCAGCAATTTTTAAACTCCAACTAATGGCACAAACCATCAGTTGGAGTTTATTTTTGCGGCTTATAAGAAAAATAGCGACATAATAAAGGATACTAAGTTGTTAGCCATATGAATCGCTATTGTGGATGCAGTATTTTTACCGGATTTGAAATATACATACACTATAACCAATGCAATAATTAAGTAGGAACCGAATTCCAACGGTGAATTGGCACCTGTCACATGCATCAATGTAAAACCAATCACTGAGATAATACCCATGACAATGTAATTGAATTTCTTGCCTAACTCTCCGATTAAAATCGTTCTGAAGAACAATTCTTCAACGACAGGACCGAGTATCACAACAAAGATAAAAGTGAACGGCAAGAAAGCAGGGTTATGAAACAATGCATCTAACTCTTTTTCATTTTGTGTCTCAGTATAGCCGAAGCCTTCCGGCAATAAAGTCATCAAATGATTGTAAAGTGTTTCTGCACCCATCGCGATAACCAGCATAATCAATAGAAACAGCCAGTGCCGCTTCACATATTGCCATCCTAAAGAGAACCTCAGCGGCATTTCACTGTAATGGAAGTAATAGTAAATAACTAATAACGCTATATATGTATTGATTTGTCCGATTGCTGAAATGGGTATCAATGTTGATTCTGTCAACGGTACATTAAAATTAGCTGCGATCAATGTCTGTATAAATGTAAAAATAAAGATTAGTACAATACCTATCGGGATTAACGTTAAGTCACGCCATGCCGGTTTATGATTTCTTAACTCCATAATGCTCTCCTTTTAACACAAAATTATTTTCTCATGCATTTATCTTATGTTATTCGGTTTAAAATCACAAATCATTTTCTTTAAAGGAGCCTATTCTTATGACAACACCTTCAATAGAAGCACAGCTGTATGAACAACTCGTATACGGTTTATCCTTAAGCAGAAACTATCGCCACGCTTTATTGCTCAACCGGCCCAAACAAGTTGAAAAGCATCGTGCGTCCATTCAAACATGGGTAGCACACGCACATCATGAAGCTGTTGCTTTAATAGAGACACATCCCACATTTCTCGTTGTACGTTATTGCGACCTGCTTTCAAAACTCATACATCAGCCATTGCTGCCGCTCACTACCGGCAACTTTTATACTTTAATCGATACGTTTGAAGCTCAAATCCATGAGGTTCTGCACTTATTTCACCATAAAGAACGCTAATATTTTGATAGATTGTTTATTTTTATTAGTAAACTGTTTAAACATTAATAATATTGGTATTGTAGTAATAGTTAATAAAATCCGCAATTGTTTTAGTGCGTGTCATATAGTAAACTTAAAACCATTGTTACGGTTAGCAGATATCTGGGAGGCTATCTGACTTTCAATTCAGTTTGCTGAAACAATTAAGGGAAATTGTTTACCGCTATCTATCATCTTAAAATAGATCAAGAAGCAGGTGGTTATGATGACAAATATATTATTTACACTTGAAACAAAATACAGCACACTCACTAAAAGCGAGAAGAAAATTGCGGATTTTATTTTACAACGGCCGCACCAGGTCATCAATATGACCACTTCGGATTTAGCTGACAGCACCAATACCAGCCCTTCTTCCGTTGTCCGCTTCGGCTATAAAATTACAGAAGGCGGATTTCAAGCTTTAAAAACTGAAGTTGCGAAGTACTTATCTCAACGTACGCAGCCAAAGCCATTAGAACTGCAACCGAATGAATCCATCGACTCGATTAAACGCAAAATGCTTTCGCGTACCACACAAACACTATGCAATGTGTCTAATGATGTCGATGAACAGCAAATCGAACATGTTTGCGAAAGACTGAAAAATTCTCGCACTATCTTTTTATTCGGTTTCGGCGCATCTTATATTTCTGCTTTGGATTTGACACAAAAGCTGTCTAAAGTCGGATTGAATGCGCAGTGTATCGAGAGTGTACATACTTTAATCAGTTTAATCGCAACACATGATGCCAGAGATACTTTATTTGTAATATCCAACAGCGGTGAACACAATGAACTGGAAGCCATTGTCCGTGTAGCATCTGATTATCATTTATTCCTCATTACATTAATGGGCAATGCAGATAATCCTATAGCACGCTACAGCGATATTAATCTGCTCTACAGCGAGTCGGAGGAAAGCGAGTTTCGTATGGCTGCGACGACATCTCTCGTTGCACAGCTCTTTACGATTAATGTCTTGTATTATCGTTATTTATCTATGGACTTTTCTAATTCGCTTGATACGATTACCCAATCTAAAATGGCTTTAAATAACTACAAGAAGCATTTATCTAAAATTAAATTTGAGCATTAAAAAAGAGTTGAGCTTGCGCCCAACTCTTTTCATTTTGTCATTATTCTAAATGTTGATCTTTATATGGTAATTTATGATAGCCTCTGATGAAGTAGAATGCTGTCATAAAGCCTAAGAAGATAAATCCGATAACAACAGAGATAACTGTTTCTTTATTGAATAACATACCGATTAATACCATGATTAAGAATGCGATTGTTACATAGCTTGCAGGTGCGCCGCCCGGCATAGTGAAAGGATGGCCTTGCACTTGTTCAGGGTGAAGTTTTCTGAAGCGGATGTGACTGATTAAGATCATGAACCATGGAATCATACCTGGTAAGATTGATGCACTATATACATATACGAAAATACTGTCTGCTCCTTTAATGAATAAAGGTAAAACTACGTTTAAGATAACACCGATAAAGATACCAAGTGAAATCGCAAGTACAGTGTATAAAGGTACACCGTTTCTCATAACTTTCAAGAAGAACTTAGGTAATTGTTTGTGCTGAGCTAATGTATAGATCATACGGCTGGCACTGAAGATACCTGAGTTACATCCAGACATTGCTGCTGTTAATACTACGAAGTTGATTAAACCAGCTGCAATTGTAATACCGACTTTCGCAAATGTTGCTACGAACGGGCTTCCGATGCTGCCTAATTCATCCCAAGGATAAACTGTTACGATAACAAAGATAGCACCGATGTAGAAGATTAAAATACGCCAGATAACACCGTTAACTGCTTTTTTAATGTTCTTTTGAGGATTTTTAGTTTCCCCTGCTGTAATACCGATTAATTCTACACCTTGGTAAGATCCTACTACGATTGATAATGCGAAGAAGAATCCAAGCCAACCATTAGGGAAGAATCCGCCGTGCTCCCAAAGGTTAGATAAACCGATTGCATTGCCGCCGTTGCCTAATCCGAAGAAGATTAATCCAAAACCAGCAATAATCATTAAGACGATTGTGACAATTTTAATCATCGCAAACCAGAATTCAAATTCCCCGAATGCTTTAACTGATACTAAGTTCGCTGAAGCTAATAAAACAATAACGATAACGCCAGGAATCCAATCCGGTAATTCCGGGAACCAGTAGCGCATGTATTCGCCTACTGCGATAACCTCACTCATACCAACAACAACCCATTGGAAAATGTTGCTCCAAGCTGTTAAATACCCTGCTACCGGATGAATGTAGTCGCTTGCGAAGTTCGCAAATGACCCTGTAGTAGGATGCAAGTAAACCATTTCTCCCATTGCACGCATGACTAAGAATAAGAATAAGCCGACGATCAGATAAGCGAAGATAACTGATGGCCCAGTCCATTTAATTGTACTTGTTGCTCCCATGAATAGACCAACACCGATTGTACCTCCGAGTGCAATCATTTGAATCTGTCTAGAGCTTAATCCCCTGTGTAATTGAGTTTCTTCCATTAGAAAATACCCCTTCTCTTTCATAATTTCCAGGCTTAGTTTGTTTTGGTATCGATAATCAGCCCCATAATGATGTCAACCAAATCTCAGCATCCCAATTTACCAAGATTAAGAAGATTGCGAAAAATTAAATACTTTTTTCTTTTTCCTATCGATTTTTATTCTGCTAAGCCCATTGAGGCTATTATACTATAAAATTCTAAGATGAAAACATAAAAATTACACTTTTATGTATGCGCTTTCATTTATTTTTTTCTAAACGACGTAAGAAAGCAATCATCACGCATTTTAATGCATTTCGCGCTCAAAATAAATATTGTATTTTTTATTAGAACTTTTACGTTTCATGGGATACATTCAATTCACAATGAACGCTGTCCATTTAAGAAATACATATTATTTGAACATTATAGCATGGAGCTTAATTTAAGCGCAATCTTCATTTTTGAATTTTCTGCATAATGTTTTGTTATAACCTTTTCGAAAATGACATGAATTTAATTATACTTTCAAATGTAAGCGCTACCTTTTATATAATTTTCACTTTTCGTTCAAAAAATGAAACTTTACCAAAACTTTTATTGTGAAACCATTCACAAATTCAACGAAAGCGATTATACTATATTCATTGCAGAAGTTGAGACCACCCTCTCACCTTGAACTCAGTTAATTATTAAAGCCTAGAGCGAGGAGTTTTTTAGAAATGAACAGTGAAAAGTATATCCGTTGGGATAATGTATTTTACGGACGCAAGTGGGTTAAAGAAGTTGTTAAAACAATCCAAACTAAAGACGTCTTACAAGCTACATATTTTAAGCGGTATTTATTACGTGCCATGATGGCCGGTTTTATCATCAGTATTATCTCAGTATTTGTGTTAGCAATTAAAGCAGGGTTTGTACAAGAAGTACATACAGGAGAAATAAATACAGGCATTATCAATATTGTCGGATCGGTTGCCTTCAGTTTTGCCTTAGTCCTGATTCTCTTTACCAACTCAGAGCTTTTAACAAGTAACTTTATGTATTTCACAGTTGGTCTTTATTACAAAGTAATCAGTCCTTGGCGTGCATTCCAAATCTTCATGCTGTGCTTTATCGGTAATATGTTAGGTGCCTTAGTATTCTTTATCATCTTGCGTTTCAGTGACGTCGTCACACCAGAAATGATGAAACAGCTTGAAGTCATCTTGCATCATAAAACAATGACAGCAAGTCCGACTGAATTACTTGCTAAAGCTATCTTCGCGAACTTCTTCATCAATATCTCATTAGTTATTGCGATGCAGATTGAAGATATCTTAGCTAAAATGTTCGTTATGATGTTCGGTGTTGCTATCTTCGCATTCATGGGATACGAACACGTTGTTTATAATGCTTGCCTATTCATCGGCGGTGCAATCTATCAATCAGATGTATTGCATTTCTGGCCTGCAGTTATCAACATTGTCGCAGCCTTTATCGGCAACTATATCGGCGGCGGACTGATCATCGGTTTATTCTACGCTTACCTGAATGATCATAAGCAATTCAAAGACGAACTCTAACGTTGTGCATACGACGCACCAAGATACTATGTTATAATTTGGATGACCTTAATTGAAAGGAGACGTCAACATTGTCTAAACAATTAGTCTCACGTGCCATCCTTTATACATTTATCTTTGGTGCGTTATTCTTTTTCTTGAACAGAATGGCAAGTCATGAAACAATCTCGCATACTCTGATACTCTCTGTCATTGCGGCAGTCGTATTCGGTGTGTGTTATATCGCATTGTTTAGTGCTTTGACTTCTCCTGCGAGAAAGATGAAAGCCGGTATCGTCTTACCTATTACATTGATTCTAGGTATTATTATCGGACAAATTACAAATCATATGAAAATCGGAATAGGCGCTGGTCTGATAACAGGATTGGCAATTGCCTTTTTGTGGGATTTTCTATCTAAAGATAGCAAAGGAGAATCAGAGTGAAGTTAACCTTAGTCATTATTGTTATCGTACTCCTTATCATTAATTTAATACCGAACTATATTATGTATCGTCGTTTGAAAGCACAAGGCGAACAAGCCAACCGTCGTGCTTTAATGATCGGAGTCGACGCAATTTTATTAGTTATCATTGTTGTTGGGCTTGTCTTTATGATGAAGTAAGTATTTTTTAATTCAATAGAACGAAAGAAGCTGAGCACTTGATGTATTTTCATCAAAAGCTCAGCTTTTATATTTGCCCTTTTAATATAAAATGATAGACCAAATAAGCAGAAATCAAATAAATCATAGAACCTATCATGAAAGCACGAAATCTTACATGCATAGGAATAGTTTTATTAAAAATCGACCCTAATACCAAGTTGCCGATTGCGATAATAATCGGACCAGCTAAAAAGAAAAGTAGTAACATGTGTTCACCCGCTTAAGAAGTAAAATAACGTTCTATAATTGTTTCAGCCGAAACATTCATAGCTTCTAAGTCTAACGTACTAAAGTCCATCGCTTCTGTCATCACATTTGTATTCACAATGACACCTAAGCCTGCAAGTTGAGCTGCAGTCGCGCCATTCACTGAGTCTTCAATCGCTAAACAGCTGACAGGATTCAAGTTCAACTGTTGTACAGCTGTTAAATACAAATCAGGTGCAGGTTTGACTTCTTCAACATCTTCTCTGCCGACAATTACCGGCACACGTTCAACTAAATTCAAGTGTTCTAATGCAGGTCGGATATTATTGATACTGCTGCTGGTTGCTATGGCCATAGGAATCTGTGCTTTTTCTAACGCATCCATCAACTTACTGATATTCTCTATCATCGGCAATGTCTTGCTCTTTTGATGGTGATCCTCATACAATTTTAAAGTCGCATCTTCCCCTATCTCATCTTCTAAATAACGATGCAGGTCTAATGCCGCACCACCGATTGATTGCCGATAAAAGTCTAAAGAAATCGGCGCTTTTTGATGCGCACTTAAATGTTCATTAATCACATCATATAGATGTTGTTCTGTATCGATAATGGTACCGTCAAAATCAAAAACAACTGCTCTGTATTTCATGTGTATGCCTCCTTCTATAATTAATCAACAATGATTTCATTATATTTGATAATTAAATGAAATTACAAATACATTATTTCGTCCAAAAGTCCTAGTGAAAAATTGTTTAAAGCGTGATACAATTTACAATGAATTTGAAACAGCACGTCATCCATCTATCTTTTGCCACTCAAATCTACACTAAACTTCTGGAGGAATTGTCTATGTTCATAGATAAATATGACACATTTATTATTAATATAGGGCATCTATCAACATGGCTTAAACGAAGACAATTAATGAAAGCATGCCGTCAGCTTCAAAACAGCCACGCGGTTCAAGCTGAATTCACTAAAATCAAACAGCACCCTGTATTGAAAGTTCGAATCCCTAAATGCAACCTACCTTATTTCATCAGCTTCTTAAGTTATCACAATTATCCTATATACCAAATTTTGCCTTATGCAGAGAAAGATTTTATTTATCAATTC
This sequence comes from Staphylococcus sp. EZ-P03, assembly GCF_003344575.1. Taxonomy (NCBI): domain Bacteria; kingdom Bacillati; phylum Bacillota; class Bacilli; order Caryophanales; family Staphylococcaceae; genus Staphylococcus; species Staphylococcus sp. EZ-P03. Next base: position 197,669 of record NZ_QPMO01000001.1, on the reverse strand, counting down.
GCACCGAATATCCAAGCGACAATGCACTTTAAACTGAAAGTCGACGGTTTGTCTGACATGTTTATCAAAGATAAAATCATCGATATCATGCAATATTTTAAACACCAAGAAGGTGTCAATTATGTTTTAACACCGCATCATATCGATATTTCATGTACACCGCATGTCATTGCGAAATTAATTCATGCACTTGCTACGCAGAATATTGATGTACTTGGTGCAAACTACAAACCAAGAGTTGCGCAGCATAAACATAGTACGATTTCTTAAATTAAGGTAAGCGCCTAAGACATTCTAATGTGGAATGTCTTTTTATTTTGTTATATTTTAAAACTCATATTGCTATTTTGTAAATTTAGTATTAATATTATGTTAATAATTTGTTAAGGAGGCGCTTTCATGTTTAACTTTTTAAAACCGCCGAAACCGATTGCTCCGCTTCCAAAAGACCAAGTCGATTCTACATACAAGGAACTTCGTCTTAAAGTATTTTTAGGAATCTTTATCGGTTATGCGGGGTATTATCTTTTACGCAAGAACTTCTCGCTTGCGATGCCGGATTTGATTGAAAAAGGCTTCAGCAAAGGACAATTAGGGATTGCGTTATCAGCAGTTTCAATAGCTTACGGTTTCAGCAAGTTTGTTATGGGAACTGTCAGCGACCGCAGTAATGCGCGCATGTTTTTAACTTTGGGACTGATTTTAACAGCTATCGTCAACCTATTGCTTGGTTTCGTACCATTCTTTACTTCCAGCATATTGATCATGTTCATTATGCTGTTCTTAAACGGCTGGTTCCAAGGCATGGGATGGCCGCCATCTGGTCGAATATTAGTCCATTGGTTCAGTGTCAGCGAACGGGGAAGCAAAACTGCTATTTGGAACGTTGCCCATAACGTCGGCGGCGGTTTGATGGCTCCGATTGCGACTTGGGGTATTTCAATGACGGCTTTATATAATTTCGGTTACCTCAAAGGATTCGAAGGCGTCTTCATTTATCCCGCACTTTTAGCGATTATCATTGCGATTATTTCTTATGTATTGATTCGCGATACACCGCAATCTGAAGGTCTGCCTTCAATTGAAGCGTACCGCAATGACTATCCAACAGCATCAAGAACAACCCTCGAGACAGAATTAACTACAAAAGAAGTCCTCTTCAACTATGTCCTCAACAACAAATGGATTTGGGCCATTGCATTTGCGAACATCTTTGTCTACTTCGTGAGATACGGTGTATTAGACTGGGCACCTGTCTATTTAAGCGAAGAAAAGCACTTTGATTTGAAAGCATCTGGTTGGGCTTACTTCTTGTATGAATGGGCAGGTATCCCAGGTACATTGCTTTGCGGATGGATTTCCGACAAAGTCTTTAAAGGCCGCCGCGGTCCTGCAGGCTTCTTCTTCATGCTAGGCGTAACAATTTTCGTTCTGATTTATTGGCTCAACCCGGCAGGCAATCCATGGGTAGATAATTTATCACTCGTAGCGATTGGTTTCTTAATCTATGGTCCGGTAATGTTGATCGGTCTGCAAGCATTAGACTATGTTCCGAAAAAAGCAGCCGGCACTGCAGCAGGTTTAACTGGTTTATTCGGTTATTTATTCGGAGCGGTGATGGCCAACATTGTACTCGGCTTTGTAGTAGATCACTTCGGATGGGATGTCGGCTTCATTTTACTGACTGGTATTAGTTTGCTGGCAATGCTCAGCTTCATCTTAACGTGGAATAAACGCGGTCAAGAAACGGTATAATTCCTCAAACATTTTCATATATGTATAAAAGCAGCGGTACCGAAAATTATTTTTCAGTGCCGCTGCTTTTCTTTTAGAATTCTTCTTGATTTTCTTGTATCTCTTTTAAAATTTCTTGTAGTTTAATGAACATGTTTTCAAAACCATGTGCAGTCGCATCATGATATTCTTTCTTTTGCTGTTTATATTCCAAAGTTGTCCATCTTCTTTCTTTCGGAACAACAGCAGTATATCGGAAATTCATTTGTGTCATATCCGAACCTGGTTCGCGTTCGAAGATTTCTACTTCAATCGTATCTTCTTTATCGCTCAATTCAGGCATACCGATTGTCATGACAATACGGCTTGGTGCTTCTAATTCTTGGAAGACACCTGTCACTCTGTTCTTTTTGCCGTTACGTTCATCTACAATTTCATAACGTCTGCCTTCTTCAGGAATCAAATCAATTGATTGATTTGAACGGTTAGAAGTCATAAACCAGCGTTTCATAATATCAGCATCCGTCCAAGCTTGATAAATCAACTCAGGTTGAATACGCATTAAACGTTCCAATGATATGACTACTACGTCGTTTTCAATGTTATATCTTGCCACTCTGTCGTCACCTACTTTCACACTCTCTATTATTTTAACGCATTTAAGAATATAAGCCAAAGCAATCGCGCTTACAAACATAGTAATTCACAACATGATTACTTTAACATTTTTCAAGCGTGAAAGTAAAAGTTATTTCGCTTTTTGCTTGCTTTTGTTAAGTCTCGGCAAGTTAAAGGCAATCGCAATCAGACCGCTGATACCTAAGATAATCGGATAAATCGAATAAGGAACCAGCATAAATGGTGAAATACCTGCGACACCTGCTGCTGCTATCACTTGCGGGCTATACGGCAGCAACCCTTGGAAACAACTGCCGAAGATATCTAAGATACTTGCAGATTTTCTTGGGTCAATATCATATTCATCCGCAATGTTTTTCGCTAATGGCCCTGCCATTAAGATAGAAATCGTATTATTCGCAGTTGAAATATCAGCAGCGCTGACTAAACCAGCAATACCGAATTCTGCCCCGCGTCTTGATTTCACTTTGCTTCGGACAAAGTTCAGAAGCCAAGTAATACCGCCATAGTGTTGAATCAAGCCGATTAAGCCGCCGATCATTAAGGCGATGATTGCGATATCTTCCATACCGATCATACCTTCTGATGCTGCTTTTAAGAATCCAATCCAATTAAACGAACCATCAATCAAGCCGATAATGCCTGACAAGACAGTTCCGCCTATCAGTACGATAATGACATTAATGCCGATTAAGGCTAATATCAATACTAATAAATAAGGAATGACTTTGATAAATTCGAAACTATAATCTTTTGTACTGCTTACCGTTGCACTGTGCGTTAAGAACCCTAAAATAATCATGGTGATAATCGCACCTGGCAAGACAATTCTGAAGTTCACTTTAAACTTATCACTCATCCGTGTATTTTGTGTACGGACTGCAGAAATAGTTGTATCAGAAATCATAGATAAGTTATCGCCGAACATTGCCCCGCCGACCACTGTCGCCATTGCGATTGCTGCTGAAATATCTGTGGCTTCACTGATACCGAAACCAACCGGCGCAATCGCCGCAACAGTTCCGACTGAAGTCCCCATTGAAATAGAGACGAACATACAAATAATAAATAAACCTACGATTAATAAGTTGCTGGGAATTAACGTCAACCCAAGGTTAACTGTTGATTTAACGCCGCCCATTTCTTCAGTTACTTTAGAAAATGCCCCGGCTAAAACGAAAATCAAGACCATTAAAATAATATTCGAATGACCTGCACCTTTAGTGAAAACTTCAACTTTATCCGCAAACTTTTGTTTACGGTTCATAACTAATGCGATAACAACCGCAATCGTAATCGCAATATTCAACGGCATCTTCGTAAAGTCGCCTGTAATAATACCGACACCTAAGAATAAACCTACGAATATAACCAAAGGAATAAGTGCCAAAGCATTCCCTTTTTGTCTTTCTTCGGACATGATTCAAACACCTCGCTCATATATTAAAAAAATCCTTTTTCCTGCTAAGAAAAAGGATACAATGCTTGTTTCTTATCTCTTAGCAATCAATTTTGCTACGGGAATTGGCACACGCGTCGCAGAAATTCTGCGATCCATGTTGCCGAGGCTTCAAAGTGCCCTTCACTCCACCTCTCTTGATAAGTACTATTTATTTTTATTTTCCGAATCTTTTTAAACCTATCATGATTGTCCGCTTTAGTCAATCGTGAAAACGAAAAAATTTAATTTTACAATTATTCTGTTGGGCGCTCTAATACAAATTCTTCGCCAAGTCTCACATAATCATTACCTGCAAGACGACCGACAGGATGCAAGGCTTTGACATCAATTTTATGCGGCTCGATATAGACTTCGTCTGCGATATGGTATTGTACAACTTCGCCTAAAATCAAATCGTTGCCGACTTCATCATTGCCTAGTTCAATGACACGATCTAATTTGCATTCAAACGTAATACTTGCACCTTCGATACTCGGTACATTTACTACTTGTGAAGGAATCGTTTTAAAGTCTGTACGTTCTAATTCGTTTTCTGTACGGTCAATCGGTGCTGCAGTACTGTTAATCCCTTCAATCATTGACAGTTCAGAGATATGTACTACAAATTCTCCGGTATCAATAATATTTTGCGCTGTATCTTTGCGTACACCATTAGTACGGCCTGTTGAAATCATAATCATCGGCGGTTGGCTGCTCACCACATTAAAGAAACTAAAAGGTGCTGCATTTAAATTGCCTTCCTTATCTTGGGATGTCACAAATGCGATTGGTCTCGGCAAAACACTGCCGCTTAATAATTTATAATTTTCTCTTTGCGTTAAATCTTTCGGATTAAAATGTTTCATTGTTATCTCCTTTCTATACTCTATCTGAAGTGTCTCTATCATAAGCAACTGCTTACCAAAATGCGAATATTGTGTTTTTCATTTCACATTTACCCAAAATTTATATCACAAATGATGAAACCCCTCACTTTATTCAGCGAGGGGTCAGATTTATTGGTTACTTGCAAAATCACATGTTTGAATCAGTTGATTTGTTTACCGCCGGTCACACCATAGACTTGGCCTGTTGTATAACTAGATTCATCTGATGCAAGCAAGACATAGGTGCTTGCAAGTTCAACTGGTTGTCCGCAGCGTCCCATCAATGAACTTTGACCGAACTCTGGTATTCTGCTTTGCGGTTGTCCGCCTGAAATTTGTAATGGTGACCAGAATGGTCCAGGTGCTACTGAATTGACACGGATACCTTTATCAATTAATTCTTTAGCAAGACTTTTCGTCAATGAAATAATGGCTGCTTTTGTAGCCGCATAATCATGCAATACTGGATTTGGATCATAACCTTGAATAGATGTTGTTGTCGTAATAGTTGCGCCTGGTTTCAAATAATCCAGTGCTTTTTGTACTGTCCAGAATAATGAGTACACATTCGTTGTAAAGGTTTGTGTGAAATCTTCTGTTTTGAAGTTTTCGAAGCCTTCGTGATATTGCTGATGTCCAGCTACAAGTGTCACATTATCTAAACCGCCGAGTTGTTCATTCGCATATTCGACTAATTCATAGTTGAAAGACTCGTCTGAAAGATCTCCTGGTTTCAGATAAACTGTACCGCCAGTATCTTCAATTACTTTTTTAACTTCTTGTGCGTCTTGTTCTTCTTTCGGATGATAGTTAATCACAACTGACGCACCTTCACGTGCATATGCAATTGCGACAGCACGGCCGATTGCTGAATCTCCGCCAGTCACAAGTGCTTTGATACCTTCTAAACGGCCGTGTCCTTTATAAGAAGTTTCGCCGCAATCAGGTTTTGGTTCCATATCTGCTTGAAGACCTGGCCATTCTTGTTCTTGCTTTGGAAAATCTTCATCTGAGAATTTCTTGCGCGGATCTTGTGGTGCCATTATCTATCACTCCTCATTATTAGTCATATTAATGCTATACCACAAGATTCCTATTTCATTCATGAGTAAATTAAAATAATTTTTGAACTAAATTCGCAAGATACACAGGTGCTGTTTCTAAAATACCTTCATTCGGATTGTATTTCGGATGATGCAAATCATAATCTGATTCAGAACCGATAAAGGCAAATACACCTGGTACCGTATCACTCATTGCTGAGAAATCTTCACCGATTGTTTTCGGCTGTTTCAAATCATACACTTGATAACCCGCTTCTTGTGCAGTACTTTTCGCAACTTCTGTTAAGTCAGCATCATTCATCACTGCATTCGGCAAATGCATATAATCTAATTCTACTTTAGCATCAAACGCTTGCGCTAAACCGTCGCAAATACTTTGAAGTCTGTGTTCAACATGTGCGCGTGTTTTCGGATCAAATGTACGCACTGTCCCTTGTATTTGGGCAGTATCCGGAATCACATTCCACGTATTGCCGGCTGATACTTCTCCGATTGTCACAACTGCAGAATCAAACGCAGAGACATTTCGGCTCACGATAGATTGCACACTCGTTAATAATTGTCCTAAGATAATCATCGGGTCGTTGCTTTCTTCTGGCTTAGCGGCATGGCCGCCTTTAGCTTGGATACGAATAAAGAATCGGTCCACAGCTGAAGTCATAGCACCTGCTTTAATCGAGAATTCTCCAACTTTTAACGTCGGATCATTATGGAAACCAGTCACTGCTTTGACACCCATTAACACACCGGCATCAATCATTTGCTGCGCACCGCTGCCTAATTCTTCAGCCGCTTGGAATAAAATACGTACTCGTCCCGGCAAGTCTGCTTCTTTCTCTTTTAATATTAAAGCAGCCCCTAAAATACTTGCCATATGTATATCGTGACCGCACGCATGCATAGCACCTTGGTTTTGAGAGGTAATGTCGCTGTCGACTTGTTCTAGTATCGGCAAAGCATCGATATCTGTACGCAATGCGACAATCTCATCCCCTTGTCCGATTTCTGCGACTACTCCGGTTTCCAATGGATAATCTACCATTTTAATATCATGTGCTTTTAGAATTTCTTTTAATCGCTTTGTAGTTTCATATTCTTGGTAAGACACTTCTGGATGCTGATGAAACAGACGTCTCCACTGTTTTAATTGTTCTGTATTACTCATGTTTTATCCTTCCTTTTACTGCAAAATGTATCATGAAATAGATAAGGGTGCCTGATGCGACACCAAAAGCTAAATTATTCGTTGTTAATGTGACTGCCATCGTGATAACAATGGTAGCTGTATTTTGTACGGGTGCTTGGCGGATGGCTTGAAGCGTTCTTCTATCAAACGTATTAAATGCAATGGATACGAGCACTGTTGCTAAAACTGCCATCGGAATTAAAGCAATCACCGGCCCTAAGACATAAATCGTCAACAGCAGAAACAAAGCTGTTACCAAGGTCGCATATCGTGCTGTTGCACCGACTTTGACATTGAATTTAGATTGTCCTACTAAGGCACTGCCGCCAAACCCTCCGACTAAACCAGCTGCTATATTGGCAAGTCCTTGTGCTGCAGATTCTTGGTTTAAACTGCTTTTTTGATGTGTCATCACATCTAATGCTTGTGCCGTCAGCAATGATTGCAGCGTACCTACAATTGCCATCGTTATCCCGTAGCCTAAAATAATCAAAAGTGCTTCGCTATGGGCAAATAAGTGAAAATCTTTGATTTGCAGTTTCGGTAAAACAACATAAATATCTGCTAAATCATGCACATACTTTAATTTCGGATGAAAAAGATGTGCAGCAATCGTTAAAATCACAATGGAAATTAAAGGTGCCGGCAAGAATGAAATGACTTTCGGCGCATATGCAATAATTAAAAATGAAATAATCGCAAAAATATATGTAGCAATAGAGACACCGAATATATTATTAATTTGCGATGACATCAGCAGCAATGCTAAAGCATTCATAAAGCCAATGACTACTGCTGTCGGAATACGCTGAATGAGCTTGCCGATATTCAAAGCGCCCATCAGCAGCTGCAATAACCCCATCACAACGGAAGCACAAATCAAATAGCCGACACCGTGATGTGCAACTAAAGGTGCCGCAACTAGCGCAATACCGCTGCTGGGTCCGGTAATCATCAATGGACGGCCAGCCGTTATACTTAAGACAATCATCATGACGCCCATGCTTAACAAACCGACAGAAGGATTCATCCCCACAATAAAAGAATAAGCAATGGCACCTGGCAGGGCTGATAATGCGATCAATATACCTGCCAATACATTATCTTTGATATCGCCCTTCCATTGATTGATATAGTTCTGCCAAAACATGGTTCATCCGCCCCTTTTTCTCTATGCACTTATCTTAACATAGTTGTCAGATAATTCTTGAGACTAAAAACTGCCTTTTTGTTTTGCTATCAAATTAAAAAAATAAAAAACAGCTATATACCTGTCTGATGACAAGCATATAGCTGAAAAAATAATTTAACCTATACTAGTAATACTTTGACTTATTGCTGTACGTTAATACGATTATCGATGAATAATTTACCATCTTTATAAACGTATTCTGCATGGTTGATACCATAATGATACGGTACATATTCATAGTTCGGCACATTCCAAATGACGAAGTTTGCACGATCATCTTTTTCAAGTGTACCTGCATCTGCATCAATAGCTTTTGCGGCATTGACTGTTACTGCATTCCAAATTTCATTCGGTGTTAATTTTAATTTCAATGCAGCAATCGCCATCACCATTTGCAAGTTGTTCGTAACGTTGCTGCCTGGGTTGAAGTCAGATGCAATCGCTACTGCACCGTTGTTTTCTAACATACCGCGTGCATCCGCATATTGATCTTTGCCTAAGTAGAATGTTGTACCTGGCAGTACCACCGCAACTGTATCGCTGTCTTTTAAGGCTTGTTTGTCTTCTTCGCTTGAAGCTACAAGGTGGTCTGCTGAAATCGCACCTTGTTCGATTGCGACACCTAAACCGCCTAACGGATCGATTTCATCTGCGTGGATTTTTACATCGAAACCTTGTTCTTTAGCCGCTTTCATATACTCGCGAGATTCATCTACTGTAAATACACCTGTTTCACAGAAGATATCCGCAAAGTCCGCATATTCTTTAACTTCCGGTAATAAATCAATCATTTTTTGCAAGAATGCTTGATTAGATTCTGCTTCTTTTGGTACCGCGTGCGGTCCTAAGAAAGTATGTTTCATTGTAATACCGTATTTATCTTCTAATTCGTGTGAAACTTTTAATTGTTTCAATTCGTTTTCTTTATCCAAACCATAACCGCTCTTGCTTTCAACTGTTAAGACACCATATGACATCATTTCACGCAATGCTTTGTCTGTTTTCTTGAACAATTCTTCTTCAGTCGCTTCACGTGTTGCTTTCACAGTAGAAAGGATTCCGCCGCCTTGTTCAAGGATTTCAAGGTAGGATGCACCTTGTTGTTTTAATGCCATTTCATGTTCTCTTGAACCGCCGAATACAAGATGCGTATGTGCATCTACAAGTGAAGGAGAAACGACTTTGCCTGTCGCATCAACCGTTTCTTTTCCTTCATACTCATCAGTATGTTCACCTGCATAAACAACTTTACCGTCATTTACAACTAATGTAGCATTTTCGATTACATTCAAATCATTCAATTCTTTGCCTTTTAACGGTTTATCCGTCTTTTTAGGTAAAATTAATTGTGCAATATTTTGGATAACAACATCATTACTCATTAGAATCTTGCTCCTTTAACATTGGAATATCGACACCTTTTTCTTTCGCAGTATCAATCGCAATATCGTAACCTGCATCAGCATGTCTTACTACACCCATACCCGGATCTGATGTAAGTACACGTCCTAAGCGTGCGTCTGCACGTTCTGAACCATCTGCGACAACGACCATACCGGCATGTAATGAATAACCCATACCTACACCGCCGCCATGGTGCACTGAAATCCATGAACCGCCTGCAGCTGTATTCACTAATGCGTTTAAGATTGCCCAGTCGCCCACTGCATCTGATCCGTCTTTCATTGATTCTGTTTCACGGTTAGGTGAAGCCACTGAACCAGAGTCTAAGTGGTCGCGTCCGATAACAATCGGTGCTGAGATTTCTCCTGTACGTACTAATTCGTTAAGTTTCAAGCCCATTTTTGCACGGTCGCCGTAACCTAACCATGCGATACGAGATGGTAAACCTTGGAATGCGATTTTCTCGCTTGCCATATCTAACCAGCGCAATAACTTCTCATCTTCAGGGAACAGTTCGCGCATTGCTTTATCTGCGACTTCGATATCTTTAGGATCGCCGCTTAATGCTGCGAAACGGAAAGGCCCTTTACCTTCACAGAATAATGGTCGGATATAAGCAGGTACGAAACCTGGGAAATCGAAGGCATTGTCTAAACCTTCATCAAATGCCACTTGGCGGATGTTATTACCGTAGTCGAATGCGACTGCACCGCGTTTTTGGAATTCTAACATCGCTTCAACATGTTTTTTCATTGATTGTTTAGAAAGTACCACGTAGCGTTCAGGATCTTGTTCGCGTAATTCCTCAGCTTCTTCTAAAGAATAACCTTCAGGAACATAACCGTTTAACGGGTCATGCGCTGATGTTTGGTCTGTTACAATATCAATTTTGAAATCACGTTTTAAAATTTCATGGTGTACTTCAGCCGCATTGCCGACTAAACCGATTGCTAGTGCTTCGCCTGCTTCTTTAGCTGCTTGTGCTTTTTCTAAAGCATCATCTAAAGAATCAGTGATAATGTCGCAATAACGTGTATCGATACGTTTCTCGATACGAGACGGGTCTACATCTACCCCGATGACTACACCCTCGTTCATAGTAACAGCTAATGGCTGCGCACCGCCCATGCCGCCTAAACCTGCTGTTAATGTGATTGTACCTTTTAATGAACCGTTGTAATGCTGATTCGCAAGTTCCGCAAACGTTTCATAAGTCCCTTGCACAATCCCTTGAGAGCCGATGTAAATCCAGCTTCCAGCAGTCATTTGGCCATACATCATCAAGCCTTTTTTATCTAATTCATGGAAGTGTTCCCAATTAGCCCATTTAGGTACTAATACAGAGTTAGATAATAATACACGCGGTGCTTCTTCATGTGTTTTAAAGACTGCGACAGGTTTACCTGATTGTACTAACATTGTTTCATCGCTTTCTAAACGGCGCAATGTATCTACAATTGCATCAAATGCTTCCCAGTTACGTGCTGCTTTACCAATACCGCCGTACACGACTAACTTTTCAGGATGTTCTGCGACTTCTGGATCTAAGTTGTTGTACAACATTCGAAGTACTGCTTCTTGTTCCCATCCTTTACATTCGATTTCTAAACCTTTTTTAGCGCGGATTTGTCTGCCTTGTTCTGTTACATCTTTAGTCATAATAAATCTCTCCTTTGTTTAATTATGAAATTTAAAACTTGAAATTACCCCTTGGTCCATTGTTTGCTTAACTTTAATTCCCGAAGATAAGCAATGCGAATGGAATTGCGATTAATAATGTTAATGCCACACGGATGAACCAAATCAATGCCAATTTCCAAATCGGAATCTTGATATCCGTAGCAAGAATACATGGTACTAATGCTGAGAAGAAGATAATTGCTGAAATACTAGTAATTGCAGTTACCAGCTTCACTGCCATTGTCGACTTCACAACTAATAATGAAGGTAAGAACATTTCAATCAATGAAATTGCTGATGCTTTCGCAAGCAATGGTTTATCTGCTATCGGGAAGATATAGATAAATGGATAGAAAATGTAACTTAACCAATCAATAATCGGTGTGAAGTTAGCTAAAATCAGGCCGAAGAATCCGATAGATAAAATAGATGGTAAAATCGCCATCGTCATTTCTAATCCATCTTTAACGTTCACCCAGATATTCTTTAATAATGGTAAAGAATCATGAGATTGACGTTTCGCTTCATCATATGCAGCGACAATGCGGTTCCCCTCAACTTCAACTTCTTTTTGTCCTTCTTGACCTTGATAATATTCTTCCGACTCATTGCGAATCGGAGGTAAGTGTGCTGAAATTGCTGTAACTACAAATGTTATTACTAAGGTACTCCAGAAGAATAAGTTCCAGTGTCCCATTAAATCTAATGTATTTGCGACAATTACCATAAATGTTGCTGAAACAGTTGAGAATCCTGTTGCGATAATCACTGCTTCTTTTTTGTTGTACATGCCGTCTTTATAAACACGGTTAGTAATCAATAATCCGAGTGAATAACTTCCTACGAAAGAAGCTACCGCATCGACTGCTGATTTGCCTGGTGTCTTAAAGACAGGTCGCATAATCGGCTGCATAATGACACCGATGTATTCTAATAAGCCGTAGCCGACTAATAATGACAATGCGACTGCACCGACCGGAATCAAAATACTTAATGGTGTTAATAATTTATCGAATAAGAATGGGCCGTAATTCGGATTGAATAATAATCCTGGTCCAATCTTAAATACATACATGATACCGATCACTGCCCCAACGACTTTAAAGAGTACAATGATAAAGTCAGTTACTGACTTTTTAAAATCTTGTCGAATTACAGGCAAGCCTGCTCCGGCAAGAATTAATAGTAATGCCACATAAGGCATTGCTGGTCCAAGTGCTGCGCGAATCCATAAATGAACGTGGTCGACAATAATCGTGTTTGTGCCGTTAATTGTCACCGGTACGAAGAAACACAGAATCCCGATAATACTGAAAACGTAAAACCGCCACATTTTTACCCCTGTAATTTTGTTCGGCTTTCCGTCAGGCTGGAATTCCATCTCTCCAGATAACAAATTTGCTTCAGTTTTCATACTTGGTACACCCCTTTGTTTAACAAGTACATCAAAGCTGTTTTGATTCTGACTAGATCTCGATGACTTAAGCTTCGTATCATACCGTTCTCATTTTTATGAAGTTTTTGTAAAATTGCGACAATTAACTGACGATGTCCCCTTCACCATTTAATTGCCACCCCTTTGTTTGAATGAAAGTCCTCCTTCAATAAACTCGCAAGTTAAACACTTCTCATCATGCTATAATAAATTAAGTGTTCAAGAAATTGTTAAATGATTAATCGAATATTTACCATTTCTTGAAAATTCTAAATATTCTATGTCAAAAAAATAACAACAAAAATTGTTGAGGAATAACTTGCATTACACATTAAGTATAAGGGGTCATTGCTATAAGCTTCAAATATAAATAAACTAACTACTCATAGTTTGAAGCTATAAATGTGTAGAAATGCTTTAACTTCAATGGTTTTCTAAATCTTAAACAAGGGGATGAGACGTTGAAAATATTACAATTAGAGTATTTTTTAGCTGTGGTTAAGTACAATAGTTTTACCAAAGCTGCACAATTTTTACATATCAGTCAGCCTTCCTTAACTACTGCGATTAAAAAAATAGAAAGTGACTTAGGCTACTTATTATTTATCAGAACCACAAAAGAATTGAAAATCACTGAAAAAGGGATTCAATTTTATAAGTATGCTAAAGATTTAGTCGATACGTACCACCGGACTTTAGATCAAATGTATGACTTGAATATCAGTGATGAACCGCGCATTAAACTTTCAATCTTAGAATCTACCAGTGCATGGATGGCAATGGTCATTCAACATCACCACTTAAAGTTCAATAATCAGCGCTATCAGATTGTCGAGCAGCACAGCTTGCGCCATATTATTTCAAGCTTGCTGAACTTCGATGTTCAATTTGCTTTATCCAATGAAGAAATTCAACGAGAAGGCATTACCTCGGTACCACTGTATCAAGAACCATATGTATTGATTACTCCTAAAGATGAATTTACAAACAGACAGCGTGTCAAAGCAGAAACTTTGCAGCATTTGCCGCTTATTCTGCCTAACCGGCAATATCAAGTCAGAAAGCACGTTGATGAATACTTTAAGCATATGAATATTCATCCGAACATTATATTAGAAGTGGATCGTTTTGAAACAGCGACTACATTAGTACATCGCGGTTTAGGGCACACTATTATCCCCCGCTTCTACTACCAATCCTTTTCTGCCAACGATTTAAATGCTGTCAAACTGCAGCCGGGAATCGAACGTACACTGTACATTAATTATATCGACCATCGTAAATTATCAGAACCTGCCAATGCACTGATTAATGAATGCATCAATTATTGGAAAACGGAAAAGCCATAAAGAAAAAGAAACGGATACTTCCAACAAAATGGAGGTATCCGTTTCTGCTTTCGATTGATTAATGAATAAAGTTATGCAAGAACAAGGCAACCAGTTTGGCAGTACGATTATCCACATCATGCAGCGGATTCGTTTCTGCGACACTGACTGATACTAATTTTTCATGTCCGACAATACGTCTCGTCAATTCTAAAATGATATGAGGTGTAAGACCGTTCACAGCAGGTGCACTGACACCTGGTGCAAATGCACTGTCTACAACATCCATACAAATTGTCAGCATGATAATGTCATGTCTGTTGATAAAATGGTCGACTTTATCTTTGATAGTCGGTGATATTTCATGCAGAATTTCATCTACCGTCACAAATTCAACACCGCGCTGTTCTGCGTAATCAAATAAATGTTTCGTATTGCTGGCAGGTTGAATACCTAATACGAAGTAATTAGCATTATCATCGCCTTCTAAAATCTGTCTGAAACTTGTACCTGATGTAGAAGATTCTGCTTCTCTTGTATCAAAGTGCGCATCGATATTAATGACACCGATAGATTCATTCGGATAGGCTTTGCGCATCGCAAGATATTGTGCATAAGCAATATCATGACCGCCGCCGATTAACAATGAATAAGAATGATTGTTAAACATTTGCGCTGCTAAATCCGCATACTCTTCTTGTGTATCGATTAAATGATCGTGGTCATGATAAACATTGCCGTAATCATAAACTGGACATGGTGTTAACACAGACAAGTTAGCGAATGCTTTACGGATTGCATCCGGTCCTTCTTGTGCACCTACACGGCCGTTGTTCAGTTCTACCCCTTTGTTTACAGCGTAGCCTAAAATACCTGTACCTTCTTTTTTATCCAATTTTGTTTCATTGATATCTTTTAGTTCAATAGTTTGGAAATGTCGGAATTGTGTTTCATCCGATTCACTATCTACTCTGCCTGTCCATAAATCTTTGTTGGCTTGCTTATACATCTCACAACATCCTCCTTAAAGTTGTCATATGCCAGCATGCAATTTATATATGCATACTAAACATTGCATGTGCTTTTTACATACCCCTTTCTTAAAAATATTAAAACGCTTTCACTTAAGATTATCGCATGCAACCTTTACAATGATATTTCATTTATGAGTCATTTCAGGGGAAGTAATTTATTTCTTTATTATGGAGATGTATAATACTATTAGGTTATTATGTATGTCCATACGATTAATAAGAATTAAGATACGCAATACATAATAAGGGTTCACGTAAAACCATATGTATTATATGATAGTAGTTTAATTACAACTGTATGGATATTGCCGTAATTATTGGAGGTTTCTCAATGAACACGAAACGCATATCTGGTTTCCAATGGGCTATGACAATTTTCGTCTTTTATGTACTCGCATATGCGCTCCCATTGATCCTGAAAGATTTTCAAGGCCAAGTACCATTTAAACGCTTTGTCTTCGACTTAAGCACACTTGCGCCATTTATCGCAGCTGTGATCTGCTTAATTGTATTTAGAAATAAACGCGCACAAATTGCCGGTTTAAAACTCTCAATCAGCTTTAAAGTTATTGAGAGAATATTATTAGCCGCAATATTGCCGTTAGTAATTTGTATTATTTGTATGTATGCCTTTAATACATACGCGGACAGCTTTATTATTTTACAATCTAAAAACTTATCTGTGTCAGTCATTTCTATTCTGATTGGACATATTATAATGGCATTCTTTGTAGAGTTCGGTTTTCGTTCTTACCTGCAAAATGTGGTAGAAAATAAAACCAACACATTGTTTGCCTCTATTATCGTAGGTATTTTGTATGCACTATGGAGCGCTAATGCTTCATTCAGCATGGAATATACACTCTATAACTTGCTTTATCATTTTGCTTTCTCAATGATTATCGGTGAGTTGATCAGAGGTACTAAAGGCCGTACGATTTATATCGCAGTAGTCTTCCATGCGATTATGTCATTCGGACTTGTCTTCTTCTTCAGTGAAGAATTAGGCGATGTCTTCTCAATGAAAGTCATTGCTTTAAGTACGACACTTGTCGGCGCAATCTTCATTATACTGAGTCTGATTATCAGAGCATGTTTCTATTTCTTCACCAAAGATACACTTGAAGAAGTAGAACCGAATAACTACTTTGATTATCCTAAACATGAAGACGAAACAGATGCAGACGCACCTGTTACAGAAACAAATGAAGATGACATACATCATGAAAACAAGAACATCAAAGATACAGATACACACAACGAATTAAAGAATACAGAAGAACCAAAAGAAGATAGAGAACATAAAGAATAAGTTAAAGCAAGCGCACTGGCAATACGGCCATTTGACTGTTAGCCAGTGCGCTTATTATTTTGGCATTATTTCAAATTCAGCTGATGCAAAAAATTCGATTGAGAAATAACCAATCAGTTATCTCATCAACCGAATTTATTATAGAGCCTTTATTTTATCTATGTTATTTACGCTTTATCGATAATTTCTACACCTTGCTGCTTGCCTACTATGACACGATCTGCAAGATCTAAGAAGTATCCAGTTTCTAATACACCTGTTAAGTTGATTAAATAGTTATGCATGTCGTATGGATCTGTATTCGGCGGTAATTCAATATCTAAAATATAGTTGCCGTTATCTGTCACGAACGTAATGTCTTCAACATTGCGGCGTGTCACTTTCGCTTTCGTTTGTGCTTCGATTTTCTTTGCGACAAGCATCCAATTGAAGCGATCGACTTCAACCGGCAATTTAAACGTTTGCCCTAAATAATCTACTTGTTTCGTTTCATCAGCAATAACCACAAAACGTTCAGCCATTTCATCAATTACTTTTTCGCGAAACAATGCGCCGCCTCCGCCTTTAATAAGATTCAAATCAGGATCGAACTCATCAGCACCGTCGATTGCGACATCGATATGTTCCACATCATTTACATCTACAATCGTAATGCCTAATTCTTTTGCGGCTAATCCTGTTTTATTGGATGTACAAACACCTGTAATCTTTGTGGTTCCATCTTCCAGCAGCGCTGCAATATGCGGTAATAATAACTCAATCGTACTGCCTGTACCAATGCCTACAACCATACCATCTTTAATTTCTGATACTGCATCTTTTACTGTTTGTAATTTTAACTCTCTAACATCCATGCTGAATACTCCTTGTCATCGTATTACTCTGATTTTTCTATGATTTGATACGTTGTTTTAGAGAAGAAAGCATCGCCTTTGCGTAAAATCGAGGGTGCTTCTTCCCCTAACAAGTTGATATCATTCGGCAAGCTTTGCGCTTCCAAAGTAAAACCTGAGTGGGGTTTATATATATTCATATCGCTATCCCAGTTGTTTGTTTCATTAAACGTAAAGACTACCACATTCGGCATATCCGTCTCCATTTTCAACAAAAATTGTTTGTTTTCAACAATCAGTTCATCACCGATTGTAAACGGATGATCTAGTCCTTGATACTTTTCGATTTGTGCGTGCAAAGGTGTCTCCTCGTTATCGAAGATTTCTTTGAAAGTGATGGGTTGATGATCAGATAATGCATTTAAATCTATAACATCATCGACACTCGGCAAGTTCTTATCATTCAAGAGATGCACTTTCAAATCTGAACTTGATAAATAATGATTATCTATTTCTTTATTATCCCGATTCAAGTTGAAATAGACATGATTCGTTGGATTAAATAAAGTTGTTTCTGTTGCTTCTGCAGCATATTCAATCGTCCATCTATTGTCGATATCATACGTATGTATTATCTTTACTTTAATATCTCCAGGGTAATGGTCTTCTGCTGCTTTAAGTGTCGTAGTGAAAATAATTTGGATAAATCCGCCATTATCATCTTTAATTTCATAGTCGAAGAAATGTCGGTTCATTCCTTGCGGACCGCCATGCAAATGGTGCGGCGGGTCATTTTGTTCTAATTGATATGATTGGCCGTCAAGTTCAAAACGTCCCTCTTCAATACGGCCGCCGTAGCGTCCTACACTCGCACCGAAGTAAAATGGATTTTCAAAATAAAACTCATCCGCTTCTACCACATTGCCGAGTACAATATTATTATCCTCATATTTCCAAGACACGATACGTGCTCCATAGTTTGAAAAGACAATTTTTGCGCGATCATTGTCAATTTTAATTAAATCTAAACCGTTTCTTTGGTGCTCCACTTCTGTAAACATCATTTCAATACACCCTTTCCTCGTTGATTCAGCCAGAATCAACCTCTGTCAGGCAGCAACATAATCAAGACACCGATGATACATACAATGCCTCCTATGACATCATACTTATCCGGTACTTGTTTATCAAAAACGTACCCCCATATTATACTCATGACGATAAATACACCGCCATATGCCGCATATACTCGGCTGAATGTCGGAAATGCTTGGAATGTTGCGATGATCCCATATGCAATTAAAAGGATACCTCCAAGCAACCCCAGTAACGGTGATTGCGCATCTCTTAACCACAACCAAATCAAATAACCGCCGCCGATTTCACACAGCCCTGCTAAAATAAAAATTACGATTGGATACATCATATCTTTATTGCCACCTATATATCTATATTACTTTCCTTACTCTATATTTTAACAATAAGGCGCACGCTTTACTAGATGGAAAAGGAGTAAAGGTGCGCCATTTATAAATATTTTTATAATATTGTTATTATTGTTTTCTGAATGTACGTTTCAACGCTTTGAAAATCCCCTTTTCAAACGTAAGTACAGAGTCGCGATAGCTTCTGACTGCTATCCAAACTAATAAGACTAAGACAACAAGCGACAATAATAAGCTGACTACAATTTCCCACATTTGAAGCTCTGGTGTCGAAGCACGCAAGAATAACACATATGGTGAAAGCAGCGGGATAAAGCTTGTAATTTTAGTTAATGTCGTATTCGGTGCAGACAAACTGAAAATTGCAATATAGAAGGCAATAAAACTGATAATAGTCATCGGCATCAAGGCTTGGTTCAAATCTTCAATTCGTGTTGCTAAAGCACCAAGAATAGTACCTAACACAGTATAGGTAATAATTCCGATTATGATGCAGATAATACCTACTACAATCAATTGCGTTGTCAACGGTGTAATAGTAATGTCGAATTTGCTCATTAAATCTTTCGCATCTGAGAAATAGATTGCGACAGCAGTAATCAATGCTAAGACAAATACTTGAGTAAATGCTGCACAGATAATCGCCAGTATCTTTGCTAAAATATGTTTAACCGGCGAAATACTAGTGATGACCATTTCAATCACACGAGATGTCTTTTCAGTCGCAACCTCCATTGCAACTTGATTCGCATAATTCATGATGACAATAAACATTAACATGATACCGGCATATAAAATAATCATATTCAACACTTTATTACTCTCTGATTGCTCTGCTGTATCTTTTCCTACTGATTTGCCTGATACTTTGCTTTTTTGCTGGATAGCGGCTAAATCTTTAGGATTCAAATTAATCTTCTTGGCAATCGCTTGTGTTTGAATCGGTGTTAACATACTTTCAAGCTTTTGTTTTGCTTCTTCAGAAGATGTATCTTTGCTGACAATTTCACCTTCCAGCTGCTGCCCTTTTAAGTGAACGAGATAGGCTTTATCTAATTTTCCTTTTTTCACTTCTTTGATTGCTTGGTCTTCAGATAAAATTTTAAATTCTGTTCCTTTTTCTTCCATTTGCTTGCTTTGTGCTTGAACCATTTGCGCTATTTTAGGTTCATTGGCCGCAATTCCGATCTTGTCAGGTCCGCCGTCGAATAAATCGATAATTTTATTCGCATTCACCGCAGCAACAATAATAATAGCTAAAATAGCTGTCATAATAATAAATGCACGAGATGCCACTTTATTTTTATACGTTAATTTAAAAGTCGCTAAGAATTTATCCATGAATTTCACCTACTTGCTGAATAAAGATATCTTGAATAGAAGGTTCTAAAACTTGGAACCGTTTCACAAATCCGCTTTGCGCCACTGCGTTGAAGACACGTTCTGCAGCTGCTTCATCCTCAACAGATAATGTAATCATACGTTTTGCACGTTCAATATGTGTTACACCTTCAATGGTATCTAAGACTTCTAAAGGCTTCTCTGTTTCAATCACAATCTTCTTCAAATCAAAACTGTCTTTAATCGTTTGAATATCGCCTTGCAATACAAGATTGCCTTGATTCAAAATACAAATGTCGTCGCATAATTCTTCCACATGTTCCATGCGATGCGAACTAAAGATAATCGTCGTCCCTTTTTGATTCAAATCTTTTACAGCTGACTTTAATAATTCTACATTCACTGGATCCAAACCGCTGAAAGGTTCATCCAATATTAATAGTTCAGGCTGATGTATCAAACTCGCAAGCAATTGAATCTTTTGTTGATTCCCTTTCGAAAGCGATTCGATTTTCTTATCTCTGTTCTCTGTAATCTCAAAACGATTCAGCCAATAATCTAATGCTTGATTAAAATCTTTTTTCGACATTCCTTTTAATGTCGCAAGATAGCGCAATTCATCCGCTACTTTCATTTTCGGATGCAGTCCGCGCTCTTCTGGAAGATAGCCCACTTTATTAAACATATGCTCTCCCATTTTACGGCCATTATACGTCACTTCTCCTTGTGTTAAAGGTGTCAATCCTAATATCATACGAAACGTCGTCGTCTTACCTGCACCGTTTCGTCCTAAAAAACCTAACATTTTTCCATTTTCTAAAGACAAAGAGATATCATTCACAACAGTTTTATCACCATACTGTTTCGTGACATCTTTTAATTCTAAAGACATAACAGTCACTCCTAGCACTTGATATGATTAAAATGATTATACAATTAATTATTCATACATTGATACGTTTTGCAAAAGGTATATCTATAATTTACAATTACTTGCTTTTATAATATTTATGAATTTTTGAGTAATAATAACTTACGTTGTATACAAAAAGTACAAACACAATAGCTAAAGCCAATGTTTGGGGATTTTCGGTTATGGCTGAATAAAATACTAAAACTACAATGATTATGATTAATGCTGATAAATTAAAATGGAACAGCTTGAATAAAGCAGAATAAGTGACATGCCTCTCACCTTCATCCATAGCCCCAATCAATTTGTCTACATAACGAGAATCATTAAACTTAGGCAGTTTTTGATCTAGTTTTGGAATATAGATTTGATAGATTAAGTTGAAAATAACGTAGACTATAAATGGGATGACAGTCATCTCCCAAAAATTGTCTCCATCTTTCAATACAGTTGCTAGTATCATATTTGCTAATACGATAAATACACCAATATAAATTAAAATACTAGCATTAAATAAGTATTGGTTAAAACGATTATCGTAATCATCCGCATGTATTTCATCTTCTTCAGATAACAATTTATACTTTTTTGCTTGATGCAGCTGATTGAACATCCAACCGCCTATTAACAACACAATTATCAGTGTGATGATTGTCGCAACCAAGGTACGCTTAAAATCAAATAGTTGAATCTGGGATTGTCCGCTTAAATACTCAAAAAAATAGACACCAAATAAACCTATCAGCCCTCCAATTAATAGCTTAAGCCCATATATGAAATAATTTTTCTTTTTATTCATAATCCTCCTCCTCAAAGATAAATATGTCTTCAATACTTTCCCCGAATATCCGTGCAATCTTAGCTGCTGTAAGTACGGAAGGCATGAACTCATTTCGCTCAATCAAAGATACTGTTTGACGAGAAATACCTGCTTTTTTTGCCAGTTGGGTTTGATTCAACCCCTCTCGCGCCCGCAACTCTTTTACTCTTGTTTTCATTTACTTTACCTCCGTCACATTAAATACTATATGATATTGGTCATTTTGACAACTATATTAGTCAAAATGACATCAATAGTAATCAAAATCATTAAAAATAGACGCTATTCTCCGAAGAGAACACCGTCTATAGTTCATCATTGTATTTAATTATTGATGTGAAGGTTTGCGGTAACCTTGTCCTACCGGCTCAGAACCATATTTATTTTGTCCCTTATCGCTTTGAAGGAATGATACCACTAAAATATAGATACCAAAGATAATCATTATAATATCAATAATACGATCAATCACAACATTCACTTGGCCTTGGAAAAAGAGTTGTATCAATAATGAAATCAGCCATACAACAAAATAGATTGCCGGTACAACAATATTTCTTCCCGTATCATGAAAGCGTCTTGTTGTCAGCGCAAACAGCGGGATCAATGTAATAAGTTCAAAAATCAATACCACACTTAAACCAGAACCTGATTCTACTATTTTAGTTGCGATGAGCACCCCATCAATACCGCCAAGTACCAGCTCGAATATTAACATCCATAATATCCAAAACCAATATTCAGATCTGCGTGATCTGCCTTGAAAATTAAAATAGTTTTGCCAAAATAATTTAAAGGCTTCAACGAAGCCCACACGTTTACTTGCTTGTTCTTCCATTATTAGCCTCCTAAATATATTTATGAACAAAAAGACGACGTTTTCATCGAAAACATCGTCTTATGTCATTGTATGTTATAGGTTTATCATACTGGTGCATCACTGTCCAATCGGTTCAAGGCTTTATTTATTGTTCCCTTTACAGCTTGAAACAACTGGCAGCTCAAATATATAAATCTTATAAATCTGATGTATTGCTGCGAGTATGCGCTTGATCAGATTCGCTTTGAGGTACATGATTTGGTCGAATATAAGGACTGCGGCCATATTTATTATCTTGTTCTTTACTTGGTAAACATGCAATTACAAGCACATAAATTGAAATACCTAAGTAAATCACTGTAAATATCAAATAAAAAATTGAACCCGCCGTAAAATCTGATGGCTGCGCTGATGAACTATCAAAATAATTTATAAAATTAATGATGATACTCATCACAAAAAAGATAATCGGTATTACCATTGTTCTTCCTGTATCATGGAAGCGTCTGGTTAACAGTGCATAGGATGGAATAAATAAAGCGAGTGCCAGCCCTATATATAAAATCAGCGCAATGATTAAGAAGATAAAGCCTGCCAATGCTATACCGCCAGAATCTCCAATTGCCCCTGTAATTATAAAAATAAAAGCAAAGAACCCTAGGACAATGGCTGGAATATACAAAATCAATATCCAGAGCGCCATATACCAATACTCAGAACGTGTTGCCCTTCCTTTGAAATTGACATAATTCTTCCAAAAGCGTTTAAAAGCTTCTTTGAATCCCACGCGTTTTATCATTACGTTTACCCCCCTCTTATTTTTTATTACGGTTACGATTTATGTATTACATTACTTTACTATTAAGCATTTTAAAAACTAATAGTTAACTAAAACTAGTCTTTTTTATCATAACAGAGTTGATTAAAAATAAAAATTCCTTTTAGATAACTTTACAAATTTTACAAAACCTAATTTTGAACTGAAACATTGTCTTTCCTTGTTCACTTCTCGTACAATAAGAAGTACTACATTCACAAATCAAGGAGGCAGAACATGGATTTTGTTCATCGTACAACACCAGAAATTGCGCGAGATTTACTTGGGGTAAAAATTGAATTTGATGATGGTACACATCAATTTTCTGGTTACATCGTTGAAACAGAAGCTTACTTAGGCGCAATAGACCAAGCTGCTCACAGCTATAACCGCCGTAATACCCCGCGCGTACAATCCATGTATAAAGAAGGAGGCACGATTTACGCTCATGTCATGCATACCCATTTGCTTATCAATTTTGTAACACAGCTTGCAGGTGAGCCGCAAGGCGTTCTTATTCGTGCGGTAGAACCTGAATTTGTTACGGATCAGATGGTTGAAAACAGAAACGGCAAAGACGGAATTGATTTAACCAATGGCCCAGGCAAATGGACACGTGCCTTTAATATGACCATGGCCTTAGATGGATTCAAATTAAATGAAGGTCCTCTGTCCATCAATTTAAAAGAACGCAAATATCCTAAACATATTGTCGAAAGTCCGCGTATCGGTATTCCTAATAAAGGCGAATGGACACATAAGCCTTTACGTTTTACAGTGGAAGGTAATCCTTATGTCTCCCGCATGAAGAAATCAGAGATGCGTCCTTCTGAGACGACATGGCAATCTTAAGCCACAACGAATAAAAACGGTCTTGCCCAAATATCGAGCAAGACCGCTTCTTTTGTGTTTTTAGTATTTGTATTTCCCAAGTTACTTTAAATAACTTCTCTGTACTGAATAGTTTAAACTTCGAGTGTTCGGATAGAGTGCGTTTTTAACGAAGCTTGTACATCAATCACTCTTTGATTATAAGACCCTTTAAATGCTAGACCTGGCTGATAAAGTGATTGAACAAACGGACCGTCTACTAAAACATCAATCATACTTAATGCTTTCTTTCGCTGTTTTGTATTTTCTTTTAAATTTTCATACATAAAACCTGACCAAACCCAAATACTCTTACTATGTTGAAAACGTGCTCTGAACGCTTCAATCAGCGGCAGAACAATGTCCATATTGCAGAAAGGCTCGCCGCCTAAAATACTTAATCCTGAAATATACTCCGGTTCACAGTAATCAAGGATAGTTTCAAGTGTTGTTTCTGAATACTGAGTACCATAAGTAAAGTTCTGTGCTGCTTTGTTATAACAACCTTCGCATGCAAATGGACAGCCGGAAACATAAACACTGCATCGCACTCCTTCGCCATCGACAAAAGACTCTTTTTCAATCTTAGCAATATACCCTTTTCCTGTTTCAACTTGTGCATACAGCATTGTTACTCTGTACCTTTCATATGTTTGACACGTGCCGCAATTTCTTTATGTCTGCCTTCAATCGTAGGTCTTTGAACCGGATTGCCTAAATAGCCGCACGTTCTTTTAACTACATCTACTGTATCTGGATTGTGGTTTTGGCAGTGTGGACATTCAAAACCGTGTGCTGTAGTGTCAAATTCACCTTCAAAACCGCATTCGTAGCATTTATCTATCGGCGCATTCGTACCTAAATAGCTGACTTTATCATAAGCATAATCCCATACTGCTTCTAGTGCTTTTGTATTATGTGTTAATTTAGGATACTCGCAATAATGAATATATCCGCCGCTCGCTAAGAACGGATAGTCTTTTTCAAAATCTAGTTTTTCAAACGGTGATACAGCTTTACGGACATCATAATGGAAAGAGTTTTGATAATAGCCTTTATCGGTAATATCAGGAATTAATCCAAATCGCTCTGTATCTAAACGACAGAAGCGATCTGTCAATGATTCGCTAGGTGTACTGTACAGACTGAAGAAGATATCATTCTCTTCTGTCCATTGATATTGGAAATCTTTCATTCGGCGCAAAATATCCAATGTGAATGTTTTCGCTTCTGGATTTGTTTCCCAATTCGGTCCATAGAATACTGTTGCGGCTTCATATAAACCGATATAGCCGATTGAAATAGTTGCACGCTGCTTTGTAAATAAATCCATGACATTTTCATCTTCAGTCAAACGTCGATGGAATGCACCGCTTTTATATAATATCGGTGCGTTATTAGGAATTACGGAACGAATACGTTCAATGCGATAAACTAAAGCATCATGTACGAGTGCCATACGTTCATCTAATAAACGCCAAAACGCAGCCATATCGCCTTTTGTTTCTAACGCAATACGCGGAATATTCAACGTCACAACACCTAAGTTGCATCGGCCGCTGTTTTCAAGTTCGCCCTCTTCATTGCGCCATGCCGGTAAAAATGAACGGCAGCCCATCGGTGCTTTGAAGTCTCCTAAAATCTCTACTGTTTTATCATAATTTAAAATGTCCGGATACATACGTTTCGTTGAACATTCTAAAGCTAATTGTTTAATATCATAGTTCTTATCCTCTGGCGCAAAGTTGACACCTTTTTTAATCGAGAATACGAGTTTAGGGAAAATAGCAGTCACGTGATGATGTCCTAAACCTTGGATACGTGTTTTTAAAATCGCTTTTTGAATCATGCGGCTATATGTATCCGTGCCTAAACCAAATCCTAATGTGACAAAAGGTGTTTGCCCATTTGAGGTATATAATGTATTAATTTCATATTCTAAACTTTGCATCGCATCTTTAATATCTTTTTCTGTTTGTTTTTGGACATAAGCCTCTAATTTGTCCGGATAAACAAATGCTTCTCCGATTTTGCGATGTTTGTCTGCATTGCATTTTGCATATCGGCTCAATACTTCATCAATACGGTCAACTGTACAGCCGCCATATTGACTGCTTGAAACGTTTGCGATAATCTGCACAATTTGTGCAGTCGCTGTTTGGATAGACTTCGGCGGATCTACTTGTGCATTGCCGATTTCAAAGCCTTTATCCAACATGCCTTTAATATCAATCAAGCAGCAATTCGTCAAAGGTTGAAATGGATGATAATCTAAATCATGGAAGTGAATATCACCGCTTAAGTGCGCCTCCGCAACATGTTTTGGCAATAGATGTTCTAAAGCATAAGATTTAGAAACTACCCCGGCAGTCAAATCCCGCATCGTTGTAAAGGTTGCACTATCTTTATTCGCATTTTCATTCACCACAGTCGGATCTTTATCGATTAAGCGACTTAAGCTTTCTTCTAACTTCAACATATTAACGCCCCTTCTTCACTATATATTGTGTTCTAAATACTAAATTACCACAATATGTAGGAATTAGGAGGTTTTAATATGACTGTTAACAGAGATGTCAAAATGTTATGGCTTAATTATGAAGGTTATATTTTCATCCATTCTATTTATTTCAGGATTTTGTTTTACAAAAAAGAGATGACCGCTTCAATAAGCAATCATCTCTTTTTTACCGATAAATCGGCAGTGCCGTATCTTTAATACTGTCAAATTACATGAAAACACATGTGTTAATAATTACGGACATGAAGTGGGTCACGTTCAATGATATAGGCCATCGCTTGTTAACATGGGTGTGCTTCTTTGTATCGGCCTAAATATTCTTTTAAGATGTAACAATCTATGTTTGTTATTTCTTTATCTCTTTTTTTAATGTCCGTAAGTTGACGACTTAAAAATGCAGCATATATATGATTCTCACCGCATTTAAGATAATCTGAAACATCATAAATATATTTTTCCCCAGCGTTTGCGAGTTCAAAACGTATTTCTTTGTTCAAGTCAATAATCATAGCGGTGTTCGTCTTAGGTGTTATAACAACTAAATGATATTTCACATTATCTTCTAACTGTTCTAAAGAAAAGTACTGTTCAGCCGTAATAATATTTGTGTTGATGTTGACACCAACTGCTGTGTTCCAATTATTTAATAACTTTTCTGCACAGATACCCCGTCTTGGATCGGACACATTAAAATCATAGTAGTGCAGAAAAGGTGCCTCCTCTTTAGACAATGGTTTGGCTGATACAGTTTCTTTTAATTGTGAATAACTCGGCCCCACTTCAACGCCTCCTTTACGACATAGAAATCATATATGTCATAAAATTAACATGGATTTTCACGAATTTGAATGTCAGTTTTCACCTTTAATATATCCAAATGTTTCCACTTTGTACTATTTTGAAGCATTTATCCTTTAAGTTATTTTACAGTGTTTTTATTTCATATTTTCAATTTATTTTTTATGTTCTAATTGCTTTACGCAAAATAATGTCTTATAATTAGTGTAAGCGTTACCAGAGCAAACCATTGTCTTGCTCTTCGTGATTGCCCATACTAAAACCAATTTGTTACTTAAAAAGCGGTTCAACCCTCTACCAGTTGAACCGCTCTCCTTATGTTTAAACGAAAAGTTATGCTTATTGATTTAAGTTGCGCTGCTGTATCCAGTTTTGCAGACTTTGATCATAAATTACTTCTAAATTATGAATGGCTTCGATATTCGGCACATTTGCCATTACCGCAATTTTCTTCATTTGTTCAATAAATGCTTCGACATACTCAATTGTTTGTTCTACACCGTTGTTTTCAACTTGTTCTAAGAACGGACGAGACATGCCTACCGCATCTGCGCCTAATGCTAAACATTTTATTGCGTCAAACGGATTGCGTACACCGCCGCTCGCAAATACAGACATATGACTTTGAACGATTTTGCTTTCAAGCAAAGATTCCACTGTAGATTGGCCCCAATTTTGAAGATAAGACATATCTTTTAAATCACGGCGTTCATTTTCGATACTGACGAAGTTAGTGCCTCCGCGGCCGCTGACATCAACGTAATGTACACCGATTTCATTTAACGCTTCCATTGTTTCTCTGCTCATACCAAAGCCGACTTCTTTTACAATCACTGGAACATCCACTGTCTTTACAATACGGTTTAAATTATCCATCCAGTTAGAAAAAGTACGGTTGCCTTCAGGCATCACTAATTCTTGCGGCGCATTCACATGCACTTGGAGTGCATCAGCTTTGAGCATCTCTACAGATTGTTTCGCAAGATCTGCAGGTACATCAGCACCGACATTACTGAAAATAATACCATCCGGATTCATTTCTCTTGCAACTGTAAAGGTAGATTCCATTTTAGGATTGCGCAATGCGGCATGTGTAGAGCCGACTGCCATCGCAAGTCCTGTTTCCTTTGCGACAATCGCAAGCTTTTCATTGATTTGCTTTGTCCATTCGCTGCCGCCAGTCATCGCATTGATATAAAGCGGCGAATTCAATTTGAAGTCGGGTAATTCAACAGAAAGGTCTACTTGATCCACATCCACACTCGGAATGGAGTGGTGTACAAATCTGATGCGATCGAAATCAGTTAATTGTGCGTCTGATTGAGCCATCGCAATTTTAACATGATCATCTTTTCGTTGTTCTCTTTTAGAATCACTCATCATCTTTCCTACTTTCTTTTCTATCGTATATTAGTGTAAGTGTATCAATCTCACTACAAACGTTCCAGTTATTACGTTCATTTTCACACTTCTTTATAACATATTCTTTCGTTTGAAGAACCAGATGCACCAAAGCGTGATAATGACCATGAGTCCGAGGCACATAGAGTAGCCGTAATGCCATTTTAATTCCGGCATGAATTCAAAGTTCATACCATAAATGCCAGCTAATAAAGTTAACGGCATAAAGATCATAGATACAATTGTCAAAATCTGCATGACACGGTTCATACGATAGGTCGTATAGGATTCGAAATTATCCCTGATTTCTCTTGTGATATCTTGTGCCGTCTTCAACATACTTTCCTCTTTAGCAATATGGTCTTTAATATGCTGAATATACATCTTATGCCGTTTGTCTTGGACTAAACCGCTTGAATATTCTAATGTATCTATCAATTCTTTCATCGGCATGATTACACGATTCATCTTAATCATATCGGAACGCAAATCAAACAAATGGTCCATCATATATTTATTAGAACGATCTGTACCGTGTTCATCCTCAAATGTAAATACCTTGTCAGAAAGGTCATCCACATATTTGAAATAGTTATCTACGATATGATCTAAAATATACAATACAATATCTTCACAATCTAAATCCTGATCATAGTGGGCTTTAACTTGTTTCAATACAGTATCAATCTCTTCGATTTTATGATGATGATACGTAATTAACAAGTTGTCTTTAATGAAAATATTCAGGACTTGAATTTTAAAGTCATCAGCGTTGATACGATGAAAGACAACGTTTTGATAACTTTGGTAGTTTTTATATTTTGCCCGCGGATTTGCATGAATCGTATCATCCACTTCCAACGGGTTAAAATCAAAATCATTTAATAAACATTGGTTATCTTCTTTTGTCGGTTCATTAATGTCATACCAAACAACTGTCGCATCTTTCGGCACTGCCTGACTTGTTGGTGCCTTTGTCAGGCCTTGCGACTTCGTTTGATAATAAATCGACATGCTCATGCGGCTTTCCTCCCTTTTTCAACATACGCTTATTTTACCATGTTTCAATTCCATGTCGCCTATAGATTTTTTTAGTATGATAGACTTATCTATTTAAAGGAGTTTTGTTTTATGGAACATTTATTTATAGTTCACGGCAAAGTCGAAGCTTCTATGATTGACCACAATCAGCACATGCATGATTCTGAATACAACGAAGCTTTCAGTCAAGCAACGAATCAATTCAATTATCAAAGCGGTTTGTCATTAGAAGAACGAAATGAATTAAATTATACTATCTTCACTTTAGAAGAACATACAACATTTATGAAACAGCTTAAACTGGATGATACGTATCAAGTCGATATTTATATTTACAACTATGATTATAAACGTGTCCATTTCTTTTTAATTATGCGCAATGCAGACGGAGATATGGTCGCAACGAATGAACAAATGATGATGGGCATAGATCGCAGCACTGAAAAATCCGCACCTTTCCCAGACACTTTTAAAGACAATGTGGCTCATTACTATCGCATTCAACCTGATATAGAATGGCCGAAACAATTAGGACATCGTATCGATATCCCGCAAAAAGGAGAATAACTATGTCTCAATCTTTACAATCACCGCTTTTAATACACCTTTTGGATTTGTCTGATGAAGTCAAAGCAGAACTCAGTGAACTTAATCAGCAAAAAGAAAATGTCACCAAAGGACCTGACTATAAATTATTCGAACGCGGAATTCAACTTGCTGTCATTCAAGGAAAACGCCAAATGATACATGCGCTTGAAATCGAGGTGCAAGCAGCACCTTCTGATGCAGCTTTGCTTGAAACTGTCGCAGCCCACCAAGAAGACATCGCAGCTGCTGTACAAAGTTTCAAGCCGCAACATACAGCACAAAAAGATTATTATCATGAAGGCTTAGCTTTAGCCGACTTTTACGAAACACAAGGAAAAGCCTATATAATTCAAAGTATTGGTGCTAAAATAAAAGCAATACAGTCTGAAGATAGATGATAAGCATAACTTACGAATGATGCTTATTTTGAAGGGAGAATTGTATCACCATGCCTCAAAACTATGACACTGCGGCAGCACCTTATGCGAAGGAACCATTAGAACGCGGTACTTTGCAGCGCGGAAAATATTTCGCTAAAAAAAGAAAACGCTCCTATGTGAGCTTGATTATTCAAATTATCGTATTGATTCTTACTGTTATTTCACTATACAGCATGTTTAAAGAATCCATATTCACGATTGTTTTGGTTAATGAACCGATTCACTTTTCACAGCTCTTAAACTTCCAAGAAACATTACAGAATATCTCGAGCCAGAACTTTGATTTAACACAGCTGCATCAGCTGCAAGACAACATCAGCAAAATCAAATTCGCATTCATCGCTTTCTTCTTTGTCGGCTTAATCAGTATATTGCTTACGATTTTGACACTGATTTTCAACCGTACCGCAATTAAGATTGTAAATATGGTTTTAATCGCAATTATGTTCGTCATTCCATTCGGGCTAACTTACATTGTAAACGAAACAGCACAACGTATTTCAGAAACTCTGAAACAATATTTCATTACTGTAGAACCCGATAAAATCTTAATTGCCGGCGATGCATTAAACAATGCGACAATCTTACTCGCTTGTTGTTTTGCACTCTTATTTATCAGCTTATTCTTTAGAAACCGCCGTGTGCGCATTAAATAACTATCAGACATTCCAACATTTGGGATGTCTTTTTTATAATGCAAAAACGACAGTCGCCTGACTGTCGTTTCTATCATCATATCAATTTATTTTTCATGCTGTTGTGCGAGTGCATCTGCTTTCTTCTTGCTTTGAATAAAGAAGCTGAGAATAAATGCGATGGCACTGAATAATGTAGCAATCCAAAAGGCATCATTCACACCTTCAACTGTCGCAAGTTTATTCAAGAAGCCCATGATCACTTTCATCGCACCTTCTTGACCGCCATATTGCATTGCCATTGTTTTCATTTGGTCTTGCAATGCGGGATTAGTTTTATCTAAATCTTGAGCAAAAGTATTCAAGTGTTCTGTCGTTTGTGTAGTCATTACAGTCACTAAGATCGCCGTTCCGATTGAGCCTGCTAACTGACGCAGTGTATTCACTAAAGCATTACCATGAGAAATCAAGCGTGCCGGCAATGCATTCATACCAGCTGTCATAATCGGCATCATAATAAACGCCATACCAAAGGAACGCAAAATGTAAATACCCATTATTTGTCCATATGGTGTATCCATCGTTAAGTGCGTCAACTCCCATGTCGCATAGGTCATAACGCCGATACCGAAAATAGCTAAAGGCTTGATGCCGATCATATCATACAGCTTCCCGGCAACCGGACCTAATAGTCCCATCATTAAAGCACCCGGCAATAAAAGAAGACCCGAATCGATAGCAGTGAAACCGCGCAAGTCTTGTAAGTATATCGGCAATAGCAGCATGCCGCCGTATAAGCTCATCATGACAATTACATTAATCACTGTCGTTAATGTATAAGTCGGAAACTTCAGGACTTCAAAGTTTAACATCGGTGCCTTCATGCGTAATTCTCTGATGACGAATAACACAATAAAAATTGCGCCGATAATAAAGGATACGACAATTTCAGTTGAGCCCCATCCTGCATTACCCGCTTCACTGAAGCCGTATAACAAAGCGCCAAAGCCTAATGTACTGAAAATTATACCCGGCACATCTGCTTTAGGCTGTGCGGTATGCTGATAAATTTTGAAGCCGAAATATCCAACGACCAAAGCAGCAATACCGATAAAGAACATGCCGTAAAACATAAGGTTCCAGTGATAATTCTGCACAATATAACCAGATAATGTCGGACCGATAGCAGGTGCCAATATCATTGCGACACCCATCACACCCATAGCCATCCCGCGTTTAGCAGGCGGGAAGATTGTCATAATCACATTAGAACCCAGCGGCATTAAAATCCCCGCTCCGGCTGCTTGGAGGACACGCCCTGTCATCATAATAGGGAAATTAAAGGCGATGCCGCAGACAAGCGACCCTAAGGTAAAGATAACTAATGAGAATAAATAAAGTTTGCGATATGAAAATCGGTCGAATAAAAACGCGCTGACCGGAATCAAAATACCATTAACTAACATAAAGCCTGTCATCAGCCATTGGCCTGTAGAAGCTGAAATATTAAAGTCGCTGTTAATTTTCGGCAGCGCAACATTCAGCAATGTTTGGTTTAAAATAGCGATAAACATACCAAACAACATAGCAGCTAACACGATATTACGTGTGACACCTTTACCGAAGCGATACATACCTGATGTTTGCTGCTGATAGTGTTCAGTAGTTTCTGAAAGTGCTTGCTGATTATCTTGATGTGCCTCAGAAGCAGATGTTTGTGCTCTGTGTTCAGGTTGGCGTGCTGCTTTCTTGCTGCTGTGCTTCTTAAGCAGGATATTCATCAGCACAACAAGCATGACTGCAGCTAGAATATATATAATTAAAGCAAGTGTCATAAAATGACCTCCTTACTTATGAATACTTACTTCAGCATTCATACCTGGAACCACAGATTTTGCTGGCGCAGATTCTAATGAAATCTTCACAGGGACAACTTGCGAAACTTTTGTATAGTTGCCGTCGCTGTTAGATGAAGGCATTAATGAGAAGCTTGAAGCCGTTGCTTTGCCGACTTGTTCTACTTTGCCTTTGACTTTTGAACCTTGGCCATCAATTTTAACATCTACATCTTTCCCTTTTTCTACATCCGCAACTTTGGTTTCATCTACATTCGCTGTGATATACAGTTCATCTAAATTATATGCATATGCAATCGGTGAACCTGCTTGAACCATTGCACCTTCCATTGCGTCTGTTTTCACAATGGTACCTGTTGAAGGCATTTTAATATCCATTTTCTGAGGAGAACCGTCTTCTCCTTTACCTGTAACTTCCGCTATTTGCTCATCTTTTTTATAGTATTTGTTTTCTTTTCCATCAAATGATTCTACTTTTCCTGATACTGGACTTGCGATTTTGATTTGCTGTCCGTCTACTTTCGCATTGTCAGTTTTAATATAGCTTGTGGCTTGATTGTAGTAGTAAAATCCGCCGATGCCGATCAAGACTAATACAACAATCGTCACAATGTTAATGATAATTAACTTCTTCATTTCACCTTTCCTCCTGTTTGCTTTTAAAAGTTACTTTATATAGTATAGAGACGTATAAATTAAAAAAACACCAACACTTTTAAAAAATGTGTCGGCCGATTAAAGAGGTGCAAGGAGTAGTGAAAAAACAAGCGCGTATCAAAATCTTCAGAAGTACAATCGATTTAATGGAAGAATATGCAATGGATGAAATCACCATTAAAATGATATGTGCTTACAGCGGTATCAATCGTTCCACTTTTTATGTCTACTTTTTGGATAAATATGACTTGTTCGAACAAATCCAAACCTATCATAAGCAGCGCTATCAGCGCTTGATGAACATTGTTTACAACAATTTTGACAAGATCTTGAAAGATAATCAAAAACTGCTCCAATTCTTTCGTATTGTCTTCATGTATATTTACCGTTATCAGCGTTTCTTTCGTGCTGTTTTTGTAACGCATCCTCAAAAAGAATATGTTATAGACATGGCCAAATTTACATATCAATCTTACGAAAAACTTTTAGACGACTATACGCATGTCACTGATAATATCTACTATGTGAATTATTTAATCGGCGGCCAGTTCGGAGTCATTCACACATGGTTAAGACGCAACTGTGATGAAACACCAGAAGCAATGGCACAAACAATGTTGACGAACACGATAAAAATGAGAAAATAAATTTGAATTTAAAAAAGGAAATGTCCAATACATGGGGACATTTCCTTTTTACATTGTATACGCTGATGTCAATTTGCTGCCTTATTTCTAAAGACCTTCGCTGTAATGATATGCAGGATAATCAGCACAACAGCCGCAGTCATAATGATCATCAAATACGGAATATAACTCTTCTCCCCCATCAATCCCACTAAAGGGGTACTGATGCCGCCGATTAATGTTTGAACCAAACCTAATAAACTCGATGCACTGCCGCCGCCTCCAGTACGTTCATCCATAGCGACTGAGAAGCCGAGTGTCGCAATCCCAGTAACAGGACTGACCAATATAAAGAAGGCGATAAATAAAAATACTATCGGCAAATGCAGTGTTAATACGATTGTAATCATGATAACACCGGTAAGCTGCACCCACGTAAAGCCGCGCATAATAGACAGCGGTGAAAAGTAATCTACAAGCTTTCCTGAAAGCTGCGATGAAATAATCAAACCGATACCATTGACCGCAAACATAATACTGAATGCTTGCGGAGACAAATCGTAGATCCTTTGTGTAATAAAAGGCGAAGCTGAAATATAACTGAATAAAATAACGAACGTCATACCTTGCAGCAGCATCGGCAGCACAAAACGCGGCTGTTTGAGCAGCACTTTAAATTGTGCTAAGATACTGCGGATATCTGCAGATTGACGAGACTGTCTGCTTAAAGATTCCGGTACACGTACTGTGGTACAAAATATCATAAAAGCACCGAAAATCGTCATTAAAATAAAGACCATATGCCACGTTGAAAACATCAAGACTCCCCCGCCGATTGCAGGCGCGATGACCGGTGCGACACCGTTCACCAGCATTAATACTGCTAAGAACTTTGTCAGTGCTTTGCCGTGATACATATCACTCGCAATCGCACGTGAAATCACTGCTGCTGCACCTGCACATAAACCTTGAACTAATCTTAAACTGATCATCATGGTGATATTCGTCGCAAAGACAATGCCGATACTTGCGATGGTATAAATCACCATTACAATAACTAAAGGCTGTTTGCGGCCGTAAGCATCCGATAAAGGTCCCATGATCAGGTTGCCGAAGGCCAATCCCACCATAAATAAAGTTAAGGTTAATTGCGATGCAGATGCGGTTGTATTAAAGTCTGCTCTGATTTGCGGCAGTCCAGGCAAGAACATATCTATAGAAAGTGCGCCGATTGCGGTCAGTGCACCTAATATTATAATTAAAAAGATGGGCAGCTTTTTTTGGTATGTATGATTCTGCTTCACCCAATCACCTCTTTCTCTCTTTCGATTAAGCTGATAACCTCATATTATACTTAGTATCAAAATAATACAACGTTTGAAACACCGGCACAGATAAAATAAACACCCTTGCATAAGCGATACGCTACATCGTATCCCATTTGCAAGGGTATTTCGAATTCTTCTCTATTATTCTTTATAACTGATGATTTTCAAATCATCTTCTTCAGGTAGTTGATCTGACTTATGGTTAACATCTTGTAATTTATACGTAGAAGTCACCCAGACACCTTGGCTGTTTAAATTCAGCACTTTGGCATAAACATGCACGCCTTCAGTAGAAACATCCATGACTTGCGGACTTTGGTACCAATTTTGTACGCCTTGGCCTGTTTGGATTTGATATCTGATGTTGTCATAGTTTTTGGTGCCGGGTGTAAGATACTTTGACACACTCGCAAAATTATTGCCGAATGATGCTTCGTTCAATGCAGAAGTATACTTATTAAAGAAACGAGAAAGCTTATTTTTCAAGCTGTTTTCTTCTTTTTCCTTTTCTTCTACATATTTGTTGATCTTATCTTTCTCAAAGCGCAGCGTAACAGGTGTATTAGATTTCAAATCATTCGGATACAATTTCACCGAATCTGATTTAAATGTTTTACCTTTCGCTTTTCCTTCAGCTGAAACTTCAATGTTAGCCGTTACCGGATACGGACCGTATAAGCGTGAATTATCATAATTATACGTCTTGTCGTTAATCTTCACTTTTGTATGTTTATCATCTAATTTATCCGCACCATCCAACTTAATATTCAAGTTGGCTTCAGGGAAGTTTTCATGTACATCCACTGTTTCGCTGTTGCTGTTTTTGAATGAGAACGTTAAATAGCCGTTGAATTTCCCGTTTGAATTTTCTTTCGTTGCCGGAAGTTTATAATTTCCTGGAATGAAATTACCCAGCATTGTCGATTCATTCGCTTCAGCAATGACTTTTCGCTTCTTATCATCTGCTCTGAAGATATAAGTTGTCTTTGTTTTAGGTTTGATAATCGGCTTTTTCGTAATTGTTTGGAAACTAATATTATCAAAGAAGATAAAACGACGGCCGTTTTTAGTAATCCGCAGCACTTTATTGCCATCAGGCGTTTTAATATAGCTGGCGTCTTTTTCATTACGTTCTAATTCGTCCACCGTCTTTTGCAGCTCCTTATCAAACTGCTTCATCCCGATTTCGCTTTTAATGTATTTGATATATGTTTCTGCCTCATCAGTGCCTACTTTATTATCGAGAGTACTTAAAATGGTCGCAATGCGCTGCGTATCATTATTTTTAATTGCGTTCGCTAAAATTTTGGCTTGTGCTTCTGGCGTATTGAAATTTCTTAATAAGAAAAACAATATGATTAATAAAATAACAATAAAGATGCCGATACCCCATGGCACAATTTTACGCAGACTCTGATTGGTCTTCATACGTTGTTCGCGGCTTCTGCTTTCTGACGTCTCAGTTTTATCGGATTGCTCCATTTATCGTTCACCTCGCTTTTCGTTTATTCTATATACTATTATTTCCTAGGAAATGTCCAAATTGATTGCTTAACAATTTACCCGCACAAATTTTACACGTAATTTACATAAATGTAAAATTATATCTGCAAATTTGTTGGTTTAAATTTAGAATACTTCTATTATAGTAGACTCGACCTTTTTATTATATCAGTAATTAGACCTAGCGCTTAACATTATCCTCATATATATTAAAAATCGGCGCATCACCACAATGCACCGATTTTTAAAGCTGTTCTTCTTATTGAATTTTTTGAATGTATTCTTTAATACGGCGATCCACAATTTCTAAATTTTCTGCAGTCGCCTCAACTTGTGATTCTGTCAAATCTTGCAGCAAATATGTCGCTACATCATTAATAATCGCTTTTGAACGTGCCACATATTCGCGCCCCTTGTCTGTCAGACGCACATATTTCAAACGCTGATCTACACTCGCATTTTGTTTCTCCCATTGAATCATTTCGAGTTTAATCAATTTTTTCACACGTCGGCTGATTGCCGCTTTATTGACCCCTTGTTTTTCTGTAATCTCTGATAAAGTTAATGATTTATTATTATCTAGTAACAATACAGCTTGTGATTGCTCGATCGACACATTAAATTCGTTGCGCAAATCTTCTAAAAGATTCGCCATTAACGTATTAACATCTTCAATGAACATCCCCATAAACTGCATATGCTGTTCTATATTCTTCATTATGGTCTCCTTCTTATGATAAATATTCGTTAAATTCACTACTTTGACAGTATGACTTATTTTACACTTTTTCAATGTGTCGAAACCATCATATCATATCTGAAGAAACATAAGGAAAAATAGGGTAATATGAAAGTAATTAATTTTTTACAAATAGAGGTTTGAAATGCTACTACTATCAATAATTTTAAGTCTTTTGATTTTATGCAGTTACATTTATTTATTTTTTAATCCGTATCGCAGATTGAATATCACATCATTCTTTATCACACTGGTTAGCGGATTTATCGTACTTTTAATTCATTTAATCACTTCAAGCTTCCCATTTGATTTGGCTATTGTGTCAGTCATTGGTGCAGGGTTGCTGTTGTTTAAACATCGTGTGATTTTGGAATGGAAAAGTGCCAGAATGTTTTTTGCCAGAATTTGCGCACTGACATTAGCTATTGCATTTTTAGCCGTCGCTTTGAATTTATTAAGCCATATTCCTGTTCCTTTTATGAATGCATTGTTTTTATGGATAGGATGGATTACAGTCACAACACTGTTTGCCTTTGTACATTATCTCAGCTGGTCTTCTGCTTTTAGTATGCTGACACTGGATGATCCTATTGATGCCATTATCGTCTTAGGCGCCGGATTATATCGTGAACAAGTCACACAAATGCTGGCATGGCGTTTAGATCGCGCCGCAGCACTTTATCAAAATCATAAAGGCACACCCCATATTATTGTCAGCGGCGGTACAGGCGAAGGCGAACGTGTATCAGAGGCCGAAGCCATGCGTGATTATTTAATCGCACAACATATCCCAAGCTCGCGTATATTATTAGAAGATCAATCGCATAGTACGTATGAAAATTTAGCTTACACTAAAGACATTTTAAAAGACCATGCATTTTCTAAAATCGCCATCGTAACAAGCCAATTTCATATTTTGCGTGCTTTACGTTTTGCTCAAATCTTAAATATCAAAGCTGTCGGTGTCGGCAGCCGTACACCTTATCCATTTTTCGATACTGCTTTAATCCGAGATTTCTTTGCTTTGATGTATTGCTATAAGTTATTGTTAACTTTTTATTTCGGTGCTTTATTTATCGCCAGCATGCTTATTAAGCACCCATCTTTGCTTCATCTTCTGCATTTAAAATAACCTCTATATATATAGAAATATATCTGAATATAAACAAAAAGTTGGGGCTGCTCCCCAACTTTTTTCATTCCCTATATCCTGCTTCGACTCAATTAATATTATCCTAGTTCACTTTCATCTTCTTTATTGATGATTTTACCATCGAATAAATCTACAACACGGTCTGCATATTCAAAAAGGCGACGGTCATGTGTAATTAAGATACCGACCATATTCTCATTTTTAATACGCTCACTGATCATTTTTGTGACTTCTGTCGCACGATGCGCATCTAAGCTTGCTGTCGGTTCATCCGCTAAAATAATTTTAGGGTTGTTCATAAATGCACGCATGATAGCAACACGTTGTTTCTCACCGCCTGATAACATATATGGAAATGCTTTAAGACGATGTGTTAAACCGATTTGATCTAATAATTGTTCTGCACGTGTTTTCGCTTCTTTTTTAGATAATCCCGCTTCTTGACCTACAATTGTCAATTGGTCAATTACTGGTAAATATGGGACTAAATGCGAAGCTTGGAAAATAAATCCGATTTCTGTCAGACGCATATCTGATTTTGATTTTGCTTTCGTAAATAAAGGCGAACCGTTATACAGCAATTCTCCTGAGTCTTGATCTTGAAGGCCTCCTAAAATTGTGAGCAGCGTTGATTTTCCTGAGCCAGAGGCACCGCTTAAAATAATAAACTCACCTTGTTTGACTTCAAAATCTACACCTTTTAATACATCCGTTTTGGCTTCCCCAGTACCAAATGATTTTTTAATATCTTTTACTTCTAAAGTCATTAACCTTCACCTCCGATTGCTTGAATAGGATTGACTTTAATTAATTTAATGAATGATAATGTCGCACCGATAATTGCAACAACAATGAATACACCTACGACTAGCAGCATATTATTCGTTGTTAAGTGGAACGGCATGCTGACTGGCATCACTATGCTGAGTCCGCTGATAATCAAGACTGACAGTAACACACTGATCATTGTCACTAATAAGATTTGGAAAACTAATGAAGACAATAAGTGTTTTGTTTTAATACCGATTGCTTTCAAAATACCGATTTCAGAGATTTTTTGAATTGTCATAACATAGAAGAATGCACTTAAGACAATTGCTGAAATCAAGTATAGGCTGACAATCATCATATTCAAGGGTGCTTGTTCAGCGTTATAACTTGGAATATTATCCGTCAAGTCTGTTTGTGTTACCACTTGCACACCTGAAATATCGTTGATTTTTTTCTCATCTGCTTTAGATACATCTTTTAATGGATAAAACGTTGCAGCTTTTTTACCGAGTTGATCGAATGTATGCTTATTCGTCATCACTGTTGAACTATGAGAATACATTGCATCGTCCATTAAACCGACAATTTTATACGTTTTATTGCTGTCCTTGAATTCTACGTTACTGCCTACTTTAAGGCCTTCTGCTGTTAATTTTTTATTAACTGCAATTTCATTATCTCGGGATGGATAATGCCCTTCTGCTAATGAAGGTTTGAAATCTTTACCAGGATTGATAAGCAGTATATCTTGGTCATTTGAATTATCTGTTTTTATTGTCTGAGGTGCTAATTTGAAAGGTTTTGCATTTGTGACATCCTCAACCTTTTTTTGTTTTTCGTCATTGATGATTGATTTCTCAATGACAGGTTCCTTCATATCTTGCACCACGAATTTCTCTGCATTCATGTTGTCAAGCATTGAAATGTTTTCACGTCCGAGTCCTTGAGCAAGACCGCTGATGAATAACACCATGCTTGCAAGCAGCAAGATAATCAGCATTATTAAAATGTATTTGAATTTGTAAAATACCATTTCTTTCCATGCTAATTTCATTTCCATGACTCCTTTTTCTTTTATGATACTTATATTGTATGCACACATTGTGAACTGAATATGAACAACGTTCACTTTTCTTTAGAACTAACAAATTTGTCTTAGCCGATTCGCAAAATGTATAATTAATCTAAATGATTGTTAGGAGTGGTGAGGATGACAACTTGTTTAATAGTAGATGATGATTATCAAATCCTTCATTACGTCTCTTCCTATTTAGAGCGTGATGGATTTAAAACCGCAACCCATTCTAATGCCGAAGATGCATTAAACTATTTAGAAACCAATCAGGCAGATATTGCGATTGTGGATATTATGATGGATGGTATGGATGGATTTGAATTATGCAACGCTATCAAAGCAGATTATGAAATGCCTGTGATTATGCTTACAGCTCGGGATGCTTTAAGCGATAAAGAAGAAGCCTATTTAACAGGAACAGATGATTATGTAACGAAACCGTTTGAAGTACAGGAATTAATCTTTCGTATTAAAGCCGTTTTGCGCCGTTATCAAATCAACGCAGAAAATGAACTTGAAATCGGCAATTTGAAATTGAACCAGTCTTATTTGGAAATGACTTGCGATACGAAGACTATGACCTTGCCGAATAAAGAATTTCATTTGCTCTTTCTGTTAGCCAGTCATGAAAAGCAAGTGTTCTCAAGAGAAGAATGTATTGAACGTGTATGGGGCTTTGATTATGAAGGTGATGATCGTACCGTCGATGTACACATAAGAAGACTGCGCAACCGTTTAAAAAAGATCGGCAGTAATGTCAGTATTGAAACAGTACGCGGTTTAGGCTATAAGGTAGAAGTCCATGTTTAAGTCGCTGTATTCGAGAATTGCGATTTATACGATTGTCATTATGCTGTTCAGCGCTGTGCTCAGTTTTATTTTGACGAATATGTATTATCATGTCGCATTAAAACCTTCTAATGACCAAAAGATTATGAGAACTTTACAAGAAGCTAAGGCATATCAAAAAGCATCCCATACAACAGATATGAAAGCTTACTTTAAACATTTAAGCGACCTTAACTTCCAAGTCGTAACTATTGATACATCTTATAAGAAAACATTTTACGGCGAAGCATTCAGAAGAGAAAATCTGACTAAAGAGAATATTGATAAGGTCTTTAAAGGCAACGATTATCATGGTATAAAAAATCACCCCTATCAGCTCTTTGTGACAGGTTTCTTTGATAATGAATCAAAGAATACAGTCGGCACGCGTTTTAACACTTCAGAAGGTCCTGTTGCAGTCTTTATCAGACCGGATATCGGTAAATCCTTTAGTGAATTCCGTATCTTCTTAGCTGTCCTCATCGCATTACTGTTAATCATTTCTATGCTGCTGATTATCAGTTCAACATACACATTGATCAAACCGATTACGCAGTTGAAACATGCGACGAACAGATTAATGGACGGCGACTTTAAAACACCGATTGCTGTGACACGCCATGATGAATTAGGTACGTTGCAATACCGCTTCGACCAAATGCGTATTTCCTTAAAACAGCTCGATGACATGCGCCAGCATTTCGTACAAAATGTTTCGCATGAAATCAAAACACCGCTGACACATATTCATCAATTACTGGATCGTCTCAGCCAAGCACAAGATAAAGAAAGCCGCTTGTACTATATAGACGAGATTCATACAACAACCAGCCGATTAAGCAATTTGACACGTGCCCTCTTATTGTTAGCTGAACTCGATAATCATGACCATTTGGATTACGACGATGAGATTGATATCGCACAAATGCTGAGAGTGATGGTACGTCATGAACAATATGCAATTGATGATAAAGACTTGCTGATAATGACTGACTTGCAAGAGATCACAATTAAAGGGAATTACCGTCTGTTATACCAAGCCTTTAACAACATTTTAACGAATGCCATTAAGTATACAGAAGCAGGCGGCAGTATCGATATAGAGCTTACGCAATCAAATCATACGGTTGAGTGCCGAATTGCTGATGACGGTCCAGGAATGTCAGATGCGGTTCAAGCCCATCTATTCGAAAGATTTTATAAAGGCAATACGTCTGCCACAAGCAACGGCTTAGGTTTAGCTATTGCACAAATGATAGTTCAGCTTCATGGCGGCGACATCAAAGTAGAAAGTACTATAGGCGAAGGCAGTACCTTTATTCTCACACTGCCAACAGCTGAAACAGATGACATGCACCATTCTAAACTATAATTTACAAATAATAAGACAAAACAAAAATGCTTCGGTAAGGAAAATTCCTCCTGCCGAAGCATTTTTTTATATTATAGCTTGAATGCCTTAATTTAATTTCAAATACTTTTCAACATCTGTTTTAATGTCTTTGTATAATTCAGGTTCATCTGCTAATTTCTTACCGAATGACGGGATAATTTCTTTGATGCGTGCTTCCCATTCTGGGAACTCATCTTTATAACTGCGTTGTAAAATATCTAACATCACATCTACTGCAGTTGATGCACCTGGTGACGCACCTAATAATGCCGCAAGACTGCCGTCTTCAGAACAGATAACTTCTGTACCGAATTGCAATGTACCTTTGCCTTTGTCTGTATCTTTAATCACTTGTACACGTTGTCCGGCAACGACAATCTCCCAATCTTCTTTCTTCGCATTCGGAATGAATTCGCGTAATTGTTCAATACGTTCATCATCAGAAAGCATTAATTGAGAAATCAAGTATTGCGTCAATTTCATTTCTTTCGCACCTGCAGATAACATCGTCAACAAGTTATTCGGTTTCACAGATTTGAATAAATCCATGTTTGAACCTGTCTTCAAGAATTTAGGTGAGAAGCCGGCGAATGGTCCGAATAACAATGATTTTTTGCCGTCGATATAACGCGTATCCAAGTGCGGTACTGACATCGGCGGTGCACCGACTTTTGCTTTGCCGTACACTTTAGCATCGTGCTGATTTACCACTTCAGGATCTTGGCATACTAAGAATAAACCGCTGACTGGGAAACCGCCGATATGTTTAGATTCCGGCAAATGCGTTTTTTGCAATAGCTGCAAGCTCGCACCGCCAGCTCCGATAAATACAAAGTCAGAAATATATGTTGTTGTTTCCTCTGTAGTTAAATCTTTGACTTTCACTTTCCAAGTGCCGTCTTTTTGTTGTTTTAAATCAGTCACTTGGTGCTCATATTCAACATCTAC
Organism: Staphylococcus sp. EZ-P03; assembly: GCF_003344575.1. NCBI lineage: Bacteria > Bacillati > Bacillota > Bacilli > Caryophanales > Staphylococcaceae > Staphylococcus > Staphylococcus sp. EZ-P03. The sequence continues at coordinate 153,173 of NZ_QPMO01000001.1, read as the reverse complement.
TTGGTTTTGCTGCAAGAAGTCGAATAATTTATGCGTCAATGCTCCGAAGTTGACGTCGGTACCTGTTTCGTCACGGCTTACTGCGATTGGAATATGGTTATTACGCCCTTCCATCATTAAAGGAAGCCATTGTGCGATTTGGTCTTTATCTTCTGTCATTGTCATTTCGTTGAATAATGCATTTTCTTTTAAAGCTTTGACACGGCGTCTTAAGAAGTCGACATTGCGTACACCGATACAAAAACTCATGTGCGGTACAGTGTGAATGAATTCTTCAGGATGATCCAAATTGCCGTGTTTCACTAAATAAGACCAGAATTCTTTAGAAATTTGGAATTGCTCGTTGATTTTCAAAGCTTTTGAAATATCTAAAGAACCATCCGGCATTTCTTTTGTATAGTTCATTTCGCATAATGCTGAATGCCCTGTGCCCGCATTGTTCCATGCATTAGAACTCTCTTGTGCTGATTCGCTTAACTTTTCAAATACTTTTATCTCTTTTTCTGGTGCAACTTTCTTCAATAATGTACCCAATGTCGCACTCATAATTCCGCCACCGATTAAGATGACATCTGTTTTGCTATGTTCTGAACTCATAACAAATACAGCCCCCTTTTTAATAATGAAGATGACATCTGCTTAAGCATGACCTCAACCCTTTCTTGAGAAAGCGCTTTACCACAGTCTTAAAAAAATAACATACCTAAGTTATGTCAAAATAGTGTTGCTAAGTATTTCGTTCTATTCTCTTATTATATACGTATTTATGCTCAGACAAAAGGGGTAAGGATAGTTATTCAATAGATTATTATTTTTTCGTGTTTAAATTGATGCACAAAACATATATCAAAGCATCTACCTTTGCATAGTGATCCCTGGACTATGATATAATTAAAGGAATTCAATGGGAGGAGTGACACCACGTGCAATCAATCACTTTTTTAATGCATAATATTTATTCCATGGGTGGCACTGTCAAAGCCGTCACACAACTTGCTAACGTATTGGCAGCCAAAGGACATAAGGTAAAAATTATTTCCGTATTCAAAGGCAGTAAAGCACCTTATTTTAAACTTCATCAAGATATCGAAGTACAGCCGCTGGTCGACTATAATCTCAGCCCGCAAAATCTGATGGATATTTTCATGAACCGTATCCGCAAATGGACACCATTTATCAAACCGCAGATTATTACTGAAAACGAACCAGGTTTAGCGCAGTTTTCAAGCTATGTCGAAAAGAAAATCGTAACTGCTGTGAGTGAAATCGATACAGACGTCTTAGTCGGCACACGTGCAAGCTATAACCTGCTGGTCGCAGATTATGCTCCGAAAGATGTCTTAACTGTCGGTATGGAACATATGAATTGGGACGCTTACTCAAAAAGCTATCGTCAAGAAATCCAAGCCGCATATCAAGATTTAGATCGTATCACTGTGTTAACAGACGCAGACCGCAAAGCATTCCAATCAGTGATTCAAACACCGGTTTATATCGTACCTAATATGATGAATGAACCGAGAATCGAAATCCCTAAAAAACCGCAGATTATTGCGGCGGGACGCTTAGAATATGAAAAAGGCTTCGACTTGCTGCTGCGCAGTGTCGAACATATACAAGACAGCTTGCGTGATATGAACTATACAGTGCATATCTACGGCGACGGCCAGCAAAAACACGATCTTGAAGAATTTATCCAGCAGCATCAACTCAATGATATTGTTCAGCTTTATCCAGCGACAATGCATCTGCCGCTGCGTTTAGCTGAAAGTACCATTACAGTTGTCCCTTCACGCAATGAAGGATTTGGTTTGGTGATATTAGAAGCTATGAATCAAGGCAGTATTGTCATCAGTTATAAAGGCAATACTGGCCCGGAAACCTTAATTCAAACCAATCGCAACGGTTTCCTTGCAGAGTATCAAAGCATTGTTTCACTGTCAGAACATATTTTAAATGTGATGACTGCACCGCCTTCTGAACAAGGCAAAATAATTGAAAGTGCATTTGAAACGGTCGCAAAATATTCGCCTGACAAAGTATATGAAGACTTTATTAAAGCAATTCATGCACCTCAACCTGAAACTGAAGAAATAGAATAAGTAGTTACATTAAAAAAACGGAACCGAAATTTCGGCTCCGTTTTTTATATTCACAACTTCTGTAATTATAAGAATAAAGATAAGATAAATGTCCAGATACAGATGAAGATAACCATACCTACACTGTAACGCAATGCCATTTTCAAGAGTTCTGATTCTTTACCCACTTGTTTAACAGCTGCTGTCGCAATGGCGATAGATTGCGGTGAAATAATTTTCGCAGCTACCCCGCCTGCTGTATTCGCAGCAACTAACATTCCGCCTTTGACACCGATTTGACCTGCAACTGATGCTTGAATCGGCGCAAAGAGTGAGTTGTTGTTAACAACAGAACCTGTCATGAACACACCGATCCATCCTAATACTGGTGAGAATAATGGGAAGATACCGCCTGCTTTAGAGATACCTTGTCCCATTGCAGCACTTAGACCGCCGTATGTTGTAAGTTTTGAAACGGCTAAGATGAAACAAATTGTAATAACAGAAATCCATAACTCTTTAAATGTTTCACCTAATAATTGCCCTGCATCTTTAAAGGTAGTTGTTTGAGATAATAATACTGTAATAATAATTGTAATTAAAATCGCTGTACCTGTTTGTCCTATGATATTCAAGTTAAGCGTAATAGCTTTCTTAGTCACTTCACTGAATGTACCAGGCAATGGTAATTGTACCGCTAAGAAATGCAATGGTTTGCCAGGCAAGAAGAGTGCTTTAAAGAATGGCATGCTCCATAACATAACTAAGATTGTTAAGATATAGAATGGGCTCCATGCATATAGGATTTGTTTCACTGTTAATTTCTGAGTGACTGGCGGTTTTGAATCTTTCTCCAAACGGAAAATATGTTTCGGTTGAACTTTGCGGCTTAAAAGTGCTAGTGCACCCATGCTTGCGAGCGGAGGTAAAATATCCGCAAGTTCCGGACCTTGGAATAAAGTCAATGCACCTTGGAACACTGTAAAGATTACTGATACTAATAAAATAAATGGTAATGTTTCTTTAATACCTCTGAATCCATCAATAATGAAAATTAATAAGAATGGTACAAAGAAGTTGATAAACGCTAATGTAAATGTAGAATAACTAGATACTTGGTGTGCAGTGATACCGCCTTGCAAGTTCAATGTATCAATAACAGCTACTGGTAAACCGATTGCTCCGAATGCCCCTGCTGCTGAGTTAGCAACTAAACATAACATTGCTGCTTGAAGTGGTTTGAAACCTAAATAGATTAATAAAATAGAACAGATTGCGATAGGAACCCCGAATCCTGCCACACCTTCTAAGAATGCGTTAAAACAAAAACCGATTAATAATAACTGTACACGCTGGTCTTGAGAAATACTTGCGATACTGTCTTGAATCATCGCAAATTGTCCAGTTTTGGTAGAAAGTTTGTATAACCAAACTGCCATGATAACGATATAACCAATTGGCAACCAGCCTTGGAATATTCCTTCTACTACTGCCCCCGCTGCCATAACAGCCGGTAATTTAAATATGACTACTGCTACAATCAAAGTTACAACTAAAGTTGTTAATGCTGCATAAATCCCCTTCATTTTAAAGATAGTTAAACATAACAAGAATAATATGATCGGTACTGCAGCCACAATACTCGATAAAACTAAATTGTGGAACGGATCAAATGAAGATACTAACATATACTTTCCTCTTCTCTTTCAATTTTAATTTAGTAGGCCTTTAAATCTAATCACACATTAGTTTGTGATTTATTTCACATATAATATAACATGTTTTTACGAGCTGTTCAATTCTTTTTCAGAAATTTTTTCAAACTGTTTTTTCACGTCAATCCCATATACACCAATGTATACGCTTACATATTATTTTCAGAAAACAAACTGTTATAATACAATATTTTGAAATAATAGTACAGTTCCAACTTTACTTGCAAGATGTTGCTTAAATGTTAAAAGGTTCTCTTTCACAGTTAATGAACAAAATGTTAAAATATAGTTTAATATTATAAAACTGAGGTCATACTATGGAAATACTAACAACAGAATATCAATCAGGCGATAAAATGTTGTTTACACTTAAAACAGCCCTTGAAGAAGGATATACGCATTTTATCCCCTCTGACTTAAATATAGATATCTATCCCGACCAATTGTCAGCGCTGAAATCACGCAATACATCACAATCTATTGTTGTAGATTACACAGTAGATGCTTACTATCAAAACGATTGCCGCTATTTTGCGGATACTGCTGTCGACTTTGATACATGGATGAATAACATTAATCATTTCCCGAATATGATTTTTAGTATTAAGCAATCTATCACAGCACTTAATACCTTCCAATGCGAAACAGCGTTTGATTTAGCAGCCGCATTGCTTTTATCTGAACAAGTCGAAACGAACGGACATGTGATCTTCGACTTTAAAACACATCTAAGAACATCACAATCGTTTTATCAAAGTATTAAACATCATGAATATGCGAAAGTTACACAATTTAATTTAAATAAACTGGCATACTTGCATCATCAAAAGCCGCCTTTCAAATTCAGAAATACTACATTGCCTGAACCTGTTCGCTTTGTCGATAACTGGTTATGGAAGACGCACTTTAAACTGCCCCACTTTATCACCAGCATGATATTAGATCGCAGTTATGAAAATCATCAAAGCATGAGTAATATATACGAAAAACAAGAGAAAGCGTTAAACGGCACCGTCGTCTTTTTAGGATTTGATTACGGCTTTAGAGGTAATTCACGTTATTTATTCAATTACTTTGCAAAACATTACTCAAAATATCCTGCGTTCTATATTACAGATGATGCGACAGGCCCACACTTTGTCTCTCCAGAACATGAAGACACAAAAGATTTGATTGAAAATGCCAATGTCGTCATCAGCGAAAGTTATATTCCTGATACATTGCAGCCAAATGGAACAATTATTCAGCTATGGCACGGCACACCATTAAAACAACTGTTCTTAGACAGCCGAGAGCCCTACCAAAACCATGAAATTTATAATTACCGTGCACGCAAATATAATAAATGGCTCCAACAGAATTATTTGATTTGCGACAGTTCAGAAGCAGCAGAGCTTTTCAAGACCGCCTTTCCGATGCAATATACGGAAATAGCAGCTTGCGGTTATCCAAGAGTACGCTACTTGTTAGATAAGCAAAACGATCAGCCTTACGTGCAATTTATCAAACAAGCACTTAAGCTTGATCCGAATAAACCGACACTGCTTTATCTGCCGACATGGAAAACAAATCCAAAACCAGATGATAACTTGTCTATTTCAGAAGAACTGCTTCAGCATTATAATGTGATATTCCGCGGTCATATCGAAAGCGATGAAACACAAGACACATCACTTTCAAAACAAGTCATTCAGCCAGCAAGCAATATTGAAACACAAGATTTAATACTCGCTTGCGATATTTTAATCAGCGACTACTCTTCTGTCGTCTTTGATGCATTAACTATAGATAAACCTGTAGCACTTTATACTCCACATTTAGACAGCTACCAGCAAGAACGCGGGCTTTATGATGAAGTTATGAAACCTTTTGAACCTGTTGCATACAGCAGCGCAGAAGCATTGACAAATGCCCTAATCAACCAATCTATTCCACTGATTAATCATCCGTTTGTCAATCGTCACAATCATTCTTTCGAAACGATTTCCAGTTTGATTGTGCAGCAATTGCCGAAGCGTTCGAAACGCCGCAAATCATGAACCTGAATAGAAGATAAAAATGCTCAGCACGAAGATGTGCTGAGCATTTATTTGTTCTCATCTGCTTTATACTTGTTTCAATACTTTTGTAATGATGCTATCGGTTTATTGACCTGCAGCGTATGCCGGATCAATGACTGCCGCTTGACCTTGCTGATTAACAGTGACTAATGAATATGTGCCTGGTTGTGATTGGTTGCGGAAGCTGAATACATATGAATAGCTGCCGTTTCCGTTATCTTGTACACCAAAATCATTGTACGGATTAGATTGTCCATTAATTGCATCTGCAGCATTTTGAGCTGTTTGCAATGATTGCGGGAAGTTCGGCAATACGCGTAATGTAGATTCATTCACAGCTGCTTGTCCGATTGTACTTGCTGCTGGTACTGCATTTTGACCTTGATAAGGTGCTACATAGCCCGTTTGTTGTGCTTGGCTGCCTTGAGTGCTGTTTTGACCTGCAGTTTGCTGTGTATTTTGACCTTGAGCTGCTTGACTGTTAACATCTCCGCTTTGTCCGCCGTTAGCTCCTGCGGCTGCACCTGAAGATGCTGATGAGTTGTCAGCACTGCTGTTTGAACTTGAATCAGAAGCTCCTTCGCTGTTTGAAGATGAATTTGCACCTTCACCGCTTGTACTAGATGAGGCATTTTTGTCTTCGCTTGATTGATCGCTGTCAGAAGCATTACTGTCTTCGCTTGCTTTGTCTTTATCTTTGTTAGCTTCTTTATCCTTGCTGCTTTCTTTATCATTGCTCTTGCTTTCTTGTGTTGTTTGGTCTTTATCTTTGTTTTCATCCTCTTTCTTGCTGTCATCATTACCACAAGCGGCAAGAATTAATGATAACGTTAATGCTCCGGCAAATAACTTTTTCATACGTTCTCCTCCTTATGTACTTTCAATGTTTTGATGGTATCATCTCTTAACTTATACACTTCCATTATATTGTATAAACATTGAAAATGTAAAAATTCTTTTAACAAAAAATTATTATGACACAAGTCATGTATTAAACTGAGCCACTCTATTTGTTGCTGGTTCTATGTTCGTGTTAACATTTCTTTAATTATGAAAATGAAAGGAATGAAAGATATGACAGAGACATTCCGCGCATATTATGCAGAAAAGAATGACCATCAAGTCAAATCGCAATTAAAAACATTACCTATAGAAACAATCGAATCAGGCGACGTATTAATACGCGTAGCCTATTCTAGTATTAACTATAAAGATGCACTCGCAGCTAAAAAAGGTGCTGGTGTAGTAAAAGATTATCCGATTATTCCAGGGATTGATTTAGCAGGTACAGTAGTTGAATCTGAAACTTCTGCCTTCCAACCTGGAGATGAAGTGATTGCGACAAGTTATGATTTAGGTGTATCGCACCATGGCGGCTTAAGCGAGCTTGCACGTGTTAAAGAAGAATGGATACTCCCGCTTCCTAAAAATCTGACACTTGAAGAAGCAATGATTTATGGTACTGCAGGCTATACCGCAGGTTTAGCAATCCAAAAACTTGAGGACAACGGATTAACTGTCGAAGGTTCGCCTGTCCTTGTACGCGGTGCAAGCGGCGGCGTCGGCAGCTTGGCAATAATGATGTTAAGTGCCATCGGCTATAAAGTAGTCGCAAGTACCGGTAACCAGCAAAATGAAGACTATTTAAAATCTATCGGTGCTGATGAAGTGATTCCTCGTGTCGAACGAGAATCAGAAAAGCCGTTATGTAAAAGAGAATGGCAAGCAGTCATTGATCCTGTAGGCGGCAAACATGTCGGAGATATTATCAAACGCTTAAAAAACAGAGGCAGCATCGCTTTAATCGGCAACACTGCAGGTATTGATTTCGAGACAACTGTCTTACCGTTTATTTTACGCGGCAATAGTATTTTAGGGGTAGATTCAGCAGAAACACCTATGAAAATACGCAAACAAATCTGGCGCAGACTGGCGACAGATTTAAAACCAGAGCCTTTGCATTCTATCAAACAAGTCATTTCATTAGATGAAGTACCTGATGCTATGGAACAAATGTTGAATAATCAATCCAGCGGCCGTTTTGTCGTTAAAATCAACCCTGATCAGCAATAATCCCCTCCCTTTTCGCAGCAATTTCAAATGAAGTTGCTGCATTTTTATTTGAATTTCATAATTACAATATATTTTAATTAATATTATTGGACAAGTCGTATTATATTGTTATTTACTTTAATTTAATGAAAGCGTATACTTAATTTACATTAAATTCTAAATAGGAGGTTATCATAATGGGAAAGAAGTTTAACAAAAACCTCATTTTCTTCATAGGCGCACTCGGCGGATTGCTCTATGGTTATGATATGGGTATTATTTCTGGTGCCCTGCTTTATATTCCTGATGATATACCGTTAACCGGCGCAACAGAAGGCTTTGTTGTATCAGCCATGTTAATCGGTGCGATATTAGGTTCTGGTTTCAGCGGACCGTCATCAGATAAATTGGGACGCAGACGCGTTGTCTTTATCATTGCGATTATCTACATAGTAGGCGCATTGGTATTAGCACTGGCACCTAATTTAACAACATTAGTTCTCGGCCGCTTTATTATCGGTATTGCGGTAGGTGGTTCTACAGCTATCGTTCCTGTGTATTTATCAGAAATGGCACCAACAGAATCACGCGGTTCTTTAAGTTCATTAAACCAACTGATGATTACTATCGGTATCTTGGCTTCATATTTAACAGGTTACGCTTTTGCAGGCATCGAAGGTTGGAGATGGATGTTAGGACTTGCAGTTGTACCATCTGTCATTCTTTTAGTCGGCGTTATCTTTATGCCGGAAAGTCCAAGATGGCTGCTGGAACACCGCGGTGAAAATGCGGCACGTAAAGTGATGGGCTTAACATTCCCTAAAAACCAAATCGATCATGAAATTGCTGAAATGAAAGAAATCAATGCAATTTCAGAAAGTACATGGAATGTTTTAAAATCACCTTGGCTGCGCCCAACGATTATTATCGGTTGTGTGTTCGCACTCTTCCAGCAAATTATCGGAATCAACGCAATTATTTACTATGCACCTTCCATCTTCGTTAAGGCTGGTTTAGGTGACTCAGCATCTATTTTAGGCTCAGTCGGTATCGGTACGGTCAACGTACTTGTAACGATTGTCGCTATTATGATTATTGATAAAATCGACCGTAAGAAATTATTGTTAATCGGAAATATCGGTATGGTGGCTTCATTAGTCATCATGGCTATCTTAATCTGGTCAATGGGTATCCAATCATCTGCTTGGATTATCATTGCATGCTTAACAATCTTTATTATTTTCTTCGGTTTCTCATGGGGCCCTGTCCTATGGGTTATGCTGCCGGAACTCTTCCCTATGCGTGCACGTGGTGCCGCAACAGGTATCGCAGCACTTGTTTTATCATTAGGAAGTTTAGCAGTTGCACAATTCTTCCCTATGTTAAATGAAGTATTGCCGACACAAGGCGTCTTCTTAATCTTCGCAGTGATTGGCGTATTTGCCGCAATCTTTGTGACTAAATACTTGCCAGAAACACGCGGACGCAGTTTAGAAGAAATCGAAGCAGAATTGCGCGAACGTACTTCCGCAACTACTGTAAACTTCGACAATAAGTAACATATCGAAATGCCGTACTTTTTGAGTGCGGCATTTTTTGCATGCAAAAAGCATTCAGAGACGCTTGCTCCGAATGCTTTTCCTTTGTTTCATTATTGTTCATTATATTGTTGAATGATGGCTTTGTTTGCTTCTTTAAAGTGCTCATTGTGGCTTGAAACATAACCTTCTGCCGGTGCTTCAGGTTCAATATATTGTTTGGCTAAGTTCGCCGCATTGCCTGCATCGCTGAAGGCACTTGCGATCAAGTGTACTTTCGCATCGTGATGAATAATATCTCCGCATGCAAAAACACCTGGCTCGCTCGTTGTCGTATTGCCCTGTCCTTTAATCTGATAGGCATTCATCATTTCGAGTTTCGTAGCGGCTTCTTCTAATAACGGATTTTCAATATCAAAGCCATGACTAATGATGACATCATCTACGGATAAGGTTTCTGCTTCTCCTGTTGTACTGTTTTCCACAACAACCGATTGAATATTCTCCTGCTTTTCATCACCGATCAACGCTGTGATTTGGCTATTCGAGTGCTGTATCACACCATGTGCAGATAATTTATCCTGCATTGCCTCAAATCCGGTTAATTTATCTTTACGGTAAACTAAACGCACGCTTTTCGCATAAGGTGCGATTTCACATGCCCAATCTATCGCAGAATTGCCTGCTCCTGAAATCACGACATCTTTATCCGCAAAACGAGACAGCTTTTGTACGACGTAATGCAAGTTTGTAATTTGGTAACGCTCAGCATCTTTGATTTTTAAAGGCTTAGGTTGAATAATACCGCCGCCGATCGCAATGATTACTGCTTTTGATTCATAAACTTGTCCTTGGTCTGTTGTCACTTTGAAATGACGTTCTTTGACTTTATGAATGTCAGTGACACGTTCTTTCAAACGGACTTCCGGATTAAAATGAAGCCCTTGTTCAATCAAGTCTTTCGTAATTTGATAGCACGGTTTAGGCGCAACACCGCCGATATCCCAAATAATCTTTTCAGGATACAGACACATCTTGCCTCCAAGCTGTTCTTGTACATCTATTAAACGCACACTCATGCCGCGAAGTCCTGCATAAAAGCTCGCATAGAGGCCTGCAGGTCCCCCGCCGATAATTGTTAAATCTTTCATATTATGCTTGCCCCCTAATTTCTTTCTTGTGCTGCATAATTCGTATTGAAAATTGTTCTCATCTATATATTACATGATATTGTCTCGAGAAGATATTAACTTTTATCAAATTATAAAGAAAAGACACAACATCGCACCATGTTGCGTCTTTTGCATATACATTTAATTTTTGTGTTTTTGCTGTCCTTCTATCGGATGGGTTAATATAGCTTTCTTCAATAAGAAGAATAAAATAATAAACCCGGCTGATAAAGTCATATGGCCTAATCCTGCGATGCCTGCAATTCCAGGTGAAATACTTGCTCCTGTAACTTGCATTGTCCCTTTAATCGCTTGTAGTGCCACTGTAACGATAACCCCAATATTATAAACATAATAAAACCAATTAAATAAGTAGTACTTGCTTAATTGGAATAGTTTTTCAAATACAATTAAAATCAAGAACATGAACATACCCAGCATTAACAGATGCGTATGCACAATCGACAATTGCGTTTTGCCTGTGAACTCAAAAGCTTTAGTCAACTCGCGATAATATACACCGCTGAGCAAGCCGATAATTGTATAAGTTAAAAATGTATACAAAATTCTGCGCATTTTTGTTTCCTCCTAATAGTATTCCTCTCTATTATAAAGGATGCCAATGCTTTCAGAAAGTCATGTACAAATCGTCATGAAATTGACACACGGAACAACCTTTTAAAAAGGTCCTGCCTCAGAATCAAGCGTACGCAGATTATCTTGCATTTTATAGAGAATTTCTTTTAATGCATTTTGATCGGCTTTTGGTATTTCATAAAATAAAACCGCTTCTACCTCATCCAAAATCGCAATGATTTCACGGACATCTTTCTTTGCTAATGCTGTTAATACGACTTCTTTCTTACGTGTATCTTCAGGCACACTAATACGTTCAATCAGCTTTTTATTTTCAAGGCTTCTTAACGCACTGCTTACTGTCGGACCCTTGCGATTGAAAATTTGAATCAAATCAGTTTGTGCTACTTTGCCTGTATCACTTTCATAAATATAGCGCAGTGTCTGCGCTTGTTCTTGAGTAATCCCGTAAGGTTCTAACAAATGGTCAGCTTTCACTTTCATTTCATTCGTTATCATACGTAACAAGTATTGAATTGTTGTTGCCATTTCGTCACATCCTTTAATAATTAGACTACACAAATCAGTAAATTATGGTACTATTATGTAGCATATAATAAATAAATCGGACAATACGTTCTCTTTATTTTTAACTTAAAGTACTGCGTTTAAACTACCTTGTTTGATTTATTCATAGAAAGGAAGCTTCAGAATGATTACAGCTTACAAACACAATGTTCATCACGATATTCATACTACTTCTTTAGAAGACGCTTTGTGGATTAATATCACTGAGCCCTCAAGAGAAGAAGTCGAATCATTGATTGAGCGTTTCACTATTCCAGAAGACTTCTTAAAGGACCCTTTGGATGCCGATGAGAGTGCCCGTGTCGAATTTGATGACGAAACCGGATATTCTCTAATCATCATCGACATTCCGATCGTTAATAAAAATAATCATAAGATTCTATCCTTTATGACTATTCCGCTGGGAATTATTATTGGTCACGGCCGTCTGATTACTGTTTGCGATCATGAAGTAGAGTTTTTAGACACCTTCACAAAATCCAGCCAGAACTTGCATTACCGCAGCCAGTTTGCGTTGAATATCTTAGTCACGATTTCTAATCACTATAACCGCAACTTGCGTTTGCTTAATAAATCAAGATTACGTATTGAACGTGAATTGAAAAAAACAGTCACAAATAAACAACTGTATAATCTCATGGAAGTCGAGAAAAGTCTGGTATACTTCTTAGCTGCGTTGAAAGGTAATGAAGACGTCTTCAAAAAACTCTTTAAATTACCGCCGATTAAACGCTTTGAAGAAGATGAAGATTTAATCGAAGACTTGTTTGTCGAAACCAACCAAGCCATCGAAACAACTGAATTGCACACACGTATCTTAGAAAGTATCACAACTTCATATGAATCACTGCTATCTAATGATATGAACAACATTATGAAAACTTTAACGTTGTTTACAGTATTCTTAACTTTACCGACATTGGTTTTCAGTTTCTTCGGTATGAACGTACCTTTACCGCTCAATGACCATAGTCCGACCTCTTGGGTTGCGACCTTAGGTATTTCCATGATTATTGTCGCGATTGTATTCTTATTCTTATGGCGAAAAGGCAAAATATAAATTATCGCTTCAAACGATAGACATCATGCATCAAAGTCTGCACAGGCTTTAATGCATGATGTCTATTTTTATTTAATTATATTTACGTGCATGCGGTGCTTCATAATGATGAATGAAATCTTCTAATGCATCAAAATCATCTGTAAACAAGATTAAATCGCGATCTGCTTGACTGACAAATCCTTCTTCCACCATTTGATCATAAAAGGCAGCCATTTTGTCATAATACCCTGATACATTAAAAAAGATACAAGGATTATCATTTTGGCCGATTCTTGCCCATGACACCATTTCAGTTATTTCTTCTAGTGTTCCGGGGCCGCCAGGCAATGCGATACATACATCACCTTTTTCAAGCATAGCTGCTTTACGTTCAGCCATTGTATCTACAATAATCAATTCATCTAAACCTTGATGTGCAATTTCCTTTTCTTCTAAAAATTTCGGCATCACACCGATGACATGACCTTTATGCTGCTTAATGGTATCTGCAAGTTTCCCCATCAAGCCGATATTCCCGCCGCCATAAACTAAACCATAGCCTTTTTGCGCCATCCATTCTCCTAATTGTTGTGCAGCTTGACGATATATTTCATTTTTGCCTTCGCTGGCACCGCAATAAACAATAAAATTCATATGCTGGGTCTCCTTTAACTTATGCTTATTTCATTATAACAAAGACGTCCTATTTATGATTCGTTGCAATTTTTCATGATTTTCGGTATATATAAAAGAAGAAAAAGAAAGGAGTTTTACATACATGAAAAAGAATGGTAAAACGCTCGGTATCGTATTAATTGCAGTCCTTGCAATCGCATGTGTCGTTTTAGTCATTATGATGATGACATCAGGCGAAAAAGAAACATATTACGGTATCATGAAAGATTCTAAAACAGTTGAGAAAATGGTACGCGAAAAAGATAACCATATTGAGGAAAACGTCAAAATTCAAACAGATGATCAATTCCAACCGAAAAAAGGCGACTTTGTCTTACTAGTTAAAAAGAAAGATTCTGATGAATTTTCAAAGAAAAAAGTCGTGCAGCATGATGATATTCCGCACGGTTTGATGATGAAAATACATGACATGAAACATTAATTCAAATACTGAAATATGGAGAGATAATAAAACCACCGATGCTTTTTTGGCACCGGTGGTTCTTCTTTTACAAATTAGTATGTCAGAAAATTAAATTTAGATTTAGGCTGTAAGCCTATTGACTTGCATTACTGCTTAAATCGATTTTAAGTACTCTTCTGATTTTTTCTTATCGAATACATTTTCCCATCTAGCAATAACAACTGTAGATAATGCGTTACCTACGACGTTAACACATGTACGTACCATATCTAAGATACGGTCGACACCGATGATTAATGCTAAGCCGGCTGCCGGTAAGCCCATAGAACCTAATGTCGTCAAAAGAACAACGATAGAGGTACCTGGTACAGCTGCCATACCTTTTGATGTAATCATAAGTGTAAAGATTAAGACTAATTGTTCGCCTAAGCTTAAATGAATACCGTACATTTGCGCTACGAATAGAGCCGCAATCGATTGATACAACGCTGAACCGTCCAAGTTGAACGTGTATCCGATTGGAATAACAAATGACGTAATATCTTTTGGCGAACCGAAGTTTTCCATTTTTTTCATCATTACCGGCAATACTGCTTCAGAACTTGAAGTTGAGAATGCCAATAAAATTTCACTTTTCAATACTTTTATAATATCAAATACACTGATGCCGCATAATTTAGCTACAATGCCTAAGACAACGACAACGAAGAAGACCATTGCGCCGACTACCACAAGTACAAGTTTCACAAGTGGAATTAATGCGGAAGCACCGAATGTCATAATAGTTACACAGATAAATGCGAACACGCCAAGCGGCGCTAATTTTAAGATTTTATTGATCATCCAGAAAGTCGCTTCTAACACTCCGCCTAAGAATGCTTTCACAGGTTCACCTTTTTCTCCGATTGCTGCGATACCTAAACCAAAGAATACCGCGAAGAAGATGATTGGAAGCAATTCTCCTTTAGCTAATGCTTCGAAAAAGTTCGTCGGAATGATATTTACAATGGTATCAATAAAATGATTGCCATATGTAGAATGTTCAGCTGCATGCGCTGATGACTCATATTTCGAAATATCACCTTTCGGTAATTTGTTCGGATCTAATCCCGTCCCCGGTTTAAATATGTTCGCGAACAAAACACCTAATGCAATTGCGATAGTTGTAATCACTTCAAAGTAAATGATTGTTTTAAGTCCGTAACGTCCGACTGTTTTAGATTCGCCTACACCTGAGATAGATAAGGCCAGCGAACAAAATACAACCGGAATAACAATCATTTTAATTAAGTTTAAAAATATATCACCAAGCGGTTGAATGTAATTCGCTATGTCTTTTTGTCCATATAGTAATAGTCCTACAACAACACCTAGAACAAGCGCAATCATAACCTGCACTGGTAAACTTATTTTTCTCTTAAATAAAGCCATTGATGCATCTCCCCTTTTTCTGACATTGTTTAATTATATCAGAAAAAAAATAATTAGGATAGAAAAGTTTAAAAGTTTAAGATGATTTTACACTAATAGTATAGAATTATATACTATATAAGTGGAATTAAACACCTATAGACTCTGATTACTTTCTATCCTAATTATTTAAGTTAATCTTTGACCACTGCTAAGAAGATAACCATCAATACGATGAATGAAACACCGACAACTTGCCATAATCCGAAGGATACCCCTAACCACACAACAGATAATAAAATCGCTGTTAACGGCTCGATTGTACCTAGAACACTGGCTTCTTGCGGATATAAGAATTTCAGACTGGAAATAAATAGCCAGAACGCAAACATCGTACCAATGATGACTGCGATAAATAAATAAACTAAAACTTTAAAATCCCAGTTTGAAATATCTACTTTCCAAAACGGATGCAGGAAGTTCAAGAATACCCCTGCGATAAACATTGCCCAGCCGACGACATTGACTGTGCCCCACTTAGCAAGCAGCTGTACTGGGAAGATCGTATAGAATGCCATCGCAAACGCAGACATAACACCCCAAATGATGGCCGGCATCGGTACAGATAAAGTCGCAAGCGATCCATTCGTCAACAGTAAGAATGTACCGCTGAGCGCTAATGTTACAGCAATGCCTTCTTTCCATCTGAAATTAATCACTTTAGCCGCTACTAAATATAAAATAATAATTACGGGACCTAAATATTGGAGCAACGTTGCGACTGCTGCGTTACCATAATGAATGGTTGCCATAAAGCAGTACTGCACACCTAACATTCCAATGAGTGAATAAATAAATAATTTGAGCGTATCTTTTTTATCTGCCCAAATTGTAATGGTCTTCTTACCTTCTAAGAAGAATGAAATAATAACTAATAGTAATCCGGATACTAATAAACGTACACCCACGAACCACGTGACCGGCAAGTGAATATGTTCAAATAACCATTGCGATACTGTCCCGCCAGCACCCCAAAAGATTGAACCGATAATCACTAATACAAACCCTGGCCAACGTTTTTGATTTCTGTGTGTCACAGGCGTCCCTCCTATCATGTTTTTTCTCTCTGCTGATACTAAAGGTGTTATATCCCATTTCGATAATCTTAATCAAACATTAATAAGTCGTGATACATTTTTCATACTGTTATCACGAATTTTTGAATTCAATCTTAATTTAACGCAAATAAGACACTAAACACAATACATGGTGTTTAATGTCTTAATCATTTTTATTCTAACATACTTGCTCGGTTATTTAAGCTTATAATTGTCATCAAAGAAATTATGTTTGGCTTTTTTGATGTGTTTTCTTGTTTGCGTATCAAATGCTTGTGCAAATAACCCTTTTGAAGTAGCCATCGGCTGAATTACATACGTCAATTCAGGTTCATCTTTGAACACTACTTCTTTATAGTAAACGCCGTCTTTCGCATTAAATTTCTTTTCTTCAGATTTGATTTTGTCTTGCAGATGATGTTCCGCAATATACTGATCAACCAATTTCAAGTTTTGTTTTCCTTGATACATTTTCAAACCAAAGAAAAAAACCGTTGCGACAATTAATGAACCAATAATTATTAAGATAATATGAAACACTTTTTTCTTCATCTTTAGACTCCTTTAGCCCTAAAAATCATACCTTTTAAACATCTCTATCTGTATAAGTATGAATGAAATTGCTCAACAATGTTACACATTTCCCATTATTGTAACAAAATTGTCGATAATCCGCTTAGAAATAACGTCTGAACGCATCAGGGTCTAAACGATACGTTTGGTGGGCTTCTTGGTCTGCTTTACCTACTGCTACAATCATAATCGGTAAATAGCGGTCAGAATCAAGTCCCAATACTTCCGCAATATTTTCTTTATCAAAACCGCCGATAGGGTTCGTATCATACCCATGCGCTTTTGCTACTAACATAAACTGCATCGCAAACAAACTGCAGTCGATATTAACGATTGATGTCATTTGCGGTAATGATAAACCTTTATAAAACGGAATGAATTTTGATAATAAATCTTCTTTTGTTTCTTTCGGCATATAGCCTTTATCTACATTGCCTTGATAAATCTGTTCGCCGTATTCATAGTTTTTAAGGTCGCCGAAGATAACAACCATAGCGGCAGAAGTATCATTTTGTCTTGTATTGAATTGTACGATAGGACGCAGCTTTTCTTTGCCTGCTTCGCTGTCAACAACCACTACTCTCCAAGGCTGCATATTGATAGATGAAGGTGCTAAAGCAGCTTTCTCCAGCATTTCATCCATTTCTTCATGTGAAATTTTGACATCCTTGTCGTATACTTTCACCGATTTGCGTGCTTTGAGTACATCATCAAATAATTGTTTTTCCATCTTTTGAACTATCTCCTTTATATATGTTTGTCTGCAAAAGATATGTTATTTCGCTCATTTGAATCATCATTCTTAAACACAGTAAATTATATGGATGAAATTACTTCTTGACAAGTGAAAGCGTTCATAATATCGTTGGTTTAAATAAGGAGTGATTTAATTGCATGAGTCTAACAACTTTCTGGAAAAACAATTATGTTTTTTATTCTATGTGTCATCTAAAGAGATCATCAAACGCTATACACCTCATCTAAAGAAGTACGGTTTGACCTATACCGCTTATATTGTCATTTTAGCGTTAGAAGATGATGAATCTATTAATATCAAATCATTAGGTCAGCGTGTTTATTTAGATTCGGGAACTTTGACACCTATGATCAAAAAGCTTGAAGCTAAAGGCCTTGTTAAAAGACTAAGAAAGCCTACAGATGAACGTAATCTTTTAGTCTCTTTAACAGAGCAAGGGGTTAAAACAAGACACGAAATTGCTAAGATTTCAATGGAAGTTTTCAATGATTTAGACATCTCATGGGAAGATGCTAAAACAATTAAATCTGTCCTTACGAAATTTATCGTTAACAACTTTACTGAAGAATAACACGAAAAGCCTCTAATTATCTATCACCTCTCCTATTTGGTATAATGAATCATAGAAACTCGCATAAGATTCACTGGGATTATCCCTGAAAATCAAGGGTAATGAACAAGAAAGCGGGATTTTATTAAATGAAAAAAGGAGAGATTTTAGATGCCTTTCGAAAGCAAACCAACTGACATTTTTAAAGAATTCGGACGCCAATTTATAGATCAGATTCCAACGGTCAATCCTGTTAAAACAGATATTAGAGAAAAAGATAACCAATATATTGTAAAAGCAGATTTACCTGGATTTGATAAAAAGGACATTAACTTATCTTACAACGAAGGCACACTTAAAATCAGTGCAAAACGTTCAATTGAAAGCCGCACTGAAAATGAAGAAGGCCGCGTAATCCAAAGAGAACGCAGCGAAAACAGTGTCAGCCGTGAATTCTCTTTCAGCAACATTGAAAGCGACGGTATCACAGCATCTTACAAAGACGGTGTCCTTACTGTGACATTGCCGAAAAAAGATGAACAAGACATCGCAGGTTCAAACATTTCAATCGACTAATAAATTTACGTTGCAAGTAAAAGCAGCGCATCCTGTTTAACAAGATGCGCTGCTTTTATTATGCTTACAGCTTTATATTATATTTCTGACTTTATGATTATCCTCTTAATTCTTTTAATAGTTCTTCTGCTTTAGCCATATTTGCTGTTTCTGCTTGTTTTAAAGCATCCGCAACTTGTTCGATTTCTGCACCTTTGGCACCTGCGACAATCGCAAGTGATTTATATTGCAGACTCATATGGCCTTCTTGAATGCCTTCAGATACTAATGCACGGCAAGCAGAGAAGTTTTGCGCAAGGCCTACAGCCGCTGCAACTTCGCCTAATTCTTGTGCTGAATCTACATGCAAGATTTCTTGAGAAAGACGTGCAATCGGAACGACTTTTGTACCGCCGCCGACCGTTGCCAATGTCATCGGAATCTCAATTGTACCTTTCAAACGGCCTTTGTCTTCAAGATATTCCCATTTAGTCATACTGCGGTATTGCCCTTCTTTGCATGCATAAGCATGTGCACTCGCTTCTGCACTGCGTGTATCATTGCCTGTCGCAAGCACAACAGCATGAATACCGTTCATTACACCTTTATTGTGTGTAACTGCACGATATGGATCTACATAAGCTAATACAGAAGCCGCTTCTAAGCGTCTTGCAATTTCAGCACCGCTCATTTCTCCGCGTGCTAAATCCTCAATATCGATTTCCCCTGAGACGCGCACAACCGACGCTGTAGCGTGATTAGACAAAATACTCATTAATACATTAATCTCAGGCCATTCGCCCTTCAAGAAGCCTGAAATGCCTTCTAAGATGGTATTCATCATGTTCGCACCCATCGCATCTTTCGTATCTACATAAACCTTCAATGAAACAAGCTGTTCATTCTCAAATGTGTCGACATCGATTTTACGGTAACCGCCGCCGCGTTTAAGAATAGATGGATACGCTGTATCAGCGATTTGATGGATTTGATCCTCTTTATCTAATAATTGCTCAGCTAATGCTTTCGGGTCTTTAACGTCCATAAAGACGATTTGCCCTATCATTAAGCGTTCGCTGGATTCGACTTTGAATCCGCCTGTTTTATTCACAAGTTTAGAACCGTAACTAGCAGCAGCGACAACAGATGGTTCTTCTACCATCATCGGCACCGCATAGTGTTTGCCTTCTACAATGATTTCTGGCAATAAGCCTACAGGCAATGCGCCTTGTGTGATTACATTTTCAATTAAGCTGTCCGCAACTTCTTCTGAAAGCAGCGGCAAGTCTAATAATTCTTGATGACTTTCTGATGAAATCCAGCCGTTGTCTTCTAAGCGTTGTAATTTATCTTGACGTGATAAATGTCGAAAATCTTTTCCCAATGCTTTCATTCTGACTACTCTCCTTTTTCAACTTCTAATGCTAAGCCTAAGCCGCCGCCGATACACGCTGTTGCAATACCGTTCTTTTTGTTTTCTTGATGCAATTCATGCACAAGCGAAGTTACCAGACGCGCACCTGAAGCACCAATCGGATGTCCGATTGCGACCGCACCGCCGTAAATATTCAATTTCTCATCCGGAATATGCAGATTATCTTGAACTGCAATACTTTGTACTGCGAAAGCTTCAGTCATTTCTACTAAGTCGATATCATTAATCGTTTGACCTGTTTTCTCAAGCAATTTAGATACTGCGTAGAATGGTGCAATACCCATGATTTCAGGATCGCATCCTACTTCTGCATAGTCGCCTAAAATACCCATAATTTCATAGCCGTTTTCACGTGCATAGTCCGCATCCATTAAAATCAGTGCTGAAGCACCGTCGTTAATACTTGAAGCGTTGCCTGCTGTTACTGTACCGTCTTCTTTGAAGATTGTATCCAATGTCGCAAGTTTTTCTACATTACTGTTGCCGCGGATACCTTCATCCGTTGTCATTTCTTCCCCATCAGCATCTTTTAACGGAATCATTTCTTGGTCATATTTGCCTGCTTCTGATGCTTCAAATGCTTTTTTATGTGATTTGACCGCAAATTCATCTTGTTGTTCGCGAGTCACTTTATATTGATCAGCAATACGTTCAGCTGTAATACCCATCGGTACATTTTCAAATGCATCTGTTAAACCGTCATGCATGAAACTCGGCACAGGTTTTTCTTGGCCCGGCAAAACAAGTTTCGGTGCATTGGTCATACTTTCAACACCGCCGACAGCAACAACTTTTGCTTCCCCTAATTGAATCAGTTGTTTACCTAGAATTACAGCTTTCAAACCAGATCCGCATACTTCATTAATAGTCATTCCAGGAGTGGTTGTAGGCAGACCTGCATTCACTAAAATCTGGCGTGCAGGGTTTTGGCCATTGCCTGCTTGCAAGACATTACCGAAAATAACATTTTCAATTTGATCTTTCGGCAGTTGGATAGCATCGATGGCTGCCTCTAGAGCGATGGTGCCAAGTT
Organism: Staphylococcus sp. EZ-P03; assembly: GCF_003344575.1. Classification (NCBI taxonomy): domain Bacteria; kingdom Bacillati; phylum Bacillota; class Bacilli; order Caryophanales; family Staphylococcaceae; genus Staphylococcus; species Staphylococcus sp. EZ-P03. The sequence goes on along the minus strand of NZ_QPMO01000001.1, from coordinate 131,819 downwards.
GTACTGCAGAATAATCTCTTAATTTCCCTCTGAATTTACCTACTGGTGTACGTTTTGCACTTACAATTGCGATTTTGCTCATAATTTAGTCTCCTTTTTTATCACTAGCTACTAATTTAAAATTGTATTTTTGTACTCTCTTTTGATATGATTTAAAGTGATTTAACATATCAAGAAAGGATGTTGGTTATTTATGACAATTGGTATCGACCAACTTAATTTTTATATTCCGAACTTCTACGTAGATATGGCTGAATTAGCAAAAGCACGCGACGTAGACCCAAACAAGTTTCTGATTGGAATCGGCCAGACTGAAATGGCTGTAAGCCCGGTCAGTCAAGACATTGTGTCTATGGGTGCTAACGCTGCTCAACCTATCATAACAGAACAAGACAAGAAAGATATTACGATGGTGATTGTTGCGACAGAATCTGCAATTGATTCCGCAAAAGCCTCTGCTGTACAAATTCATCATCTGTTGGGAATTCAACCTTTTGCACGTTGTTTCGAGATGAAAGAAGCATGTTATGCTGCGACACCAGCGATTCAAATGGCAAAAGATTATTTAGTACCACGTCCTAATGAAAAAGTATTAGTCATCGCAAGTGATACAGCGCGTTACGGACTGAACAGCGGCGGTGAACCGACACAAGGTGCTGGTGCAGTCGCTATGGTAATCAGCCACAACCCGCGCATCGCTGAATTACATGATGATTCAGTTGCATTTACAGAAGACGTTTACGATTTCTGGCGACCATCTGGTGAAATTTACCCGCTTGTTGACGGTAAATTATCTAAAGATGCTTATATCCATTCTTTCCAAGAAAGCTGGAACGAATACGCGAAACGTTATCATAAATCATTGTCTGACTTTGCTGCGCTATGCTTCCATGTTCCCTTCACAAAGATGGGTCAAAAAGCACTTGATTCTATTCTAACAGATACAGCGTCAGAAGATACACAAGCAAGACTAAATGACAGCTATAAATCTGCAACCGATTACAATCGTTATGTCGGCAACATTTATACAGGCTCATTATATCTCAGCTTGATTTCACTTCTTGAGAACCATGACCTTAACGCAGGCGATCACATCGGATTGTTCAGTTACGGTTCAGGTTCAGTCGGCGAATTCTATACTGCTACACTTTCAGATGGATTCAAAGATGCTTTAGATGTAGAAGCACATCAAGCCATGCTGAAAAACCGCAAAGCACTTTCTGTTGAAGAATATGAAACTTTCTTCAAACGCTTCGACAATTTAGAATTTGATCATGACCGCGAATTAGAAGTTGAACCTAAAGGTAATTTCTACCTTAAAGAAGTTTCAGACAATATTCGTTATTATGATACCGTAAAATAGTAAATAAAGCTTGTTAGAAGATAAGTTTTGAAATTAGAAGTCTTGGCTATGCTCAAGGCTTCTTTTTTTATGACTAATGTTTTTCATATTTCATTAAATTTCCACCTGTTTAAAGTGGATACTTGTTAACAAAATCTATATAATAGATATTTAATGCTTATATTTTGCACGTTTGTACAAAACAGATATACATAGAGGTGACTTAACGTGAAGAAATTTCTCAAATCCACACGGATTGCTATGAAAGGCGTAGACCTGAGTTTGATTGTGACCTTTATCCTGCTCGGCTTAATAGGGATTGTCATGGTTTACAGTGCAAGTATGGTGCCTGCTTCTAAAGGCTCTTTGACCGGCGGTCTCCCTGTTTCAAGCGACCATTTTATGAAGCGCCAAGCCATCTACTTTTTCATCGGTTTGATCATTATCTTTTTTGCACAGTTTGTCAGAATTGATTTTTTCAAATCATCTAATGTTCAAATCGTATTATTATTCGGTACCTTTTTCTTACTCGCTTTAACTTTATTAATCGGAAAAGAAATCAACGGTTCGAAAAACTGGCTCAGCTTAGGATTCTTCAGCCTTCAATCCTCAGAGTTTTTAAAACTCGCTTCAATCTTTTATTTCTCATACATTATAGACAGACGCTTAAATTCACGATGGGATTATAAAGTTAAGCATTTGATTCCGCCCTTGCTTCTGCTGGGCTTCGGGTTAGTTCTCGTCTTGCTTCAAGGCGACTTAGGCGGTACGATGCTGACTGTCGCGATTATCGCTTGCATTCTGCTTTACTCTGATATCAAAAATAAAGTAAAGCTCCAAATTCTCGGCATTGCGATGATACCTATTGTTATGTATTTGATTTACACATTACTGTTTGATGCGAAAAACATTTACCGCTTAAATCGGATTAACGTCTTCTTGAATCCATTCAAGTATGAAAACAGTGAAGGCTATCAATTAACCAATGCCTTGATATCTATCGGCAACGGCAAACTCTTCGGAAAAGGTCTCGGCAATGGTATTTCAAAACTCGGTTATTTGCCGGAGCCTCATACTGACTTTATCTTTACAGTTTTATCCGAAGAACTGGGGCTGATCGGTGTGTTCTTTGTTTTAGCACTCTACGGCTTTATCGTAGCCAAGTGTTTAATCTATGCGAACCGCACGAAGAACCACTTCTACAAATCTATTTGTATCGGTATCGGCAGCTATATCTTTATTCAAGCTTTCGTCAATATCGGCGGTGTTTCTGGAGTCATTCCATTAACAGGTGTAACATTGCCGCTATTAAGCTACGGCGGTTCTTCCATGTTAAGTGTCAGTATTGCATTTGCAGCATTGATCATGACCACACGCAAAATCAACCGTGACCGCAATCTCCCGGCTAAAACAAAACCATACATTATCAAATAAGATTAGGACTAGCGCATTGACTAGTCCTTTTTTCATTGCATTTACTGTATGAAAAAAGCACAACAGATGCCTCATCTTGCATCCATTGTGCTGCTGTCTTCAATATTTACATTTTCATTCATCCATTATGGGGTTAAACTAAGGCACGATTTCTTTTGCTTAAATGCCACATTGTAATTAATGCAATGACTCCAAACAATGCTAGGAAGATAAATGCTAAGTGGCTCGTACCTGTTAAGCTTGTCACATAAGTAATGACTAATGGCGGGAAGAAACCTCCAAGTCCGCCCATCATAGAAACAATACCGTTTGCGACACCTGCTTCTTTTTGGAAATAATGCGGTACTAGTTTAAAGACTAATCCGTTACCGATACCCGCACATGCACTGATCGTCAAACAACCGACTGTGAAGAAAAATATATCATTCGCAAAGCCTAAAATCGCAGCGCCGATAATCATAATAATGAAGTCGATTTTCAATGCTTCGACAGCATCGATTTTGTCTCCGATAATACCGCCTAAAGGTCTAAGCGTCGTCGCAATTGCGATGAAGACCCCTGCTCTGATACCCGCATCGACAGATGTAAGTTCGAAGTGGTCCACTAAATATTTCGGTAAGAAGATACCGAATGCGACGAATGAACCGAATGTGATGAAATACCATAAGCTTAAGTAGTATAAGCGCAAGTCTTTCATTAAATCTTTCGTTTGTGCAATTAAAGGAATTTTAACTTTAGGTTCTTTCGCATCACCTAAGAAGAACATTAAAATCGCAAATACTGCCATTACAATCAAGTAAAGTCTTACTGTAGATTGCCAACCGATCATACCTGCAATCGGCGGTGCTAAGAAAGAAGATACCGCAGTACCAAGGTTACCCATACCATAAATACCATTAGCTAACCCGACTTTTTCTTTAGGGAAATATTTAGGAATTGATGTAACACCTACTGAGAAAATAGCGCCCCCGACACCTAAGAAGAATCCAGCAATCATTAACATACTTACAGATTGCGCTTGGCTTAATAAAAAGATTGGAACGAGCAAAATAATAAAGCTGGAGAAGAAGACCCATTTGGCACCGATGATATTCGTCAAATAGCCGAATGGAATACGCAGTACAGATCCTAAAATAACTGGAATCGCGAGTACAATAGAAATTTGTCCGCTGGTAATTTTAATATCTTGTGAAATTAACGGCATTAATGGAGCGATAATACTCCAAACCATGAAACCAGCAACCAAACTCAAGGTTTGGACAGTTAATTGTAAACCACCTTTTGATTTGTTCATTTTTTTCACCCTAACATTTTTCATATCAATTAATAAGAAGAGCAGTACCCCACTGATATATTTTTTGAGTCGAAGTTATTTTATTTATCAGCTGGGAATACTGCTTACACTTTATATTTTAGTCTTTAGGTGAATTATTGAACATAAGGGCATTCCCTTAAATCCCTCGGCATTTCCCTAATCCCTTGTTTACGCTTAAACAACATAGCTTTTCTATTCATTTCCACCTATATTTTTCACAATACAGCCACAATTTGTGCATAAAAAAGAACCCATCATCACGATGAGTTCAATAAGCCTTGATTTAGAAATCAAGTAATTTTTTCTTAAGGGCATATTCTACTAATTCCGGTTTCGATTTTAATTCCAGCTTTTGCATAATATGCGTTTTATGCGCCTCTACTGTTTTAACAGATACAAATAATTTTTCAGCGATATCTTTATTTCCGTAACCCTTCGCAATCAGCGGCAAGATTTCAAGTTCGCGTTTAGAAAGAATTCTATACGGATCATTCGAACGTTTGGCATCTTGATCAGAATTATTTACAAATTCATTGACCAGAGATGTTGTCATCTTAGGGTCGATATAAGTATCACCGCGATAAACGGTGCGTACTGCCGAAATCAATTGTTCATCCGGAGCATTTTTTAAAATATAACCTTTTGCTCCGTTTCTTAAAACATGGAAGAGATACTCATCATCATCATACATCGTTAAGATGAGTATCTTAGTTTCCGGAAAACTTTCAACGATTTTACTCGTTGCAATTAACCCTGATTCTCCTGGCGGCATACTTAAATCCATTATTAATACGTCAGGGCGGTGCTGCATCACTTTTTGGTATGCTTCAACACCCTCAGCTGCGGTAGCAACGACTTCCATATCCTCTTGAAAGTTCAAAATCATAGAGAAGCCGGTTCTTACCACGGCATGATCATCTGCAATAACAATTTTCAACATCAAGTCTCCTATCGTTTATCAGTTATTGGAACTTCTAACGTTACAATTGTTCCGCGTCCTACTTGCGAATCAATATTGACAGAACCATTGACCAGTTCAGCACGTTCATTCATACCGAACAGTCCGAGTCCTGTGCCCTTCGCCTTATCTCCTAATTTAAATCCAATTCCCTGATCACTGACTTCAGCTATTATCGATGCTTCGCCTTGATAAAGTGAGATATAAACTGTGTCTACTTGCGCATATTTTAATGCGTTAAACATAGCTTCTTGAACAACGCGGTAGATGACGGTTTCAATTTCGCTGTCAAAACGCTGCGAAGAGAAATCGGTATGATACACAATATGCATTCCGTAATTCTTTTCGAATTGTTTGAAGTAAGAGCGAAACGCAGCATCCAATCCCAGATCATCGAGTGATGAAGGACGCAGTTCTACAGATAGGTTGCGTACATCATCGATTAAACGCGACATCAAACCTTCAATACGTTTAGAGTTATCAATCAATTCATCCTTGTCTTGCTGGTACTTCAATAAACGCAATTCCACATCTACGTTAATCAATTCTTGTACAATACCATCATGCAGCTCGCGAGAAATTCGCTTGCGCTCATTCTCTTGAGCTGAGATTGTTTTTTGCATCATCAGACGCTGATAGCGTCTATCTTGGCGTTCGATTTGCGGCGAGACATTGTGCAGTGTAAATGCATAAATCTCTTTGGTTTTATCAATGACTTCATAAGATGCTGTGAAAGGTTCAATCTTATCATCTTTGGTGCGCATAAAGACTTGGAAGCTGCCATTGCCGACTTCCAACGCTTCTAAGAAGCAGTTTTCGCATGACATTAAGTCAAACTCGTTTGAATAACCTTCGCATCTTCGGCAGATTGCATGCGTCATTTGACTGTAATCATTGTCTTCAGAAAAGACTTCTTCAGCAGCTTCATTTAAAGCAATGACTTGGCCTTTCTTATTTAAAAATACCATCTTTTCATTAGTGTTCAAATAATACTGCGTTAATAATTCTTTCAACTTCTCTTGATTATGCGTTGAACTCATCTCTAAAACTCCCTAGTTTGTCATTGATGCGGAAATCTTCACTGCCTTCAGGCAATGGACGGCCGTTTCTTTGGCCGAGCAGTAATGCACCATAGACACGATTATTATTCCATAACGGAATCGCAACCATCGAAGTCAATGCTTCGCTGAGTACAATGGGATAGCTTAACTTGTCATTAGGACTTAATGCAATATCTACATCATAAATAACCATTCTGGAACCTGTACGGATAACAAGACCTGCTAATCCTTTACCAGGGCGTAATACGATCAGTTGATAGCGGTTATTGATATTGCCTGAGGCATACTTCCACTTAATGACAGCACTATGAGAACTGTCTTCAGGCAAGGCAATCGCTGCAAAATCAAACTGGCCTTCTTCTCTGATATCATTCAAAGCAGCTTGATAATTAAAATATTCTGTCGCAATTACACTATTCAAGTTGTCTCCTCCAATCTAAGACTTAGCTTTATGCTTACGATAAATAATATAGCTTCGGTTCGCATAGCTTAGCGGTACACTCCACACATGAACCAATCTTGTAAACGGCCATAATGCGAAAATACCAAAACCTAAGAATACATGAAGCTTAAATGAAAATGGAACGGTTGTCATTAAATTTGCGTCCGGATTAAACATAAATAAATGTCTGAACCATACTGAAATCGTTGCACGGTAATCAAAATCCGGTGTTGTTGCATTTGTGACTAATGTCGCATAACATCCCATAAACACAAGCACTAGCAAGAAGAAGTTGACGACCATATCTGAAGCCGTACTAAGATGTCTGATGTTTTTAACCGATACACGGCGTGACGTTAGCAAAATCATTCCAATCAAAGTCATTATACCAAAGATACTGCCGATATAAACAGCTCCGAAATGATAAGTTTCATGTGTCACACCTAATGCTTCAAGCCATGAAGGCGGAATAACCAAACCTACAAAGTGCCCTGCAGCAACAGGAATAATACCTAAATGGAACAATAAACTGCCCCATTTCAAACGTTTCTTTTCAATAAATTCACTCGATTTTGCGGTCCAAGAAAACTGGTCATAACGAAAACGTGCAATATGGCCGATCACAAAAATCGCAATACATAAATAAGGGTAAATGACCCATAAAAATTGATTAAGCATGCGCAGTCACCTCTTCGCTGGGTTGTAAACATAATTTTAATGTCTTTCTTAATGCTTGAATTAAAGGTGCATATGGACTATCCATTTCTCTTAATTGGTTAAGCATCGCATACGTACCGTCTTCAATGACCATGATAATAAACTCAATATTGCCTTCTGCACGTTCATCATTCTGCCATTGTGCCGCATATAAAAATTCCAGCATTAAAGGCAAGAAGTCAGAGAGTTCATTGTCTACCATTTGAAGTCCGAACATTTCGTATAAGACTTTCAGCTTTGCGAGCATTTGTCCGCGTTCTTTCTGTGTATCGAATTTGTTATAAGTCATATACAGCGGTGCTTGTTTATTAAAATCAAATGTATCTGTGTAAAGTTGTTTGATCTCAGTCAACGGGTAACTTTGGATGCGTTCTCGATATTCCACCATCTCAGCATAAGCTGGATGGCGGCTGTCGAAAACCTCATCAAATGTCTTAGGATGGAATGTCAACTTTTCAGGGAAGTTTAATTGCTGCGCAAAATAACCAATTGACTCTTGAAATTGATAAAAGTTTTTCAGGTTAATCACGGAAAATCCCTCCATAGAAGCTTTCATTATATGCTTCTTGTCCAGTTTGTCCCGGTTTCATTGCGACTGGTGAACCGCAGCCTTCACAACCGCTTCCGCCGCCGTAAAGATTATCACTGAATTCATAGCCTTGGCTGCCTTGTGCTGCATAAGTGTCCATATATTGTTCTTTATGCGATGTCGGAATCACGAAACGATCTTCGTATTTTGCAATCGCAAGCAGACGATACATATCTTTCGTTTGACGTTCTGTTAAACCAAGACGGTCTAAACGATCTAAATCAAAGTCTTTGCCTGTAACTTGTGCACGCATATAACTTCTCATCATAGCCATACGCTGCAAGGCTTCTTTCACAGATTTTGTATCTCCTGCAGTCAATAGACTTGCAAGGTATTCAATCGGCAAACGCATCTCTTCGATAGCCGGGAAGATTGCATCTGGGTTCTTGATTGAATCTTTACCTTCGAAGTAGTTCATAATCGGGCTTAACGGCGGGCAGTACCAAACCATTGGTAATGTACGGTATTCAGGGTGTAATGGGAAAGCTAATTTATATTCAATTGCTAATTTGTACACCGGTGAGTTTTGTGCCGCTTCGATCCATTCCATAGAAACGCCGTCTTTCAACGCTTGTTCAATTACTTCTTCGTCATATGGATTTAAGAACAATTCACATTGTTTTTCATATAAATCTTGTTCATTTTCAGTCGATGCTACTTCATGTACACGGTCAGCGTCGTATAACATAACACCTAAGTAACGCATACGGCCTGTACAAGTTTCAGAACATACTGTCGGCAAGCCTGCTTCAACACGAGGGAAACAGAATGTACATTTTTCAGCTTTGTTTGTTTTCCAGTTGAAGTAAACTTTTTTGTAAGGACAGCCTGTCATACAGTAACGCCATCCGCGGCATGCTTCTTGGTCTACTAAAACGATACCGTCTTCATCACGTTTGTACATTGCACCTGATGGACATGATGCTACACAGCTTGGGTTCAAGCAGTGTTCGCATAAACGCGGTAAATACATCATGAATGTTTGGTCGAAGTCGAATTGGATTTTCTCTTCGATACGTTGGATGTTCGGATCTTCTGGTCCTGTAACATGTCCGCCGGCTAAATCATCTTCCCAGTTCGGTCCCCAGTGCAAATCCATTTTGTCGCCGGAAATCACTGAGTGTGCAGTCGCAACTGGAGAATGTTTGCCTGCTTTTGCAGTTGTCAGATGTTCGTAGTTGTAAGTCCAAGGCTCGTAGTAGTCTTTTATGACAGGCATATCCGGGTTGTAGAAGATTTTACCGAAAGCAATCTTAGACCAGCGGCTGCCCGCTTTAAGGTCTAATTTGCCTTTCTTGTTCAGTGTCCATCCACCTTTATAATGTTCTTGGTCTTCCCAGCGTTTCGGATAACCGACACCGGGTTTCGTTTCTACGTTATTAAACCAAATGTATTCTGCACCTGGACGGTTGGTCCAAGTATTCTTACAAGTGACACTGCATGTGTGACACCCGATACATTTGTCTAAGTTCAATACCATGGCTACTTGTGCTTTAATCTTCAAGCCAATCTACCTCCTTCATCTTTCTCACTGCTACATAAACATCTCTTTGGTTCCCAATCGGACCATAATAGTTGAAGCTGTAACTGATTTGGGCATAACCTCCGACCAGTTGTGTCGGTTTCAAGTGGATACGAGTCGGTGCGTTGTGCGAACCGCCGCGCATACCTGTAATTTCAGAACCCGGTGTTTGGATATGTTTATCTTGTGCGTGATACATAAACATTGTTCCTTTCGGCATTCTGTGCGATGTCACTGCTCTTGCAGTTACAACACCGTTTCGGTTATATACTTCTAACCAATCGTTATCGTTGATATCATGTGCTTCTGCATCTTCTTTAGAAAGCCAAACAACCGGACCGCCTCTGAACAGTGTCAGCATGTGCTGGTTATCTTGGTAAGTTGAGTGGATATTCCATTTACCATGCGGTGTTAAATAACGTAAGACTAAGTTATCTTGACCCCCGATAATTTGTTTGTCTTTCGTACCGAATACCATCGGCGGCAATGTCGGTTTGTATACCGGCAAGCTTTCACCGAATTGCTGGAAGATTTCATGATCTAAATAGTAGCTTTGACGTCCAGTTAATGTTCTGAACGGTACTAATCTTTCAATATTTGTTGTGAATGGAGAATAACGTTTATTGCCTTTGTTAGAACCTGAGAACACTGCAGTCGGAATTACTTCACGCGGTTGTGATGTGATATTTAAGAATGTAATCTTTTCTGCACTGCGGTCGCTTGAAATATCTGTTAAAGGCATACCTGTTTTCTCTTCTAAATCTTTATAAGACGCTTGTGATAATTCACCGTTTGTTGCTGAAGAGATGTTTAACACAACATCTGCAGCACGTCTTGCTGTATCAATACGCGGCAAGCCGTTTTTCACTGTATCGTCATTCCATGTACCTACGATATCTTTTGTTTCTTCGTATTGTTTCTTCACTGAGAAGCTGACACCGTGTGCGCCTAGCTTGCTGTTTTCAAGTAAAGGTCCGACAGACACATATTTATCAAAGATTAATGTGTAATCACGATCTACTACTGAGAAGCCAGGCATTGTTTTGCCAGGAATCGCTTCTACTTCACCTTTAGTCCAGTCTTTGACTTTACCGTAAGGTGTCGCAATTTCTTGTTTAGAGTCATGTGCTAATGGTGATGTCACTACATCTTTGAATGTACCCGGCATATGCACTTTCGCTAATTCTGAAATTGATTTGCTGAGTGATTTGAAGATATCCCAGTCAGAACGTGATTCCCATAACGGATCAATGGCCGGATTGAATGGGTGTACGAATGGATGCATATCTGTTGAAGATAAGTCATGTTTTTCATACCAAGTTGCTGCTGGTAAAACGATATCTGCTTTTAATGGTGTAGATGTCATACGGAAATCTAAAGCCACAATCAAATCTAATTTACCTTGTACTTCATCACGCCAAATCATTTCTTCTGGTTTATCTGTTTCATTTGCTTCTGCAAGCAATCCTGAGCTTGTACCAAGCATATGTTTCATGAAGTATTCTTGACCTTTTGCTGAACTTGATAATAAGTTCGAACGCCAGATGAATAATGATTTCGGATGGTTTTTGCGTAAATCCGGATCTTCAATCGCAAATTTCGTTTCGCGGTTTTTCACTGAATCTACAGCACGTTTTAAAATAGCTTCGTTCGTAAACTCTCCCGCTTCTTTCGCTTCTTCGCCGAATTTCAAACTGTTTGTATCGAATTGCGGATACGAAGGAAGCCAGCCTAAGCGTGCAGCAGTTACGTTATAATCAGCCGGGTGCTGATGTTTCAGATTTTCAGCTAACGGCGATGCTAATTTATCAACACCTGATTCTTCGTATTTCCATTGGTCAGTTGTGAAGTAGAACCAGCTTGTACCGTTTTGAAGACGCGGCGGACCTTGCCAGTCTTTCGCAAAGGCAATTGTGCTCCACCCTTCAATCGGACGGCATTTTTCTTGTCCTACATAGTGTGCCCAGCCTCCGCCGTTGACACCTTGACAGCCGCACAGCATTACTAAGTTCAATATAGAACGGTAAATCGTATCTGAGTTGAACCAGTGGTTGATACCGGCACCCATGATAATCATTGAGCGGCCGCCTGTATCAATCGCATTTTGCGCAAATTCAGTCGCAACTTGTGTGACTACTTTCGGTTTAATGCCTGCGACTGCTTCTTGCCATGCTGGTGTGTAGTGTGTAGAAGCATCGTCGAAACCTTTTGCTTCTAACTCATGACCGAAACGGCGGATACCGTATTGGCTTGTCATTAAGTCGTATACAGTCGCAACTTTTACTGTTTTGCCGTTAGCTAATGTCACTGTACGTGATGCAATCGGACGTTCGAAGATACCGTTGCCCTCATTGTCGAAATAAGGGAATTTCATAAGTTCTAATTCATAATCGCTGTCCGCAACTGTTAATGCCGGATCAATTTTAGAACCGTCTTCATTTTCGAGTTTCAAGTTCCATTGTTTGCCTTCTTCCCAGCGTTGACCCATTGTACCGTTCGGAACGATAATTTCATTTGTTTCATTATCTAGAATTACTGGTTTCCATTCGTTATTTTCAGATTCCATGCCTAAATCGCTTGCACGTAAGAAACGCCCTGCTTTATAGCCGCCTTCATGCTCATCAAACATAATCAAGAACGGCATATCCGTATATTGTTTCGCATAGTTGATAAACATTTCAGAAGGTTCATCTACATAATATTTTTGTAAAATAACATGTGTCATCGCTTGTGCAATTGCTGCGTCAGTACCAGGATTCGGTGCTAACCAGTTATCTGCGAATTTAACGTTTTCTGCATAGTCTGGCGCAACAGATACTACTTTTGTACCTTTATAACGTACTTCAGTCATAAAGTGGGCATCTGGTGTACGTGTTAACGGTACGTTAGAACCCCACATAATAATGTAGTTTGCGTTATACCAGTCACTTGATTCAGGTACGTCTGTTTGTTCACCCCAGATTTGCGGTGATGCTGGCGGTAAATCGGCATACCAATCATAGAAACTTAACATTTCTCCGCCTAATAAGTTGACAAAACGTGCACCTGATGCATAACTCAGCATCGACATTGCCGGGATCGGTGTGAAACCAGCAATACGGTCAGGACCGTCTTTCTTAATTGTGTAAAGCAATTGTGCTGCAATCAGCTGCAAGACATCTTTCCAAGCTACACGTATATGTCCGCCTTTACCGCGGGCATTTTTATAAATCTTTGCTTTTTCTTCATCTTCAACGATTGAAGCCCATGCCGCAATCATGTTTCCGTTGTTTTCTTCTAAAGCCGTTGTCCAAAGTTCCCATAATTTACCTCTGATATATGGGTAGCGGACACGCAGCGGGCTGTATTCATACCATGAGAATGAGGCACCGCGAGGGCATCCGCGCGGTTCAAACTCTGGCATATCAGGGCCGCAGCTTGGATAGTCGATTTGTTGGTTTTCCCAAGTAATCACGCCATTCTTAACGAATACTTTCCATGAACAAGAACCTGTACAGTTCACCCCGTGTGTTGTTCTGACTACTTTATCGTGGCTCCAACGTTCACGATACATTTTTTCCCATTCTCTGCTTTTGTTTTCTAATACAGACCAATTACCATTAAATTTTTCTGTAGGCTTAAAAAAATTCATTCCAAATTTTGCCATGTCTAACATCCTCTCATCTCAATTACTCTGCGTACTAGGCTGTTAACTTCTAAAGTTACTGTTTTCATCTTACTTTTATTGTACGTTTCATAATGTCAAAGAGATATTAGGGATTCACCTATAAGCCTAAGGGTATTCCCTACATTTTATGAAAACGAAAAAAAGCAGTATCCCATTTTGTGAGATACTGCCCTATAAATAACTATGCTATTAACCGTTGAAGCTTGCCGGATCTGGTCCGATACGTTTATTTTCATTTAATGATGAAATGGCTTTGACTTGTTCTGGTGTTAACTCAAAGTTGAAGACATCAAAGTTTTCTTCAATACGTGAGGGTGTAATAGATTTAGGAATTGTGATGACATTGTTTTCAATATTCCAGCGAATCACTACTTGTGCAGGTGATTTGCCTAATTCATCCGCAATACGATTCACTGTTTCATCTTTTAAGATGTCGCCGTTCATTAATGGAGACCAAGATTCCATTTGAATATTTTCATCACTTAAATAATCTCTCAATGCTTCTTGAGTTAAGTACGGGTGGAATTCTACTTGGTTAATCACAGGTTTGATATCAGTTTGTGCTTTTAATGTTTCTAAGTGTTCAATATTAAAATTAGAAACACCGATATTTTTCACTTTGCCTGCATTGTATAAATCTTCCATGCCTTTCCAAGTTTCTACCATTAATGTTTCATCTGTACCTGGCCAGTGAATCAAGTAAAGATCTAAATAATCTAAGCCAAGATTATCTAATGATTTTTGATAACCAGCAGCAACATTCTCGCGGCCGAAGTCATCTAACCATAATTTAGAAGTAATAAATAAATCTTCGCGTGAAATTCCCGCTGCTTTGATACCTTCTTTGATACCCAGACCGACCATTTCTTCATTACCGTAAATCAATGCGGCATCGATACTTCTATAACCGCTGACAATCGCATGTTTCACCGCATTTTTCGCTGTGTCGTCGTTTTCTACTCGGAAGACACCTAAGCCTAATCCAGGCATTTCATTTTTATTATTTAAAGTTTTGATTTCCATCTTTCAATACACTCCTTAATATGTTTTCTTTTTATTATTAAACTGCTGTTTCTACTTTAGGTTGTTTGTAAAGCCAATACATGAAGATACTTGCGATAATTACCATCGCAAAACCGAAGTATGGTGTTGCGCCGATAGAGAATTGTTCTAATACATATCCGCCGATGACTGAACCTAATGTAATGCCGATATTAAAGGCGGAAATATTGATACTCGATGCAAAGTTAACAGTCGCAGGATTATCTTTTTCAGCTAACAGCACGACAATCAACTGCAAACCAGGCACATTCATAAATGCGAACAAGCCCATCAACATTACAGATAACAGTCCTAAAATATGCAAGTGCGCTGTAAAGCCTACAATTAATAAAATCAGTGCCTGCATCACAAAGATACCAATCAATGCACGTACAGGTTGTGTGTTTGTCAATTTACCGCCTAATGTGTTGCCTATCGCAACCATCACACCGTAAAAGATTAAGATAACCACAACTGCAGAATCACTATACCCCATTGCTTTAGTCAATAACGTTGTTAAATACGTATAAACTACAAACGTACCGCCGTAACCTAAAGCTGTAATCAAATAGACCATTAATAATGATTTATTCTTGAAAACTTTCAATTGTTCCGACATAGGTGCTTGATCATATTCCGTTAAGTCGCTCGGCACAAAGATCAAGTTTGCGATTAAGCTTAATAAACCGATGAAGGCTATCGCAATGAATGACATTTGCCAACCGAATTGCTGACCAATCCATGTTCCGAAGGGAACCCCTGTAATCGTCGCAACTGTAAGTCCGGTAAACATCATCGCAATCGCACTAGAACGTTTATCCGGTGTAACCAAGTCGCTGGCGATTGCTGTAGCTACACTCATGAACACCCCATGCATCAGCGCTGATAAAATACGCATCGCCAAAAGCATACCGAATGTTACTGAAAAAGCTGCTAAACCATTTGCGACAATAAATACCAGCATTATCCCCAAAAGCAAATGTTTTCTTTTCATTTTATTCGTTAATGGCGTAAGCAGCGGTGCACCGATTGTTACACCGATAGCATACATAGAAACCGTCAACCCTGCTAATGCGATAGTGATATTATATTCTTGTTGGATCAGAGGTAATAAACCAACACTGATAAATTCTGTCATCCCGATGGCAAAGGCTGAAACCGCTAAAGCAAGTATGGCAAATCGATTTTTATTCATCTTCAAAATCCTTTCCTTTTTTTGAGTTAATCTGATTATAAAACCAGAGTTTCTTTTTGGGAAGTACGTACTTTATTGTGCTATAAGCACCTTTAAGTACTATAGGTACTTTTTAGTACCCTACCCCCTCATCAAAACCCTTTCCTTTTTTGTGATATGTGTTATTATATAGCCAAAGATTTCTATTAGGAAGTACGTACTTTATTGTGCTATAGCTACCAAAAAGTACTATAGGCACCAAAAAGTACCTATAAAAAGGACGTGAAACTATGAAAGATTATAATATCGGTGTAGAAGCAACAATTGATGTTATCGGAGGCAAATGGAAACCTGTTATTCTATGTCATTTAAAAGATGAAGGAACAATGCGTACCTCAGAACTAAAACGTGCTATTCCTCAAATCACACAGAAAATGTTAACGCAGCAATTAAGAGAATTAGAACACGATCAAATTATCAACCGCATTGTTTATCAACAGATTCCGCCGAAAGTCGAATATGAACTCTCTGACTACGGCACAAGCTTAAACAATATCTTAACTTCGCTTTGCAGCTGGGGCGAAGGCCATATTCATAAAATGCAAGAAAGAGAAGCAAACGCAGAAGCTGCATTAACAAAAGAAAACGCGGAGTAACAGACAAGCTTTAATAATAGATCACTATTGATAGAACGAAAGGACCGTATACTTAGGATTTCACCTAGGTACACGGTCCTTTTTATACATATTGAATTCAATTTTAGTCTTGTGTGCTCAGCGGTTCAGTAACTAAGCTTTAATAATTTCAGTAATATCATCCATCTGCATAAAGCGATAGATTAAATCCAACTGACTTTGGTGATATTCATCATCTGTATTCGGATCAATCATCGCATAGCCGCCAGCATCATAAATTTCAAATGCTTTATTGATTGCGGCTTCTCTGTCGCCTGTCACAATACATTGTTTGCCGAAGTATTCCGGCAGATGATCCGTTTCAATAAACGTCGGACCGTCTGTAAGTGCCATCGCATCTCCGACGAGTAAAATACCCGGCGCATCGTCAGGTGCTGCTTCTCTGACATCATCTTCAATTGTCGAAAGTTTCCCTTGAATCACCACTTGATTCGAATAAGAAACATTGAAGATTGCGCAAATCGGATAGTCTTTGCCGACTTGTTTATAAATTTGGCTGATAATCGTATGCAGACGTTTAATGCCCATATAAATCGCAAGCGTGCCGCCATCGATTAGTGACG
This sequence comes from Staphylococcus sp. EZ-P03, assembly GCF_003344575.1. Taxonomy (NCBI): domain Bacteria; kingdom Bacillati; phylum Bacillota; class Bacilli; order Caryophanales; family Staphylococcaceae; genus Staphylococcus; species Staphylococcus sp. EZ-P03. Next base: position 115,299 of record NZ_QPMO01000001.1, on the reverse strand, counting down.
CAATATCGATTTCTTGTTCTTGAGAATCTTTGAAGCTTCCTGTTGTAAACGTGACACTTTTAGAAATATTGCGGCTGGTTAACCCGATACCTAATGCTGCAGCAGCTGCACTGGCTGTCGTAATCCCCGGCACAATTTCACATGGAATCTGATGTGATTTCAATACTTCTACTTCTTCTTGCACACGCGCAAATATCGCAGGGTCGCCGCCTTTTAAACGTACGACCTTTTGATGTTTGTATGCTGCTTCTACAATAATGTCATTGATTTCACCTTGTTGAATATGGCGGCTGTACGGCTTCTTGCCGACATCCACAATTTCAATTCCAGGTGCCGCCAGTTGTAAAATGAATGGATTGACTAAACGGTCATACAACACAATATCTGCAGTACGAATCAGATGTTCTGCTTTTCGTGTTAATAGATTAGGATTGCCTGGCCCTGCACCGACCAAATACACATGACCGGTCGTGCTTACAGCCATAAATACACATCTCCATCTTCAACTTCTACTGTATAGACTTCAACACAACCTTCGTCAGGATCTTGGACAAGACCTGTTTTCAAGTCGATTTGAGAGTCGTGAAGCGGACAGAACACAGTATGTCCTGCTACTGTACCTTCAGATAATGGTCCTTGTTTATGCGGACACACATTATTGATGGCATGAATTGTACCGTCTTCTGTGAGGAACAATCCGATTTGTTTATCTTTAACAATGACTTTTTTACCGATTAAGGGTGTTAAGTCATCTAACGCCGCTACTTTAATTTTTTCTAATGTATGCATCCTTACACCTTCTCTACTTCAAAGATTTTTTGATCTTCGCGATCATTCACAATTTCAGACCATGGCTCTTGTTCAACTGCACGTTTCGCTTCCATGATACGTTCGTATAATGCGTCTTGGTTTTCTTTGTTCAGTACGTAGTCTTTAACTACATCAAAGCCCATTCTTTCTAACCAAGGTGCTGTACGTTCAGTGTAAATACCTGTTTCACGGTAATACTGCATGTAAGCACCGCAAAGTTTGATAACGTCATCTTCTGTTTCCACTGTTGTTAAGAATTGACCTTTCACAACTTCAGTACCGCCGTTGCCGCCGACATAGATTTGGAATCCGTTTTCTACACCGATTACACCGAAGTCTTTAACACCTGATTCTACACAGCTTCTTGGGCAACCAGAAACACCCATTTTGAATTTATGCGGTGTATCGATATATTCGAATGTTTTCTCCAAACGAATACCGAGACGTGTTGTATATTGTGTACCGAAACGGCAGAATTCTTTACCTACACAGCTCTTAACAGAACGTGTTTTCTTCGCATAAGCAGATGCTGAACGCATGCCTAAATCTTTCCATACTTTCGGCAAGTCTTCTTTCTTAATACCGTATAAGCCGATACGCTGCGAACCAGTTACTTTCACTAATGGTACATCATATTTCTTCGCAACTTCACCTAAACGGATCAGCTGATCAGGGTTCGTTACACCGCCGCGCATTTGCGGGATGACTGAGAATGTACCGTCATTTTGAATGTTCGCATGGTAACGTTCGTTTGCGAAACGAGATGCTTTTTCATCTTCGTGTTCATTTGGATAAATCATGTTCAAGTAGTAGTTGATAGCAGGACGGCACTTCGGACAACCGCCTTCTGTTTTCCATCCAAGTACATTACGTACTTCTTTAGATGTTTTAAGGCCTTTAGCACGGATTTGCGTTACGATTTGATCACGTGTCAAATCAGTACATTCGCAAATACCTGCAGGTTTAGATGCGACAAACGCACCGCCTAATGTATGTTCTAATAATTCACCGATTTGCGGTTTACACTTACCGCAAGAGTTGCCTGCTTTTGTAGCTTTTGTGACTTCTGCTACAGATGTTAATCCATCTTCTACAATCGCGTTGACGATTGTACCTTTTGTCACACCGTTACATCCGCAAATAGTTTCTTCGTTATCCATATCCGCAACAGACAAGCCGTCTTCTTCGCCTGCTTTGCTTAATAGAGATACTAATGTGTAGTCTTCGATAGATTCGCGTTTTTTCATCATATTGAAGAAACGTGTACCATCATCTGTGTCGCCATATAATACTGCACCTACAACACGTTCGCCTTTTAAGAAGATTTTTTTGTAGACATGATCTTGACTGTTGTAGATTTCAACGCCTTCAACTTCTTCATCTTCTTGAATTTGACCAGCACTGTATAAGTCGCAGCCAGATACTTTCAATGAAGTAAATGTAGTTGAACCTTTATAGCCTTCTGTTTCACGGTCTGTTAAATAATCCGCTAACACTTTGCCTTGTTCATATAACGGCGCAACTAAGCCGTAAACTTTACCGTTATGCTGCGCACATTCACCCACTGCATAGATATTTTCATCGCTAGTACGCATAAAGTCATCTACAACAATACCGCGTTCAACCTCTAAACCAGAGTCTTTCGCTTCTTGTACGAATGGACGAATCCCTACAGCCATGACTACTAAATCAGCTGGTAATTCTTTGCCGTCTGCTAAGCGGATACCTTCTACGTCATTTTCACCAAGAATTTCTTTAGTATTCGCACCTAATTCAAAGCGCATACCTTGTCTTTCTAAGTCTTCACGCAGCATTTCGCCTGCTTGACGGTCCAGCTGCATTTCCATTAACCAATCAGCTAAGTGTACTACTGTAACGTTCATGCCTTGGTCCAGCAAACCTCTGGCACATTCTAATCCAAGCAAGCCGCCGCCGATGACGATAGCTTCTTTTTTCGTTTGCGCAATTTCAATCATACGTTCTGTATCTTCAATTGTACGCCAGCCGATGACACTTGGTAAGTCGTGGCCTGGAAGCGGTAAAACAAAAGCATTCGAACCAGTCGCAAAAATACATACATCATAAGGAATTTCTTTTCCTTTTTCAGTCATAACTAATTGCTTTTCACGGTTAACGCCTGTTGCACGCTCTCCTGTAATTAATGTAATACCGTTCTCTTCATACCATGAATAAGGGTTCATGATAGTTTCATCTACCGACATTTTCTTTTGCAGAATGTTGGATAACATAATGCGGTTATAGTTAGGATATGGTTCTTTACCAATAATCGTAATTTCAAATTTATCTGAATTTCTTTCTAATATCTCTTCAATAGTTCTGACACCGGCCATGCCGTTACCGATCATGACTAATTTTTGTTTTGACATCCCTATTCCCTCCCGTATTCTTTCTCTAAAAATTCCTGAATGGCTTGAGCTACTTTCTTCGCCTTTTTATAATCTCCGCCATTAGAGCGGACACTGATAGACAAGTCTTCAAAATCAAATTCTTTCATGTTGAAAAAGTCAGAGCGTTCTTTATCCCCGGTATGATTCACGAGTTGATTCGGTGTCGTATCTTTTTTGATTTGATCATTGATTTTTGGCGAATCTGTCGCAATAATGACAACATCCGCATTGGCAATGTCTTCTTTATCGTAGTCTTTAGTAATGAGTTTCATATTAGGGTAAGACTCTTCAAAAAATTCTGGCAAAAAAGATTTAGAAATGACTGTTACATCTCCGCAATTCGCTTTAGCAAGTTGTTTAAACTTGCGATATCCTATTCTGCCGCCGCCTACAAGTACTGCATGCTTTTTAGATAAGTCTAGTTGTATAGGATAATACATTTAAACCGCCTCTTTCTGATTCAATCTATCAATTAACATCTCGTCTAACTCAGGTTCAAAATTCAACGCATCGGCAATTGTGATATCAGACTCCCCTTTAATAGCATTGATTTTCTTCTTAATTTTGTTTACTAAGAAACCGTTATAGAAGAAAATAGGTATCACATAGAGCTGATCGTAATTGTCTTTCATTTGCGGTAATAAATCTTCATATAGTTTATTACCGTAAAACATCATAGTGTAAACCGGCAGTTCTGTCGTAATTTGTGCTGCTAACGTATCGATTTCATCGTCTGGTTCAGTCACAATCGGACTGCCGTGACCAATAAGTATAATAGCGGAGCCTGGTGTATGGGCATCTGGCCATGCTTCAATACGCTGATTGACCCATTTTGTCAGACTCGGATGATCGCAAAGGGGCTGACGAATTTCATACGTAATACTTGGAAACATCAGCTGCATTTCATGCATTACTTTCGGCAAGTCTTGTAAATAATGTCTACCCGAAAACAGCAACAATGGAACAATCACAAATGATGTTTCACCTTCCCACAAATGTTTGCGGATAATTTGAGGCAATGAAAGCTCATCGCTTTCGATAAATGCCACATCAAACGTACCGTCAATTTGACTTGCGACTCTATCTAACTCCTCCATCAATAATTGGTTTTGTTTACCGCGTCTCAATTCCATGCATAACGACAATTGTTTGTGTCATATGCATTTCCCCCCTTTATATGCATTGTACCTTAATTTTTACATTAATGTGAATGCATTCACAAAATTATAATAAAAATAGGGAATCCCCTTAGTTTAATCTTGAGGGGATTCCCTAACATAATGCAACTATTTATGTGTTTTGATTGTTCAAAATAATAATTTCTCGGTAAAAACTGAAGTCCTTTTATTTTTGTTCTTCAATATAACGATTACGTTTACCGTTAAAGAACGCAAAAAGCAAACCTATGAAAATACCGCCGCCGATATAGTTTCCGATAAAGGCAAAGACAATATTTTTCAATACGTCTAACCAAGCTAATGCGCCGATATTGTAAAACATCATACCAGAGAATAAGTTCGCATTGTATACAACGTGCTCATATCCCATAAACACGAAGACTACAACACCGCATGCCACAAAGAATGTTTTAGATAAACCGTCTTTGAATTGCATTGAAACATAGATACCGATGTTGATAAAGAAGTTTGCGAAGATCCCTTTTACTAAAATACCTTCCCAAGTTCCTAACGTTGTTTTCTTTTCAACGATACCTGTCAAAGCTTTAATCATTTCCGGTGTCATTACATGCGTAAATTTCATTAGACCGAATAGTACAAATCCGCCTGCAATATTACCGATAAAACAAAAGATAAATAACCAAATGATTTTACCGATAGGCACTGATTTATAATAAGCGCCCGCTGTCATGTACATAAAGTTACTTGTTAATAGTTCTGATTGTGTAAGTACGATTAATACTAAGGCTAAACTGAATGAAACCGCACCGATAAAGTTGATTGTCCCTTCATTCAAACCTGTATGCTGTGTTTTCATCGCAAGCATAAAGACTGCCACAATAGATAATAAGAAACCTGACATCATAGATTTAAAGAAATAACGCACTGGCGTTTTCTCTAACATGACGGCTTTCATTTGAGACGAGCCGACTACTGCGTCCATCGTTTGGCGTGAAGCGTATGTATCTTCTAGTGTTTTAAGATTTTTCATGCCCATAGACTTACTTTCCTCCAATCCACTCATTGAGATACATCTAGTATATTATTAAATTAAGTCTATGCATACCCTTATTTTAAATTTTTCCCTATACAATTTATTAATAATGTGTTGATATATGTTAATTGAATTAAAGTTATCTTAACGATAAATTCAGCTAGAATTAAAGAGAGTACAAACCATTAAACAAAAAAAGCACCGAGACAGCATATGCACTGTCCCGGCAGTATTCATTGACCTATTAAGCATTTTTCTGTGCTTTACGTTTAACCATCCATTTCAATCCAGCTGAGAAGATACCGCAACCTGCTACGGTACGCAAGAACCATCTCAATGCACTATTAGAGATACATTTTGATGGAAAAACTGCAGATGGAATCAATGTACTTAATACGTAAAGAATTACGACTTTGACATAACGTTCGTTCATGCTTTTCACCTCTTTTAGATTACATAGTCAGTGTAGCACTTTTAAGCCACGATAAATATGTCAAAAGCCGTAAATCAGGGAATCCCCCACTACCTTTTCAGCAATTCCTCTAACTGATCCAGCGTACTTTCCATGCCTTGTTCGACACCCATTTCCATTAATTGTTTAGCCGCTTCTTCTGACGGCATTACAGAAACAGACTTCACTTCTGTCGTCGAACTGCCTTTAGATGTAAGATACAGTTCCACACGCATCCCATTCATATCAGGATTGATATTGCCTTTTTCATCCGCAAAATAGTCATGATAGATAATTTTATGCGGTGCTTCAATTTCATCATATTGCTGAACGGTGTAGCTTTCTGCGTCAGGCATTTGAATTTTAAAGAAATTCTTTCCGCCTGCTTTTGGATTAAATTCATATACTTTCAATGATCCGCCTTTAGGAAAGAACCATTGTTCAAACTTTTCTTTAGTTGTATAGGCATTGAATACATTTTGAATACTTGCTTCAAATGTACGTGTACCGATGATTTGATTACCTTTTCTCGTTACTGTCATGATTCATGACTCCTTTGTCTGTTAAAGTGGTTACTTCTATTATGTATATATTCCCAGTCAATTTGCCAATCATTCCCAAAATAAAAGCAAAACATAAAAAAACTGGAATACAGCCCTTGCTGCATTCCAGTGTATCTATAATTAATTAGTCTTCAACGATAAATTCTACGTCTGCTTCGAATTTAACATCTTTACCGATTAATACGCCGCCTGTTTCTAATTTTTGGTTAAAGCTCATGCCGTATTTTTCACGGTCAACTTTGCCTGATACTGTGAAACCAGCTACGTTTGTATCGTTTAATGGGTTTTTGCTTACGCCGTCGTATTCAACATCGAAAGTTTCTTCGTGTGTTTCACCTTTGATTGTTAAATCACCAGTTACTTTGTTTTCAGAAGCTTCTTTGATTACGAATTTGATTTCCGGATGTTCATCTGCACCGAAGAAATCATTTGTACGTAAGTGGTTATCTCTGTCTTCTTGGTTAGTATTGATTGATTTTACATCAATTACAGCTTCACCTTTAAGTGAACTGAAGTCATTTAAGTCACCTGATAATTCAACGTTGAATGAATCGAATCCGCCTTTCACTTTAGAAACCATTAAGTGTTTCACTTGGAATCCGATAGAAGAATGTGCTGCATCAAAAGTAAATTTAGTCATAAAACAAACCTCCAATTTTTATTTGTATACTTAGTATACCACATATATTTTATATATCAAGCGTTTAGGTTCATTTCTTTGGTCCATTTTTAAAATACCCGTTTCATTTCTATTTATACGTGACAAAAGTATGAAAAAAACACGCTATCAGATTGGATAGCGTGTGCAGCGTTAAAAGCTGGGTGTTTCTATTTGATTTAAATCACTGCCGATGACCACTAAATAACGGTCTACCAGATTTTCCAACTGTATCGGCTCTATTTCTAATTGTCCTGCCGCATATTGAACCAAGTGCACATCCGGATGCTCAGCCAACTGTACGAATCCTTTTACACGATACGTCGATTGGGGCAATGTTTCAAACCATCTTACTAAATCTTCTAATTCCACCGTATGTACACATTCAAAATAACGATGGCCGATACCTTGATGGTGCGGTGTATGTGCACAAGCATCCGCATCCTTTTGTGTCGGTACAATAGAGGCGGCTTGATGTGAAAATAATGTTTGAGAATCTAACTGTCCAAAAGTACCGACAGAAATTTCAGCACTATCATTCAAGACATTCAAATCGGACAATATCTCTGCAATTTGATCCGGTTCGCACAAGTCGATTTTATTCACCCATAAATGCGAACAATACGTCAGCTGATCATAATACAGCTTCTGCATGTCCCCTGGATAGTTGTCAATGCGATGATACAGCGATGCATCTACCACACCGATGACACTTGCTATGTTAGAAATCGGTGCCAATACAGGTGTTAAACATGCATCAATCACAGATTGTGTTTCTGCAACACCGCTGCATTCTACGAACACAACATCCGGCTGATATTGTAAATAAAGCTGATGCAGCTGTTTAGAAACATCTGCTTTCATCGCACAGCAGATACATCCATCTATCATCTCATCCATCGGCACAGATTGATCGACTAAGTAGCTGTCGACACTTGCCTGTCCAAAATCATTCATAATGACTGCCGGCTGCATAGATTGATTTAAAGCCTTTTGAATCAAGTGATTCAAAGTCGTTGTTTTACCGCCGCCTAAAAAGCCTCCGATAATAATAATATCCATTACTACGCCTCTTTCTTATCAAAGATTATAGTACTTGTTTAAATTAAGACACCTGCGAGCAACGCAATTACTAAAGTCAAACCGATTGATGTGGCCATTTGTCTGCCGATAAGGGCACCGCTCTTTTTCAGTCCTAAATGTTTCGCCATCATAGATACTGTAACCATACATGATGAGAACGTTGAACTGAAGAAGACTAATACAAGCAAGCTTGCAGGTGTTAATGACTGCAAGACAGCTCCATTGCCGAAGTTGAACAGCAGCATGCCGTCTTTACGAATCATTGAGAATAAAATACCTGGTGCCATACTATCCGGAATATGAAGCAGATAAAGCAATGGTGTAAAGACCAAAGCAATGATTTTCAGTATCGGTGTCAGTGATAACAAGCTGACAACAATACAAATACCGATAAAGATAGGTAAAGCTTGGAGTAAGAACATTTCAATCGTACCCCAGATTTGTTGTAACAAGGGTTTTAGTTTGGGCCATTGCAGTTTATTACGGTAAATCGGAGGCGTAACATGAAATTGTGTCTTGTTGCGATACCATAATTTATTATGGATAATACCTCCGATAAATACTAACAGCAGATAGGGTACAAACAACCATGAGTGCTGTGCTGCACTGAAAATCGATAACGTTGCGCCGATTTGATAACTGCACGATGAGCCAAAGCTGATAATACTCATACAATTTTCTTTTGTACATGCACTGCATTGACTGTTGGCTTGTGTAATCGCAGCCGCGTTACAACCGAAGCCTTCGAGTACCGGAATAATATCTTGACCGTCTAAGCCTACTTTGCGCATCGTCGGTTCAATCGACCATACCACAAACTGTTTGAGCTGTGTTTGATCAATGACTGCCGTTGAAATCCCTATCATCACTACAACAGGCAATGCCCAAACGAGTGAATAAATACCAAGCGATAATACACCGTAATCTCCATAAAGGACTTGGTCAATCCAATGAATAGAAGTATGAGCACGATGCATCATCATTTCAATCCAAAATGATACATAATTGCTTTGAAGCCAATCTGAGAAGTGATACGCCAAAAAGATCGGCAGCGCAAACATTAAGAAAATAATCAGCCAGCCTAAAAGTGTATCGTGAAACTTAGGCTGGTGCTGACGGCTTTCTTCTACGTAAGCTTTTAATTTTCTTATATCTGATTGTGTCGTTTTTGAATCAGATGTTACAGCGTGATGCGGTGAAGCGTTGACTTGCTGCTTAAGAATAAACTGGCGCAGCAAAAATTGCTGCGCAGTTGTTAATTTGTTGAAACCTGTTAATTTCAATGCATGCTGTGTGTCAGGAATCGAAGTATACTGCCCTGTTGCTAAATTGAATTTAACTTCTAGCATGAGCAGTCCACTTCGCAACAGCTGTAATCATCAAGGAACATTTTGTTATCTTTGTACACTTCTACCGCTTCTTCATTAATTTCTAATGCTTCGCGTTCTAAAACTGTTGCGGCTAATACCGCAAAGCGTGCACGGAATTTATAGATATAGCATAAAATTGCATCCGCATGACGTACTGTCGGTCCGATCATGAACACATTCGGGTAACGTGTAGATTCATCATCTTCTGTAAGCTCGATTTCACCATCATGTGTACTGAAGAGCTGTTGGACTAGAGGATTCGTTGTCGCATCAAATCCAGTCGCAAGAATCGGTTCGTTTTTAGATGTTGCTTGTTTGCCGTTGTTGAATTGCACGACATACTTTTTATCCATATCAGAGTAAGTGACTTTAGAAGCTGTGTAGCCGACATTCAATTCGATTTCTGCGCCGTTTTCAACGACTTTGCGCAGACGCTGCTGCGTATAAGGAGATAATCGGATACTTGGATCTGCATGTTTATCATCTAAGCCTGTTGAGTGCGTATAGATTTTGACTTGTTTACCTTGTTCTGCCATACAGATTGCAGCATCAAACGCACTTTCGTTACCGCCGATAATAACATACTCATCACCCGGCATTTGAGTAAAGTCTTCTACGTCGCTGTAGTGCTGACCATATTTGAAAGGCTTGCGCGCAAATGAGAAGTCCCCTGTTGCGATAAAGACATACTCGCTCGTAATCAATCCTTGGTCTGTATTGATTTCATAATGTCCATCCACAAAGTCGATTTTCTCTACTGCTGTATCTTCTTGTACAGGCAATTCGTAGTGCTGTGCGACCGTTTGTAAATAATCCGCATATGTTGCGCCTGAAACATGTTCTTCATTAAAGGTATAAGCTGGAGATGTTTCAGTAGAGACCGCATTAATATCCGGCATACCAAATCCATTTGTCGTAAATGAAGGTGTAATTGTTCTTGTAGATTTCGGCCAATTTAAGAAGGATTGTCCAACTTTGCCTTTATCAATGATTATCATATCATTGTCATCTAAGCCGATTTGTTGGAACGCAATGGCCATTCCAATCCCTGCTGCTCCCGCTCCGATAATTGCCACACGATAATGTTGCATAGCTTATTACTTCCTTTCTTTATCTCTCTCAATCTATATTTGTAAATCGTAATTGTTACGTTTTGTACCAAGGTATTTTATCACTTACCTACATCAAACACAAGAAGCATGCAACGTTGAAGCATGAAAAAAGACTGTGCTGCTACGTTTATCACGCAGTGCACAGTCTGTTGCTTGTTATTTTTCATCTAATAACGTTTTATAGTCTTTTATATGGTACGGATCTTTTACTACTTGGCCATCGATATAAACGACAGGTACCGTATCTATCTTTTTCTCTTTCGCAAATTTCTGGTCTTGTTTTGCGGCTTTATACGACTTGCTGTCTTTCGTTTTATAATCTTTTTTAATCTTTGCTTTCGTTTCATCTGATATATCTAAGTCATCAATCAAACCGTCTAGCAGCTTTTCATTGATCCATGGCTTTTTATGGTCTTTTGTATCTGGCTGCTGATTAAAGATTTTATGCTGGAAGGCAAGGTATTGTTTCGGTGCATAGATTTGTACCGCATGTCCTGCACGAGAACCGATAATGGAATCTTTGCCTAAAAATGCAAGATTGACCATTTGATACTCTGCTTTGCCTTTATCAATATATTCTTTTTGCAGCTCGGGCATGATTTGATCATCTACCTTCTTGCAATACGGACACTTATAATCCGCAAATTCTATAATTTTAATTTTGCTGCCTTTGCCTTCTAATTCAGGATCTTTTTGTGAACATCCTTGTACAATTACAGCTAATAAGATGATACTGATAAGTATGAACCATTTTTTCATTGATACACGCCTCGATTCATGAGTTTAATAGTTGATGATGCGAATCGAATCCTAACTTTCTTTTATAATCACTTCATTTTGTACTCTCAAGCTACATCATACACGCTAACATACTGCGTTGCCAATAGTTGATGAACAAAAGCATAAAAAAGCCTTCGATTATCTGCTAACCGAAGGCTTCATAGTATTTATTGTTCTTGAATCACATTTAAAAATCTCTGCAACTCAGGTGTTTTAGGATGATTGAAAAGCTCTGAAGGCTTACCGGCTTCACCAATCACACCTTCATTAATAAAGACCGTCTTATCTGATACTTCTTTCGCAAAACGCATTTCATGCGTCACGATGACCATCGTCATTCCCTCTTTTGCGAGTTCTTTAATTACACGCAATACTTCAACGACTAGTTCCGGATCAAGTGCTGAAGTCGGTTCATCAAAAAGCATCACTTTAGGATTCATAGCTAAAGCTCTCGCAATCGCAACACGCTGTTGCTGTCCACCGGATAAAGCACCAGGATGCTGATCCTTAACGTGTGTTAATCCTACTTTTTCAAGCAGATGTTCTGCACGTTTTCTTGCTTCGCCTTTTGATAATTTCTTTACAACTATAAGACCTTCCATCACATTTTCGATTGCTGTCTTATGCGGGAATAAATTATAGTTTTGGAATACCATTCCTGATTGTTTGCGCACACGAATTTGCGACTTCTTATCATTATTCGTATACGTTTCGCCGTTGACATAGACTTGACCTTCTGTCGGCAGCTCTAAAGCATTCATCATACGAAGCAATGTCGTCTTGCCTGAACCAGAACGCCCGATTAATGTAACGACTTCGCCTTCTGCTACATTAAGGTCGACACCTTTGATAACTTCTTTGTCACCGAATGACTTTTTCACATTCTTTAATTCAATCATGAACGATACCCTCTTTCTAAGTAAGCTTCATAGTATGACTGAATCACTGAAATGATAAAGCATACAACCCAGTACATTAAGGCAACAAGAATATAAATTGTTAAATATTCATATGTTGTTGATGCAACTTCTTGGGCTTTTCTGAACATCTCAGCAACAAGGATAAAGCCAAGCAACGATGTATCTTTCAGCAAGCTTAAGAATGTGTTCCCTAAAGCAGGTACTGACACTCTGATAGCTTGAGGCAAAATAATACGCTTGATTGTTTGGCTGTAATTCATTCCAATAGAATACGCTGCTTCAGTCTGTCCTTTTGGAATAGATAAAATACCGCCTCGGATAATTTCAGAAGCATAGGCACCGACATTTAATGAAAGGCCTATGATTGCGGCAATTGCGGACGGCAACGTCCACTGGGTATCGGGATTATTCGTTACCAATCTGCCGAGTTCCGGCAAACCATAGAAGATAATGAATAATTGTACGATCATCGGTGTACCTCGGATAATCGAAACATATACACGTGCAATACCGCGCAATACTTTGCTTGTTGAAATGCGCATTAAAGCTGTAAATAGTGCTATCAGCAAACCTAATACAAAAGTGACGAGTGTAATAGGAATGGAATACTTGACCAAACCTTCTAACATCGGCAAGAATGCTTGTTTCGCAGCATCAAATGCATGCTGCTGCTGATCGTTTAATAGAATCGCATTAAGGTTTAGAAACATCTTGACCAAACCATTTCTTACCGATTTTTTCTAATTCGCCGTTTTTCTCTAATTTTTCTAATGCTTTGTTCACATCTTTGATTGTTTTATCATCTGTTTTCTTAGAGAAAGTGAACGCAGATTGACTTTTCTCTGCATTGCCTTCAATCACTTTGATTTTCGCATTAGGTTTTTGTTTTTTATAGTCTAAGTATGACAAGTTATCGTTGAATGTACCGTCGGCACGGTTAGATTGAATTAAGTCCATTGCTTGGTTGAAGCCGTCTACTTTAACAAGTTCAGCACCTTTTTTCTTAGCTAATTCGCCAAAGTTAGATGTGAATGTTTGTGCCATTTTTTTGCCTTTAACATCGTCGAAACTTTTAATGTCAGTATTCTTTTCGCCGACTACCAACACACCTTTAGAGTAAGTATAAGGTTTAGAGAATTTATATTTTTTCTCTCTGTCTTTGTTAATACCTACTTGGTTTGCAATGACATCAAAACGTCCTGAATCTAATCCAGCAAACATTGAATCCCATTGTGTTTCTTTAAATTTAACTTTGTAACCCATTTCTTTCGCAACTGCTTTAGTTACATCGATATCATAACCCGTCAATTTGCCTTGTTTATCATGGAAAGTGAATGGAGCATATGTACCTTCTGTTCCAACTACAAGAGTTTTATCATCTTTGCTTGATGACTTTTTATCACTGCCATTGCCGCAAGCAGCCAAAGCAACCGCAACTACAATTGTTAATAACGCCAATAATATTCTCTTCATATCGTTTCTCCTTTTATCCTTATTGTTCTAATCGGATTAATCTATATTTTAAGCTACCCAGCCCTTTCCGTCAATACTATTTGCTCACCTCTTCACTACTCTATATATCCAAAATCTTCACAATTATGTCACTAATTAACCTCCTTTGTTTTCTAAATCGTAATCATTCCTATTTACAAATCTTCCTTAATCATGCATAATAGTATTTACGATTGGAGGCGAAATCAATGAAACAAGATTTAGCAACAGCGAGACGTAATTTAAGTAGCCCTAATATCAAAACACGCAAACGTGCGTTAAAGATTATCAAGGCAAACAAACGCAATAACAAATAATAGATTCACATATACTTTGCAAATGATCCTTAAACATTAATTTTCACAATCCTTTATGTCCTATTTGTGCTCTAGTCAGCATCTCTGCAGCTGGATATAAACAGTATTTCAAAACATTCCCTAAAACTTTTAATCCTAGACTTTCATGAGTCTGAATCTTTTAAAACGCTATTGGTCATTTGCAAAATTAAATTGCCTGAGTCCGCTCTAGATAGAGTTGACTCAGGCCTTTTCTATATAAAAAAGACAATGATGCAAAATCAAGCACCATTGTCTTTTGATTGTTCTGTTTCTATTATAAATATTTTTTAGATACAAAGTTCAAGTTATCATCTAATTCATAGATAAGCGGTGAACCTGTTTTAATTTCATAGCCTACGATATCTTCATCAGATACGCCTTCAATATGTTTGATTAAAGCACGTAATGAGTTGCCGTGAGCTGAAACTAACACAGTTTTGCCTTTTAATAATTCTGGTGCGATTGCATCGTCCCAATAAGGAATTACACGTGCTAAAGTATCTTTCAAGCTTTCTGAAGTCGGTACAACACGTGAATCCAAGTCGCTGTATTTGCGGTCTGCTAAATCAGCTTTACGTTGTTCTGGAGTTGCTTCTGGAGGTGCAATGTCATAAGAACGACGCCAAATATGCACTTGTTCTTCACCGAATTCTTGACGTGCAGCGTCTTTGTTTAAACCTTGCAAGCCGCCGTAATGGCGTTCATTTAATCTCCAAGTTTTGTGAACAGGGATAAATAATTGGTTTGAACGTTCTAATAAGAAGTAAGTAGTTTTAATCGCACGTTCCAATACAGATGTAAAGGCCACATCGATTTGAATTCCTTCTTCTTTCAAGCGATCACCTGAAGTCGTTGCTTCTTCTCTACCTTGGTCAGATAAATCAACATCTGTCCATCCGGTAAATAAATTTTCTGCGTTCCATACACTTTGACCATGTCGGCATAATATTAATTGAGGCATAGTTATCCTTCCTTTCTTCTAAGAAAAGCGCTCAATTTGAATACATCACTTTTCATATAATATTCTATCACTTTTCCATTGTGATACTCACTTTTTTTCACTCGAATTTCAAAAATACAAAATTGACACATTTTGAAATACAGTGTCATCAAGTTGTTATATTTCATTTCATTAGTAAAAAAGTTGTGAACTCAGTGTAACCTGCTTAATTTCAATCAATGATACAGTAGGTCTTGTGAATTTTTAAAGCATTCGTGAACAAGTAGTCTAGGAGGATATTCTTATGAAGAAATTATTATTATCATCATTTGCTGCTTTTTCAATCGCTGCAGCAGCAACTGCCGGTGTGCAAGCTGATACAAATACAGCACAAGCAGCCGAACAAACAAGTACACAATCTGTACATGACCGCTTCATCGCAGCAGGCGGCACAGAAGCAATGTGGGAGTACATTGTTATGCCTGAATCGAGCGGCAACCCAGACGCTGTCAATGAGTTAGGCTACAGAGGTCTAGGTCAGACTAAAGAATACTGGGGTACAGGCACAGTGGAAGAACAAACTAAAGGCATGATCCAATATGCAGAAGACCGTTACGGCTCTATCGACAACGCAATTCAATTCAGAATGGCAAATAATTGGTGGTAAAATTTACGCTTATACCGCATAAACAAAACCCTTAAGTCCGATACTTAAGGGTTTTAATTATGTGTTCAATTAAGAATGATTGTAATCTTTATTATGCACTTCATGATGTCCTTCTGCCTCTGGATGATACGGTTCTGGGTGGACATAAACAGAAGAAACACCTTGTTCATGCATATATGTTTCCACACGATCGCAGATTTCATGTGCTTCTTGAAGCGTCAAATCTGGTTCAACCACAATTGTGACATCCACAAAGATACTGCTGCCGTGATAACGGCCTTTGATACTTTTAACAGCTAACACATCAGATACTTCTAATACATCTTGACGGTATGTCTCTAAATCTCTTTCATTAAAGCCGTCGCTTAATGTAAAGATTGCTTCTCTGAAGATTGAGAAACCTGTATAAACAATTAAGAAGCCGAGAATAATGGCTAAAATAATATCGACTATCGGCATACCGAATTGTGTAAAGATCAAACCGACACCCGTACCTAAACTGACAATACTGTCTGACATATTATCGACCGCTGAAGAATGGAGCGAACGGCTTTTTGTTTGTTTCGCGAGTCTGAAGTTATACAATGCGACTGCCGACATAATCGCACCACTGATTAAACTGATAATAATTGTGACTGGATTCGGTGTATGATAATCATTTAAAAAGAGTCTTGGAAAATCTTGAATAATGACTTGTACACCGACAAACATAATAATGAATGAAACAAGCAATGAAGCAATATTCTCAGATTTTAAATGACCATACGGATGATTTTTGTCTGGCGGTTTGATAGATATTTTCAAACCGACAATCACCGCAATGGAGACGAGAATATCTGTCATATTGTTTAACGCATCTGCACGTACAGCAGCAGAATGATAGATTGTACCTACAATATATTTAGCAACCGATAAAACAATATAGGTTACTAAACTTAAATACGCGCCCTTTTGTGCACGCTTCAAATTCAGACTTTGCGACATTGGATGTCCCACCTTTTTGTATAATTCATTTTAAGTATGCGGCATTTTATAGCGGGTTTCAATTTTTTCATTTTTAATTATTTTTTTATTTCTTGGGCTAAATTAATAGTTAGTCTCCCCTAATTTAAGAACACATCCTCCCCTTTGAAAAATAAAAAAGCGAGATGCGTTGTTTTATACACATCTCACTGGATCTTCAATCTCTTAAAATATATTTAGAAAGTACAAACGTAACAGGTATTGTAATGATCAGACCGGCAAATGGCGCAATGACTGATGAGATATGAAACCATTGTACAAAGATATACAACAGCACCGTCTGCATCCCCATATTTACCACCTGTGTAAGCGGAAACTGAATAAACTTCTTCCATGTTGGTTTGACTTTATAGACAAAGTAACAGTTCAAATAATAAGAAATCACAAAACTGACAATGAACCCTGTAATATGACTGATAAGGTAATTAATGCCTATTAATTTAAGCAGTAATAAATAGACGATGTAATAGTTCAATGTATTAATGCCGCCTACAATAATAAACTTGATAATTTCAAAATGCGTTTGCGTTAATTTCATCTCTCGTGCACCGTCGCTTTTCTTAATAATATCTCTATTGCTACGTTATTATAACACTTACAAAATTCAATTTTCACTTATTTTGAAAATGTCTCAGACAATCAAAAAATTTGCGTTACATTTTTGTCGATAACTACTATAATGAAATGAGATTGAAGAATAGGAGAAAAAATATGATTAAAACTGAACAATCACGACTGCCCTTGATTATGATTATTGTCTTAGGGGCTATGACCGCATTCGGTCCAATGTTAGTAGATATGTACAACCCTGCTTTGCCGCAAGTGAGAGATGATTTTGATGTATCTACATCAACTTCGCAGCTTACATTGTCATTTGTCATGATTGGTATGGCACTTGGACAATTTGTCTTTGGGCCATTATCAGATGTATACGGACGCAAAAAGACTGTGCTTTCGATACTGATCGGTATCGCAGTTGTCTCTGTCGCATGTGTCTTTGTATCATCCATCAATGTATTTTTAGTACTGCGTTTCTTCCAAGGTCTGCTGGGCGGCGGTGCGATTGTAATCGCCAGAGCTACTGTCAGCGACCGTTACGAAGGAGCCAGTTTAACGCAGATTCTAGCCACTTTATTAGTTGTTAACGGTATTATTACGATTATTGCACCGCTTATCGGCGGTTATACACTAGCATTTACTTCTTGGAAAATGATTTTCATGGCATTAACGATTATTTCCTTGGTAATATTCGCAGTCGCACTGGTTAAAATGGAAGAAACCCATTCAGTTGCTCATGCGCGCTTGAATTTCTCAGAAATATTCAAAGACTTCGGACATTTATTAAGCAAACCGAAATTTGTGATTCCTATGTTAATGCAAGGTTTCACATATGTTATGCTGTTTAGTTTCGCAGCTGCATCACCGTTCATCACACAAAAAATCTATAACATGTCGCCGCAAGCTTTCGGCTGGATGTATGCCTTTATCGGTATCGGATTGATTGTAATGAGTCAGGTGACTGCTTTCTTAGTCAAATTTATCGAACGTGAAAAATTACTGCATATATTAACA
This sequence comes from Staphylococcus sp. EZ-P03, assembly GCF_003344575.1. Taxonomy (NCBI): domain Bacteria; kingdom Bacillati; phylum Bacillota; class Bacilli; order Caryophanales; family Staphylococcaceae; genus Staphylococcus; species Staphylococcus sp. EZ-P03. The sequence continues at coordinate 96,941 of NZ_QPMO01000001.1, read as the reverse complement.
GGTATTCAAATCTTCGGTGTAATCTTAGTTGTTTTTGCGACAGGTTTCCATTTGCCGCTGCCTATATTAATCGCATCTTTCTTTATTATGGTATGGCCGGTTACAGGTATCGGACCGCTCGGCTTCTCTTTAGCAATTGAAGAACGCTCAGGCGGCAGCGGAAATGCATCCAGTCTGCTTGGTTTATTCCAATTTATCTTAGGCGGAATTGTTGCGCCGCTTGTCGGTATCCAAGGCGGACAAAGTGTCGGACCGTTTATTTTGATTATCATCATCACAAGTATTTTAGTCATTATTTTAAATATCTGGTTACGCCAGTTAATCAAATCATAAGCATGATGTGAGCGAGATTTTTTATCTCGCTCTTTTTTATGTTCATTAAGTCAAAGTAATATACCTGAACCCTTGCAACTTCTATAATAATAGTAATAAGTCAAAATGTTTGGAGTAATCATAATGCAGAAAAAATTATTAAACGTCAAACCAAAGAGTCAATTATCCCCTATCCCGATGGTCATGGGATGCGAAGGCACAGCCGCTTCTATGCTTTTAGATTATAACCATATCTTCGTCCATCCTATTTCTTTAATGAAACGCTGGCCGACGCATCCAAGCAATCCGAATAAAGGCTATGTCGGTCATTTCTTGATGATTAAACCAGGTGCGCATCAAACCATTTTCCCAAATGCGTTTGTCCCTTATTTAAAATTGTACGATACACGTATTCAAGACGGTACAGGCAAATCACTGACAGAACTTGAAGCGATTATCGATCAAGGACAGCCAGTTTTGATTTATCACACTGTACTTGGACAAAAACCGCAGCGCCGCACCTTTAAAGTAGACGGCGGACGTAAAGAATGGGTATCGAACATTCATATCACACTGCTCATCGGTTATGATTCTGCACATTATTATTATATTGATCCATTATGGGCACAATTTGGACGCAAACTCTATGTACCGGCACTGATTCCATCCAAACATCAAATCATCAAAATACCTAAAGATAAAATGCGTCAAAGTTATGATTCAGCCGGCAGATTATGTATTTATCACGGTAAATTTTAATACTACATTTAATTTGTATAATGTAATAATCACTCGAATTACCTATTACCCTATTTATATGAGCATTAACAAAATTGTTTGATTCATTTAAATTATATTCTTTATTAAAGTTTCTTATAGTTATACATTAACAATTGCAATGTCCTAAAATTTTCTTTATCATAAGTAACATCATTTAACGTCAACCCCTTTGTCACATATAAATCTGAAAGGGTGTCAAAACTTTGGGACAGAAATTACAAAAAGACCTCAGCAATAGACATATACAATTAATAGCTATTGGCGGGGCAATTGGTACAGGTCTCTTTTTAGGGTCTGGCCAAACGATTAAATTAACAGGTCCGAGTATCTTTATCGCTTATATCATCATTGGTATGTTTTTATTTGCGTTTATGCGCGGACTTGGAGAACTTTTACTCAGCAATACACGATTCAACTCATTTGTAGATATTGCCAATGAATACCTGGGTCCGTTCGGCGGCTTTGTGATCGGCTGGACTTACTGGTTCTGCTGGATAGCTTCAAGCATGTCTGATTTGACCGCAATTGGCCAATACATAGCCTTTTGGCTGCCGCAGCTGCCGAACTGGATATCTGTACTCTTTGTAGTATTGGTATTGATTTCATTTAATATGTTAGGTGCGAAATTATTCGGAGAGCTGGAATTCTGGTTTGCGCTGATTAAAATTATCACAATTATCGCATTGATTGTGGTAGGACTTGTTTTAATCTTTATGTCAGCGAAAACAGAACATGGACACGCAGGATTCTCTAATCTTGTCGCACACGGCGGACTCTTCCCTCACGGTGCGTTCGGATTCTTAATGGCTTTCCAAATGGCAATTTATTCATTTATCGGCATTGAACTGATCGGTGTTACGGCCGGTGAAACGAAAGACCGTGAGAAAACTATTCCGAAAGCGATTAATAATGTACCAGTACGTATTTTATTATTCTATGTCGGTTCATTGATTATCATTACGTCTGTAGTACCTTGGAATACATTAAGCGAAAACTCAAGTCCTTTCGTAAAAGTATTCGGATTAATCGGGATTCCGTTTGCGGCAAGCTTAGTCAACTTTGTGGTTATCACTGCAGCGGCTTCCGCAACGAACAGCGGTATTTATTCCAACAGCCGTATTCTATTCGGTTTAGCTGAACAAGGATTAGGACCGAAAGCCTTAGGTAAAGTCAATAGTCATGGTGTGCCGCATATCTCAATGCTGATATCATCATTCTTATTATTGTTTGCGGCTTTATTAAACTATATCTTCCCGAACGCAGTTCAGCTGTTCATCTATGTCACAACACTATCAACCGTGCTGTATTTATTCGTTTGGACGCTGATCATCATTTCTTATATTATTTATGCCTTTAAGAATAAGAAAGAACATAAAAATAATGACTTTAAATTGCCGGGCGGACCTTATGCAGGTATGGTCGTACTCGCATTCTTTATCTTCGCATATGTCTTATTATTATTTACAGAAGAAACAAGAAACGCGTTGTTCGTCTCACCGATTTGGTTTATTATCGTATTTATTTTCTATCAAAAATATAAAAATAATGCACATGCCAATGTTGCTAAAATACGCGGCGATAAACAATCGAGCGCGGATGAATAAGTGCATGAAAAAGCCAGAGACAAAAGCGTCTCTGGTTTTTTGTTATATCTATTTAGTTAATTTCAACGGAATCATTGCTAGGATACAGTTCTTTTGATAGAACAACGTCCAGCGTAATAATACACCGGTTTGGTTATGAAGCAAGTTCTGCCAAGTTTTGTTAGTGATAAATTGCGGCACGATAACAGTTATGACAAAATGGTCATTTTCTGCTTTACTTCGGATTTTATCAATAAAGCGCGCTAACGGTTTAACCACACTGCGGTACTCTGAATGCAGCATGACTAAACGAATATCCGGATAACGTTGTTCCCATTTGGCCTGCATCGCTTTATCTTGTTCTTGGTTAAATGATACATGCACCGCAATAATATGATCAGATGTCATTTGTGCATAAGCAATCGATTTATCTACGATTGAGGATACAGAACTGACTGGAATCAAAGCTAAGTTTTTATCCACATGTTCTAATTCATTAAAGAAGTGCACCGTACTTAATTGATCAGCAATATCGCGATAGTGCGTACGAATGCGCAGTAATCCGACTACTACTAAAGGCAAGAAAATCAATATCGGCCATACTTGCGCAAATTTCGTGATTAAGAAAATCATAAAGACTAATAACGTAATCGTACCTCCGATGGCGTTTGCGGATAGTTTGAACAACCAGCCTTTCGGACGTGTTTTCACCCATTTAACTACCATACCGTATTGTGCAAGCGTAAACGGAATAAATACCCCCGTAGCATATAACGGGATCAAACTTTCAGTCTGTCCTTTAAAAACGATGATTAAAATAATCGCAATACTGCCTAAAATAATCATCGAATTAGAATAACCTAGACGGTCACCGCGTACAGTGAACATATGCGGCATGTATTTATCTTGCGCCATATTCGCCGCAAGCATTGGAAATGCGGTAAAGCCGGTATTTGCGGCTAAAATTAAAATCAACACAGTCGTTGCTTGGATAAAGTAAAAGGCCGCATTTTGTCCAAGTACATGCATAGCAAGTTGCGATAATACAGTGGTTTGCACTTTCGGTACAATACCGTACCAATAAGATAAGCCGACAATACCGACCAACATCAAGGCTAGAATAGTACCCATCGCTATCAATGTTTTCACCGCATTTTTCGGTGCAGGTGATTTGAAACTCATTACCGCATTAGAAATCGCTTCGATACCTGTTAATGATGAAGCACCAGATGAAAATGCACGCAGCAATAAAAAGACTGTGACACCAGAAACCATAGTGCCAGCTTGTGCATGGATATGCGGTGCTGCTTGACCGGTTGCTACTTTAAAAGTACCGATACCGATGACTATTATCATACCGAAGATAAATAGATAGACCGGGTAAGCCAATACTGCCGCTGAATCTGTAAGTCCTCGCAAATTCAAAATTAATATTACTGCTACAAGCAGACAAGCAATGAGTACTTTATGGTGATATAAAACAGGGAAGGCTGCGATAAAAGCATCTGCACCTGAAGAAATACTTACCGCTACGGTTAAAGTGTAATCTACAAGCAATGCACCGCCTGCTAATAAAGACAGCTTTTCACCCAAGTTATGTTTCGTTACAGTATAAGCCCCGCCTCCCGCGCGGGTATGCATAAATGATTTGTCTGTATGACAAGACCAAAGCTATCAACAAGACGAGTATACCTAGCGTAATCGGCAATGTGTACCATGACGCGGCTAAACTCAATGCAGTCAATGTCAATAAGATTTGTTCCGGACCATAAGCAACAGATGATAAAGCATCAGAAGATAAAATTGCTAATGCTTTCACCTTGCTGATCTTTTCGCTGGATAACTCTCTGTTGCGTTTAGGTTCTCCGATTAACAATTGTTTTAATTGTTTGATTCTCATGTGCCAAGACCTCTAAACTCACTAAAATTTATTACTCGAATGAACAGAATATACTCCTCTTTTAATGAAAAGTATAGTCTCAACACTCAAAAATCATAGAATTATCATATTTCGCAACACCTGATGCGAAATTTATTCCATAATAAAGCAGAAAAGACGTGCTATAATAATAAAAAAATCGACTGGAGTCCTGTCATGTGAAAATTAAACCTGCATCCTTTTATTCTCTGCTGCTTATTGGTCTGACCTTGATTTTCTTATTTGCCAGCTATCGTGTTGTGCTGCATTACACACACGATTCAACCAAGCATGCACTGCACCATTCGCTGCATCAATCTGTCGATCAACGGATTGAAAAAGTGATGAAAGCTGATCATATCCCTGGCATGAGTGCCGCATTGGTACATCATCAGCACGTTATTTTAAACAAAGGTTACGGCGAGGCAGATATTTCTAAGAAAATCAAAGCAGATGCCGACACACGTTATGAAATTGCTTCAAATACAAAAGCCTTTACCGGTTTAGCTGTTTTAGAATTGGCAAAACAAGGCAAACTCAAATTGGATGCGCCTGTGAGTGACTACATCCCTTGGCTGCACTTTACATATCAAGGACAAAAGAAAACTGTTACTTTAAAAATGCTGTTGGCACAAACAAGCGGGATTGATGATCAGCTGTCAGATGACCAAGAAGGCGAAGTACCAAAGTCGCGAGATAATTTAACCGGACGCGTCAAAAGTTTGAATCATGCTGAATTGCAAAGTGCACCGGGTGAAACGTTCAACTACGCAAACAACAATTATAATATTTTAGGCTTAGTTATAGAAAAAGCAACCGGTCAATCTTACGAAGACTACATGCATCAGCACTTTTTAACACCGCTTCAAATGCAGCATTCTTTCTTCAAAACAGATAAAGATATAGGGGCTGTTGCACAAGGCTATGTTTATGAAGACCACCAAAACAAAGCAGATAATCCGCCCTACTTTAAAGGCGATACACCAGCTGCATACTTAATCAGCAGTACGAGTGATTTATTACCGTTTGTCCAAATGAATCTGCAGCCTTCAAAAGCAAATGCTGATATTATTGCACAATCACATAAAGCATTTACCGACGTACCTGATCAATCACCAAAACAAGGTTATGGTGCAGGCTGGTTTATAGATAATACACAGCATCAAGTACTGCATCCCGGTACACTGCCTAACTATTCATCTATGATTGTACTAGATACAAAAGATAAGAATGCGGTGATTCTGCTGGCGAATTTGAATGCGCCTCATCTGCCTGAGTTAGCAGAAAACTTAATGTATCAGATTGAACATTATAAAAACATCTCTGCTTTCAACCATACTTTGTATCATCATGCCGAATGGCTGAGTGCTGGATTATTATTAATATTGGTATTATTTGCAGTATCCAGCGTTATCTTGATTCAACGTATGCATCTGCAGCTTATTAAAAGACCATTTGGTCCATGGTCGAAAAAATGGATGCTGATAATGATTCTGCTAATCGCAGCTGCTGTGGTCTATGAAATATGGCAGTTACCGTCAATGATAGCACCGCACACCCAATGGCAAGAAGCACTCGACAGCTTCCCTGCTGTATTAATTGCGGTCATGCTGTTTGGAAACCTTGCTTTGATCACAGGCTTAATCTGCCTGATTCAATTGTTGTATTTCAAACCAAAAGCAAAATAAAAACGCAGTACCGAATAGATAAGTTTCCCTCATAAACCTATCATCCGGTACTGCGCTTTTTTAATTTTCGTTACTGCTTTTTGCGTGGAACGTTTAATCTTCTTGTTAGTATGTGTCTCCCGTTGATTTCGGAACTAAAATCCACACTGTGATACAAGCGATAATGCCGAGCAAGATATTAAACCCGATACCTGCCATAGCACCTACTTGCAAGTTCACACTATGAGAAACTACTGTGTAAATCGTACCTGAGATGGCAATACCAAAGGCATTACCTAATGATGATGCCATTTTGTATATACCTGATGCTGTACCTACTTTATTGTCAGGTGCTGTAGATACTGCTGTGTCTGTAGATGGTGTCGCATACATACCTAAACCAAGACCGAATAATAGATAGCCGATAACACTTGATACAACATAGATGCCCGTCGGCAAGAATGTTAAAGCGATCAGCAGCATACCTAATGCGTTTAATAAGGCCCCAAACATCATCGGTCGTTTCGCACCGAGTTTCTGCATGATTTTCTCCCCAACACGAATCATCAGCAATACAGTAACTAAGTACGTAATACTCATCATTCCTGATTGGTTAGAAGTAAAGCCTAAGCCTTGTTGGAAATACGTATTTGCGACAATCAATGTTCCTGCCACCGCATTAAGTGCGAAGTTTGAAATCACCGCACCAGAATAAGCTTTGTGTTTAAATAATCTAAAGTCGATTAATGGGTTATGTAGTTTTTGTTCATAAATTACAAAGAATATCACTGCAATAATAAACACAACTGCTAAGCTTAAAATAATCGGTGATAAGAACCCGAAGTTTGATGTTTGTGTAATAATCACGTTTAAACTTAACATCATAATCGCTAATACAATTAAACCTACAACGTCTAGTTTATGTTTTTGCACATCACTATCCGCTGAAGCTTTTGTTTCAGGTGTGTGGCGTATTAAAATCATTGCCAGCAATGCGGCAATAATTGAAATAATGAAAATCCAGCGCCAACCTACGAATGTTGACATCAATCCGCCAAAGTAAGAACAGATACCTGAACCACCCCATGATCCGATTGACCAGTAACTTAATGCTCTTTGTCTGTCTTTGCCTTGATAATATTCATTAACAATGGCTAAAGTAGCAGGCATAATACATGCTGCAGAAAAACCTTGAATAACACGGCCTACAATCAGTAAAGCTGAAAAATCGGATACAATGATTAACAGTGAACCCACAACACTGAGTGTTAATCCGATATAAGTCATCTTTACACGCCCTACTTTATCTGCAATACTTCCGGCACCCACAACAAATAAACCGGAGAATAATGCAGTCAAGCTGACCGCAGTATTAATGATTCCTGCATTCGTATTAAAGGATTCTTGAAGTGTCGGCACAATGTTCAATACGGACTGCGCAAACAGCCAGAATGTGATAACACCAAGAATAATACCTAACAACAATCTGTTGTCGCCCTTGAAAGCTCTTGTTGCTGTCATATTAAATTCCTCCTATACCCCTGCAAAAAAATGAAAAAAATAGAGACTTGGCTTATGCTACAATAGCAATATAAACCAAATCTATCATTTTCAATATATGAAATATCTTACACCAAATTCAACTCAAATTCTATAATTACATATCACTCAAGATATTTATATGTGTTATTTTACATTGATAGTATAAATGATTATTATTTTTTTAGTTGTTATCACAAAATTCAATCAATACAGGTGATTCTATTGTTAAACTTATTTATGCTTCTGCTGGAACGCGTCGGATTGATTATTGTCCTTGCATATATCTTGATGAACTTCAATTACTTCAAACAACTGATGCATCAGCGGGAAACTTGGCGTGCCAAGTGGCAATTAACACTGATGTTCGTCATCTTTGCGCTCTTATCCAATGTGACCGGTGTCGTTATCAGAGACTCTCAAATATTATCCGGACAGTTGTACACACATTTAGCCCCTGATACTTCCCTTGCTAATACGCGTGTGTTGACCATCGGTGTATCCGGATTAGTCGGCGGACCTTTTGTCGCCTTGATTGTAGGTACCATTTCAGGTATTTACCGTTTTTATATCGGCGGTGCCAATGCATTTACTTATTTTATTTCTTCCTTATTAATCGCATTGGTCTCAGGCTACGTCGGCCGCTATTATTTAAAAGTACGCCGCTACCCTCCTATCTTAATAGGTATAGCAATCGGTGCGACTTTAGAAGTCATCCAAATGGCATGTATCTTAATCTTCTCAGAACAAACAGCACATGCTTGGTCGCTTGTCAGCTTTATTGCGATTCCGATGATTTTAATCAACAGTATCGGAACTGCCATCTTCTTATCGATTATCATTACGACTATCAAACAAGAAGAACAAATGCGCGGTGTACAAACGCATGAGGTTTTACAAATTGCCAATGAGACTTTACCTTATTTCAGGGAGGGTCTGACTGAGTCTTCAGCCTTCAAAGCCGCACAAATCATTAAAGACTTGATGCAAGTATCTGCTGTAGCGATTACCAATCGGCAGGATATTTTAGCACATGTCGGTGCCGCAAGCGATCATCACGTCCCGCAAAAAGAAATTCTGACGGATTTATCTAAAGCAGTTATTCAAAGCGGCCAAATTAAAGAAGCCCATTCCAAAGCGGAAATCGGCTGTCACCATCCGAATTGTCCGTTAGAAGCAGCAATTGTTATTCCGCTGCATATTCAAAATAAAGTTGTCGGTACTTTGAAACTCTATTTTACCGATGCACACAGACTGACCTTTGTGGAAAAGCAGCTTGCGACCGGACTTGCGAATATCTTTTCAAGCCAGCTGGAATTAGGACAAGCTGAAACACAAAGCAAGCTGTTGAAAGACGCAGAAATCAAATCGCTGCAAGCACAAGTTAATCCACATTTCTTCTTTAATGCGATCAACACTATTTCTGCTTTAGTGCGTATCGATAGTGAAAAAGCACGTAAATTATTATTGCAGCTCAGCCAATTCTTCCGTTCTAATTTGCAAGGCGCACGCAATAATACCATTACCCTGGATAAAGAACTCCAACAAGTCGAAGCCTATCTCTCCTTAGAACAAGCACGCTTCCCTGACCGCTTCACTATAGATTTCGACATCAATCCATCTGCACATAATGCTTTATTACCGCCTTTCATCATTCAAGTATTAGTTGAAAATGCGATTCGCCATGCATTCAAAAACCGGCGTGCAGATAATTTAGTAAAAGTCACCGTACAGCCTGCCGCTCAGCAGCTTTATGTAGAAGTCAAAGACAATGGTTCAGGTATTCCTGAAGATAAACTGCCTTATATCGGCAAAGGCATCGTACACTCTGAATCCGGAGGCACAGGCAGTGCGTTAGAAAACTTAAACTTGCGTTTATCCGGCCTCTACGGCCCAGCATCTTTATTAAAGATTCAATCCAGCGATCAAGGAACAACCGTCAGCTGTTATATTCCTTATCATTTTGATCATGACCAAGGAGGTGCGCTGCAATGAAAACACTCATCGTCGATGACGAACCTTTAGCGCGTAATGAACTCAACTATCTGCTCACACAAAATGGGCAGTTTGAAAAAATAGAAGAAGCAGAAACTATATCAGAAACACTGGAAAAAATGCTTTATGATACTTATGATGTCATCTTCTTAGATATTAATCTGATGAATGAAAGCGGACTGGATTTAGCTGAAAAAATCAAAAAGATGCAGCAGCCGCCGCACATCATCTTTGCGACAGCGCATGACAACTTTGCGGTCAGAGCCTTTGAACTCAATGCGACTGACTATATTCTCAAACCATTTGAACAAGCAAGAATCGATGCGGCAGTAGCACGTGTCGCAGCACAAATCCCACCCAAATCAACAGAACAAACAGAGACACTGCAGCAGCAAGACACTACCCCAGAAATACAGACAAACAAAGCACCAAGTGTCTTGCCGATTGAAGTGGATGAACGTATTTATGTATTAAATCAAAAGGATATCATTGCATTAAGTGTTGAGGCAGGCAAGACAACCTTGCACACTACTGAACAAGACTTTGTAACCAGCGAACCTATGAATAATTTCGCAAAGCGCTTAGATTCGCATCAATTTATCAGAATCCACCGTGCTACCATTATTAACAAAGCACATATTCAAACCATTGAACATTGGTTTAACTATACGTATCAAGTAACTTTAACCCATCAGCTGAAAGTACAAGTCAGCCGTTCTTATATGAAGTCTTTCAAACAAGCAATCGGGTTAGACTGATAGATCTGTGACTATCTGTTCACTTCACGCCTTTGTGCAAGTGAACAGATTTTTTGTTATTCGCCTTTTATTTTCTGCATTTCACACTTTGATGTGTGCAGACCATCCAAAATGATTGAATCTCAACTCGAGATTAATGCATCTCGCATTCCGTTTCTCGCATCTCATCGTGAAAAGGCACACAAACTAAAGTTTGTGTCCTAAACTATAGATAAGATATAGAAATGAACGGAGGCAGAAATGCTATGGAAAAATCAAAAACTGGCGCAAAACAAACAAGCAAAGCCCAAAAGACATATTCCTTTTTACATCAAGTCCTCGTCATCAGTGTAATTTTATTAATCTCAAAAATCATTGAGAGCTTTATTCCGATTCCAATGCCGGCATCAGTAATTGGTTTAGTACTGATGTTTATCGCATTATCAACAGGCATCATCAAACTCGGTGAAGTTGAAAGTGTCGGTACTGCACTTACAAACAACATCAGTTTCTTATTCGTACCCGCAGGTATCTCAGTAATCAACTCATTGGGTATTTTAAGCCAAAGTCCGATTCTAATCATCTTATTGATTATTATTTCAACGATTCTACTACTGTTATGTACAGGCTTTGTATCTCAAATATTAGTTAAAGGCGCACCGTTTGCGCGCAAATCTGAAAAACATTCAGTTAAACGTCACAATAAAGTAGCGGAGGAACATGCATGATGGAACATTTAGGTATTAATACACCCTATTTCGGTATCTTGTTATCTGTGATCCCATTCTTAGTCGCAACATATTTCTTTAAGAAAACCAACGGCTTTTTCTTACTTGCACCGCTGTTTGTCAGCATGGTGTTCGGGATTGTCTTCTTAAAAGCCACAGGCATCAGTTATGAAAGTTATAAAATCGGCGGCGACATCATCAACTTCTTCTTAGAACCCGCAACAATTTGTTTCGCGATTCCGTTATATAAAAAACGTGATGTCCTTAAGAAATTCTGGGTTAAAATTTTCGGCGGCATTGCATTAGGTACAGTTGTCGCATTATTTGGTATCTATGCGGTTGCTAAACTCTTCATGTTCGGCGGAGATATCGTCGCATCTATGCTGCCGCAAGCCGCAACAACTGCAATTGCCTTACCAGTTTCAGACGGTATCGGCGGCGTGAAAGAATTGACTTCACTCGCTGTAATACTCAACGCAGTTATTATTTATGCACTGGGCAATAAACTGCTGCGCTTCTTCCATATCGATAATCCGATTGCCAGAGGATTAGCATTAGGCACAAGCGGACACACACTCGGTGTTTCTGCAGCACAAGAACTAGGAGAAACCGAAACATCAATGGCGAGCATCGCGGTTGTGTTGGTAGGTGTGATTGTAGTCGCAGTCGTACCTTTCTTAGCCGGAATCCTAGTGTAACGACCTTTATTCCTACTACTATGATTCAAAGTTCTGAGACATCAAGTGCTCTCAGGACAAAACAGGAAGTTTTCATGGATGACATGAACAGCTTCCTGTTTTTCTTTTGCTTAAATTGACCGTATCTTACTTTCAAAGTATTCATAAATTCACTGATGTTTTTACTTAATAATAGCCAATATTTATGTAAGCGTTTTAATTTAAAATTTTACCGAAATATTCAATTTGTATTAGTTTTTCCTGTTTACAATCACTGATCATCGTATTACACTATTACTAAACGAAACGTTTCGTTTCAGAATAAAATCAGATTGGGATGAGTCAAAATTATGTTCGGCATTTCTTTAGTCAGTTTAATGATACGTTTCATCTTCGGCGGCTTAGCTGTTGCTTCTGCTACCGTCATTGCTTCTAAACTCGGGGGCAAACTAGGAGGTATCTTCTCTACATTCCCAGCAGTTTACTTAGCAGCGCTGGTTACTTTATCAGTCGATTTCCACGGCAAAGATTTAGTCTATGAATCAATACACCTTAGTGCAGGTGCAGTCATCGGTATTGTCGGCTGTATCATCAGTGTTGCTTTGACAGCTGTCGCTGTAAAACGCATCGGCTATTTGAAAGGCGCTGCCTTTTCAATTGGATGCTGGTTCGTTTTATCTTGTATCATTTTAGCGCTTAAACATATTTAATCGGAGGTTGAACAAAGAATGAAAATGCTATTGATTAAATTTTTAGCTGGAGGTATATCCGTTTCATTAAGTTATATCGTCTCTGTTATTATTCCTTGGAAAGAATTCGGCGGTATCTTTGCGGTCTTCCCTGCAGTCTTCTTGATTGCTTTGGTTGCATCAGGTATTCAATACGGAGATAAAGTAGCTGCACACGTCAGCAGCGGTGCCGTGTTCGGTATGACCGGTGTACTGTTCAATATTTTAGCTACTTGGTTAATGCTGGTCTGGACAAATAACTGGATACTTAGTATCCTAGTGGGAATAATCGTTTGGTTCTTAAGTGCGATTATTATCTTTGAAATAGTAGAGAAATTATCACATATGAAACGAGGTCATTAATATGGCAGGCAGACCAAAAGATCCTAAGATAAATATAAGGATTTTTGATGAGTTGGGACGTATGCTTGCACACGAATCCTATTCATCGATTACGATAGATGAGTTAGCGGAAAATACACAGATTTCTAAAGCCACTATCTATCGGCGCTGGAAAGATAAAGACTCGATGATTATCGATATGTTTTTAAACAAAGTGCATGCGAACGTCGCGATATACGGCGACTTTTTCGATGACTTATATAAAATGCTTTTAAACATTACACATATCTATAAAACGCCTTTAGGCAGAGCAGTCATTCAGATTTTATTGACGAACGAAGAAAATGAATTACGCAATCATTTTATGGAAGATTATTTCAATCAATATCGACAAAAGCTTAAAAAGATTATTCAGCCTCACATTCCGGCTGAAGACCATGATATGTTTATTGATTTAATCTTCTCACCTATTTATTTTAATATCTTAATCAAACCTGAAGCTTTAACAGATGACTACATTCATAAAATGTTATCAACAGTCATAAAAGCTTGGAAGAAAGATGAATCTTAAAGCATTCGCATCACGCTGCGAGTGCTTTTCTTTTATGCCATAAAAAATAGGCACACCTTTTAACGGCATGCCTGTCTTATTAACATATCTTCGCTTATTTTCTATCTTCCATAAACCAATCTAATGCATACTTAATGGCTTTATCCCAATAAGCATAATCATGTTTGCCCTCACCATCTACGAATTGATAAGGGACTTGTTTATCATCAAGATAATGAATAAAGTCTAAGTTATCTTGATATAAATCATCTTCTGTTCCGCACATGATTAATAATTTAGGAATATCTAACCCTTCTTTTAATGCTTGGTCTACTAAATAGTAAGGATCTAGCTCTGTGCCTCTGGCTTTTGTTTTTTCGCCGAGCAATGCTTTTTTAGAGAAGTCGTACCAATCAATATTCAGTAACCAGTCTGGTGTGAACACTGCAGATAACGGTGCAGCTTTTGAGAAACGGTCTGTTTGTGTCAAAGCATATTTGATTGTACCGAAACCGCCCATTGAATGACCAGCGATGAAATGATCTTCGCGGCGTTTTGATAAAGGCAAGATTTGAAGTGCATAATCAAAGACTTCTAATACATAATCATAATAACTATGGCCGTATGCCATATTTGCATAACCGCTGTGATCGCCAGCCGGCATAATTACAGCAATTTGATGTTCTTTTGCATAACGTTCTAAACTTGTAAACCTTAAATAAGATGTTTCGTCGCTTGATAAACCATGCAGCAGCAATAAAACTGGTAATTGCTTTGCGGGTGCTTGTGTTTCAAATTGTGTCGGTTCTTCTGGTAAAAATGCGTTGAAGCGTTGTTCTTTTCCTAATGTTTTTGAATCATAATTGACTTGCAGCCATGCCATAAGGCATCCTCCTTTAAATTGAAATATAAAAGGCACCGCAGCTTTTATTTCAAGTGCGGCACCTCTTTATCAAACTTATGCGTCTACACCTTGCGGTTGCGGACCTTTAGGTTTTCTTTTCTTCACTGGATCTAAGCGTTTCTCTAAGAATCTTAAAATCACATCAATCAAGACTGCGATTAATGCAATCGGAATCGCACCCGCTAAGATAAATGTTGTGCCGTCTGTAGCGTTTGTACCGCGGATGATAATATCACCTAATGTCGGCGCACCGATAAATGAACCGACCGCTACAACACCAATCGCAACAACAAGAGCGATACGCAATCCGCCGATGATGACAGATAACGCTAATGGTAATTCAATCATACGCAAAACTTGATTGCCTGTCATGCCCATACCCTTGCCTGCGTCTTTAATATTGTCGTCTACACCTAAAATACCTGAATACGTATTTTGGATAATCGGCAATAACGCATATAAGAATACTGTGAACACGACAGTGTTCGGACCTAAGCCCATCACTAACATCAGAATCGCTAACATAGCGATAACCGGTACAGTTTGAATAATGTTTGCGATAGTAATCACGGTTTTGGATAATTTACCGAAACGTGAAATCAGTATACCGATCGGAATACCGACAATCGCCGCAAAAATTACACCATACACGGACATTAATAAGTGCTGGAAGAAGAGTCCCCATAAATAGCCGGCGTTCAATGAATAATATTCAATCAGCTGTTGGAATAAATTACCTTTCATTATTTTTGCCCGCCTTTCTCATCATCAAAGTAATGATGTTTTTCTAAAAACTCTTCAGCTACGACTGCAGGTTCTTTACCTTCACCGTCTGCTTGATAGTTTAATTTCTGCATTTCTTTTGTTGAAATACGGTTTTCTAATTTCTCTAATGATTTGTCGATTTCTGGATGTTTCTTCAATAATTCATGTGTTGCGACTGGACTGGCATCATATGGCGGGAAGAAACGTCTGTCGTCTTTTAATACTTTCAAGTCATATGCTGCGATACGTCCGTCTGTTGAATAACCTAATGCAACATCTAATTTTTTACTTTTCAATGCGTCATATACTAAACCGATTTGCATCGGGCGTACAGTATCGAATGCGATACCGTATTCTTGCTTAAAGCCTGGATAGCCGTCACCTTTACGGTTTAACCAAGAACTATCCACACCAAGTCGCAATTCTTTTTCATGTTTCTTCAAATCAGAAACTGTATCTAAATCATATTTCTCTGCAGTTTCTTTCGTTACCATGAAGGCATACGTATTATCGAAACCGTAAGAATCATAGAATTTTTGATTTAATTTTTTGTCGAAACCTTCTTGTGTGACTTTCAATGCTTTTTTCGGGTCTTTAATCGGATCTTCGCCTAACGCCCCTACTAAGTCTGTACCAGTGTAACGTGTACCTGATACGTTCGCATCACCGTTCATCAGCGCATTATGCTGAATCGTACTTGAACCCATGTTGTTGATCAACGTAGGTTTCATTTTGCCTTTCGTATCATGTTCAATCATTAATCGAACCATATGCGACATAATTTGCGACTCACTTGTTGCGAGAGAAGTGATTTGTACTGAATCATCATCTGCACGACCACCGCCTAAACCAGGCAGACTGCATCCAGATAATACAACAAGACAAGTCACCATCAGAATCAAGTAATATTTAATCTTTTTCATAAAGTTCCTAATGTCCTCCCTATCTGGATATTTTTAAGCTTTCAAGCCTTTTGGTACTGCCCATTTTTCTACTCCGCGTAATAAGTAGTCGACAATTAATGCTAATGCTGTTACTAATACAGCTGCACTAATAATCATGACTGGGTTGAATAAGTTCAAGCCGTTGAAGACGAAGTCGCCAAGACCGCCTGCGCCTACGTAACTTGCCAGTGTTGCCCAGCTGATAACGTAAACACTAGATAAACGGATACCGCTTAAAATCAACGGCAGCGCTAAAGGCAATTCAACGTCTTTCATCAATTGTAATTTTGTCATACCCATACTGATACCTGCTTGACGTACATCTGGATTGATGTTTTGAACGCCTAAAACTGTGTTATTCAGAATAGGCAGCAATACGTAAATAAATAATGCAATAATTGCTGGTGTTTTACCTACACCGAAAATCGGAATCATGATTGCAAGTACTGCCAATGTCGGAATCGTTTGCAAGACTCCGGCAACTGTTAGAATAATGCTTGCTAACTTTTTAGTTTTAGCTAATAAAATACCGACCGGCACTGCTACAATGATGGCGATTAAAAGCGCAACAATCGAAATATAGAAATGTTCGCCGGTTTTTTGAAGCAGTTCACCGCCGTATTCTTGAAGGAATTCTTTCATTATCGCTCAACTCCTGCATCCGACTTATCCTTATGGTCTAATTCAACGGGTGCATCTTTAATCCCTACACTTTCAGGGTCTTCCTCTTTGCTTTCTGCTTCTTGTTGCGCATTTTCAGCACCTTCGCCCCAAATACTGTCATACACAATATCAACTAAGTTCGCACGTGTGATTAAGCCGACTAGTCTGTCATTATCATCGACAACAGGCACATTACGTACGTTACGTTTTAAGATTGTACGCACTGTATCTTGCAGCTTGCTGTTGACATGCACACGATAAATATCGCGCTGCATTGTATCGATTAATTCTTGACGTTTACGCAATCCTTGGTTGATATCTTCGATATCTAAATAACCTAAGAATTTATTTTGGTTCGTCACTACGAAAATCGTATCGATACGGTAACGGCGCATCACATCTACTGTGTGGTCTAACGTATCATCCGCTTTAACTGTGATTGGTTTAATCATCGCATCTTCAACCGTACGCATATTCGGACGATCTTGGATTAAGCGGTTTTGACCGATGAAATCGCTGACGAAGTCATTTGCCGGATGACGTAAAATATTATCCGGTGTATCATATTGAACAATTTTACCTTCTGACATAATACAAATTCTGTCAGCTAATTTAATCGCCTCATCCATATCATGTGTAACGAAGATAAATGTTTTGCCTAATTTCTGTTGAAGTTCTTTAACTAAATCTTGTAATGTATCACGTGTAATCGGGTCAAGTGCACCAAATGGTTCGTCCATTAAGATGATGTCTTGTTCTGCAGCTAATGCACGTACAACACCGATACGCTGTTGCTGACCGCCTGATAATTCAGATGGATAACGATCTAAGTATTCTTCCGGCAAGTCTACGAGCTTAATCAGTTCGCGCGCCTTCTTATCTTTTTGTCTTCCGGCCATTTCAACAATTTCGGAACCAAGACAATATTTTCTTTAATTGTCATATGCGGCATTAAACCGATTTGTTGGATAACATAGCCGATACTGCGGCGTAATTCTACCGCGTTCATCTTTCTGACATCTTTTCCATCAATCGTGATTTGTCCTTTAGTAGCTTCAATCATGCGATTGATCATACGTAATGCAGTCGTTTTACCGCTACCGCTGGTACCGATAAATGCTACAAATTCACCTGATTGGACATCCAGCGAGATATCATCTACAGCTTTCTTGCCCCCAGGATATACCTTAGATAAATTTTTAATACTAAGCATTAAAGTAATTCCTTTCTTTATCGAATTTGTTTAACCCTAAGTAAGTTCTAAGTTGCATCAAAGAACATGCAATATACAGCGTGTATCAACATTGCCCTATCAATAAAAAAATCACTTGCCCAATGTTTCAATAACTTACGGATAAGTTCCGGAACAAAGTCGCAAATGACTTGTTGAATGCAGCAGGTGTCGTTTTAATCAACTTCACCTTGACTACGTTATAATACAGCGCTGTTTAGAAGCGTCAGTTCTTTGTGAGTTTACAAATAATTATAATTTGTACTTTTGCGTTACTTGATTAATAGCGTACCTTTTAATTATAGCATAAACTATACTTTTTGGTCGGATTTAAAGTAATTTTTTTCGAAAAATGTTTACATTATTTTCATTTTTGATAAATATTGACACAACTTCTCTATTTATCATTAAATAGCAGGCTTACCCTTTTTCATACCGCTAATCATTCATGCCTTTGCCTGCAAGGATTTGTGCTTTGTATTTTTCAACACGCGCTTGTCTTGTCGCTTCACGTTTAGCTTGACCGATAAAATACATATATTGTCGTTGTCTTCCTGGTGTCAATTCGGAGAACGCTGCTTTAAGCTTTGGATCTTCATCTAAAGCCGCTTGCAAAGCATCAGGCATATCGTACTCTTTTGTCTTCTTCATTGTCACTTTTTTACCGCTTTGTTCAATCTCGACCGCTTCATTCACATACGCTTCAATCATATCTGCTTCTTGTTCTATTGCTTCTAATGAAGTAAAACGCAATTGTCTTGCTGCTTGAACATTTTTCGTTTGCTGTATCAACTTCTGGTCTTTATCCTTTAATAGCGCTCCTTTATGAAAGAGCAATGCACAATAATCTTTGAATCCATGAATCAATACGACATTCTTTCCGTTTAACGTATAACAAGGATGCATCCATTTATAATCCTCAGTTAACGCTTCATTCTTTAAAATAATTTTTCTTAAAGCTTTATACTCATCCTTCCAATCTGTCGCACGTTGAAAAAATGCTTCGGCTTTTTCGTTTATTGTATTTTTTTCCATAGCTGTTCTCCTTTTATTTACCATCACAGGTGTAATATACCATAACCGTTTCTGTACAAATCTAATCCTTTATAAAAATTACACATTGCGTGTCATTTAACTGGCTCAGAAATAATTTTCCACTTTTTTTATTAAGGTTTCTCAAACCCTTTATATGACTGAATTCTTTAAGGTTTTAAGAACACTAATAAGTATTTACGATTACTTAATCGTTTTCATAAAATGCATATTAACAATTCTATACATACCGTTATTACAACCTCTCTCCAAAATCTATATACAAAATATGTTGATATAACGTATTTTCATACATTTTTATTTATAATTTCCGACTTGAAAAATAATTGTTGACGTGACTTCTAATATCAGTATAATGTTCTACCATGAGTGAGGTTTGCCTTGATTTAAATCAGGGCATCTTCTTTAATGCAAGATAAAAAAAGAGAACAAAGCATGCATCAAGCTTCTCTAAATTATAGGAGTTTTGTTATGGAACATAATCAAAGCGGTAAAATAAGTCTTTCGCAGTTGGTCTTGCTTGGGCTGGGTTCATTAATCGGATCCGGATGGCTCTTTGGTGCTTGGGAAGCATCATCAGTCGCAGGACCAGCGGCAGTGATTTCTTGGGTCATTGGTTTTATCATCATCAGTTTAGTGGCCTATAACTATATTGAAGTTTCAGCAATGCTGCCCCAATCCGGCGGAATGAGCAACTATGCGCAATATACTCACGGTTCATTGCTCGGCTTTATTGCTTCATGGGCCAACTGGGTCGCGTTAGTCACAATTATTCCGATTGAGGCAGTATCTGCTGTCCAATACATGAGTTCATGGCCTTGGGAGTGGGCCAAGTTCACAAGTGTATTAATGAAAGAAGGTACAATCAGTAATATCGGCTTAATCGCTGTTTACGTGATTATTGTTATCTTCTCACTGTTAAATTACTGGTCAGTTAAACTATTAACTTCTTTTACAAGTTTGATTTCATTCTTCAAACTCGGTGTACCTTTATTAACAGTTATCTTATTACTGTTTTCAGGCTTCCATCCTGAAAACTACGGACAATCATTAAGCGGGTTCTTACCATACGGAACTGCACCTATATTTGCGGCAGTTACAGTTTCAGGTATTATCTTCTCATTTAATGCTTTCCAAACTATCATTAATATGGGGTCTGAAATTGAAAAGCCTGAAAAAAATATCTTACGCGGTATCGTAATCTGCTTATCTTTAACAGCATTGCTTTATGTCGTACTGCAAAGTGTATTCATTACATCCATGCCGGAAAGTATGCTGGCTGATAAAGGCTGGAAAGGCATTCAATTCGACTCTCCTTTCGCTGACTTAGCCATCTTGTTAAATCTGAATTGGTTAGCGATTCTGTTATACATTGAAGCCTTCGTATCACCATTCGGTACTGGCGTTTCTTTCGTCGCTTCAACAGGTCGTGTACTCAGCGCTATGGAAAAGAACGGTCATATTCCGAAAATACTCGGACGTATCAACAAGCAATATAATATTCCGCGTGTAGCCATAGCGGTCAATGCTGTCTTAGCCATGATTATGGTGACCCTCTTCAGATCTTGGGGTACGCTTGCGACTGTTATCGCAACATCAACATTGGTTGCCTATCTGACGGGGCCGACGACTGCTGTCGCATTCAGAAAGATGGGGCCGAAATTGCATCGTCCGTTCAAAGCACGTTTCTTAAAAATTGCTGCGCCGTTATCCTTTGTAATGACATCGCTCGCAATTTATTGGGCAATGTGGCCGACGACTGCCAAAGTTATCTTTATCATCATCTTAGGTCTCCCAATGTACTTCTATTATGAATATAAACTCAATTGGGAAAATACACGCAATCAATTACGCGGCAGTTTATGGCTGATTATTTACTTGCTAGTCCTTTCAGGACTCTCCTTTATCGGAAGCGAAGACTTTAACGGCATCAACTTAATCCACTATCCTTTCGACTTTGTTGTAGTAATTGTAGTGGCACTAGTCTTCTATAAAATCGGTATCGGCAGCTACTTTGAAAGCAAGTACTTTAAAAACGCTGTTGAACTTAATAAAACACTTGAAGAAGGTATTTCAAACCAAGAAAAAACGAAAACAAAAGCATAAAATGACCAGCCGATCTGATTCAATTCAGGTCGGCTGTTTCTTTTTGTGGTATGTTTAAGCAAAAGGAGGCTTATTCATGATACATATTACAAGACAGACCCAAGCAGGCACCATCGTCGGACTTTTAGAAGACCAATGCGAAATCTATCGCGGCATCCCTTATGCTTATCCGCCAGTACAGCAGCGCCGCTTCAAACATGCAGAATTACTGACCCAGTGGCACGATGTTCTTTACGCTTTAGATTTCAAAAGTATTCCGCCTCAGCCATACAACAAGCTGGAAGCCTTTTTCTCAACACAGCCAGAACAAGCCAATGTCCCAAGCTTGTCATCTCAAAGCGAAGATTGTCTGTACTTGAATCTATGGAAGCCTCGACATGCTCACCAATCATCTAAACTGCCGGTCATGATTTGGCTTTATGGCGGCGGTTATATCAATGGACATGGTTCGGCTGAATTATACGATCCTCAAACCTTTGCTCAGCAAGAAAACGTAATTGTCGTTACTTTCAATTACCGTTTAGGTCCTCTAGGTTATTTGAATTGGAAAACATTAGACCCTGATTTAGACGGTAATTGCGGCTTATCTGATCAATACGCTGTTTTACAATGGGTACAACAATTCATTGAAGCTTTCGGCGGAGATCCGAACAACGTTACTTTATGCGGACAATCTGCCGGTGCTATGAGTATCCAAGCTTTAATGCATGTAACAAAGGCACAACCGCTCTTTCATAAAGCAGTCATGATGAGCGGCACGTTAAGTTTAGACAGCGTGGAAGACAGCCGCATAAAAGCACAGCATTTTGCCCAAATCATGCACAAACGTTATCAAACAAATCATCCGTCTGCACTTTCAACAGCACAAATCATGGCTTGTATGGAAGAGGATTTAACAGCCCGCGGCCCTTCTAAAGGTTTAGAACTGGTCTATCAACCTTTCTTTGATGCGGCTACAATGACACAAAATATTCCAAATCAATGGCCGGTACTTGCTGGTTATACTAAGTGCGAAGGCGATTGCTATATCAGAAACGAATCACGCAAACTTAAACCAGAACAATTCCTAAAAGCAATGCGCACCAATCATGTCATTGTGGATACGAATCGATTTGCGATTGAGACCGGTAAAGGACAAGCACAAGCTGTCACCCACTATATTTTCAAGCAGCCTTTATTAAAGTGGCTCAAACATTACGACAATCCTAATCAATGGCTGTATCGATTTGACTGGCTGGATGCATCTCACAATCAATTCAAATCACCTTATCATATATTAGATGTCATCTTTTGGTTAGGACAAACACCTATCTTAAAAGCACATCATGTACCGCTCACCGATGATTTGAAACAGACTATGCATGCCATGATGACTGCTTTAGGAAGATTTGTCAGAGAGGGTCATCCTGCGTTTGAACCTTATACTCAAAGTCATACGCCCTACTTATTTAAATAAGCGCAAAAAAACGCTTAACCTTTATTAGTTAAGCGTTGATTTTTGTATTCGGCTTTTGTGTTTGTTTGATACTTAATACGATTAAGATAATCGCAATACCTAAAATACTAGAGCTGTATGCAACTGCATGCACACCGATATTAGAAACAATTAAGCCGCCGATCATACCGCCAGCCGCAATACCTGCGTTCAAGCTCGACATATTCCAGCTTAGTACTTGGCTTGCATCGCCTTCGACATGATCGATCAAACCGCTTTGTACAGCCGGGTTGGTACTCCATTCCATAATGTTCCAGATAAAGATAATAGCCACTAAAATAATAGAATGCGAGATAAACCAATTAACCGCTGCTAATGAGACTGTAAAACAGATAGCCGCAATCAAGAGCCATGTCTTGCTTGTTAATTTGTCTGCCAAGAAGCCGCCCATCGATGTTCCTAATGTACCAGCAACACCATTCACAAGCAGAATCATAGAAACAAATCCGATATCATATCCATTCGTCAGCATTAACGGGTTGATATAAACAAAGGTAATCGAGTTCGCAGTTAATAAAATAAAAGTGACGCCTAAATATTTAATGACTTCCGCACGATTTAATATATGATAATTGCCTGAACGTCCTGAAGGTTGGGCTTGCTTTGGCAATAATTCATCTTGTGTCGGTAAATATTTCATCATCAATAATGCGGCTATGATACTTACCGCAATGATAAAGACAAATGTCGCACGCCAGCCGAGCCAGCCGCCGAGCATTGTGCCGATCGGAACACCGAAGACGTTGGCACCGCTGAAACCTGAATAAACAATACCGATCATTTTCCCGCGGTTTTCAGGTGCCGTCAGCATCGCAGTCAGTGCCAGAATTTTAACGATAATCAAAGCAGCGGCCGCTGAAGAGATAATTCTGCCGATAATCAATAATGTGAAATTCGGCGACACGGCAATCAATGCATTGCCGACCACAAAGACCATAATGGTCCAAAGCAGCACAGCTTTAGCGTCAAAACGGTTCGTAGCTTTAACTAATATAGGACCGCATACCGCAAAGGTCACCGCATATAATGTGACTAACTGCCCTATCCAAGCTTCTGATACATGCAAATCATTGCTCATTAAGTTCATAATACCTGCGACCATCATTTCGACCATACCCACGATAAACACACTGATAATAAAGGTAACAATTCTCATGACTGACATATGTATGCCTCCTTTCTCTCTCTTTCATTCTTTTTACTAATTATTTCAACCTTACCATTATAGTAGAATTGAAAAGATATTGTAAGTGTACAAAATTAATTTGTTCTTTTCAGAAAAAGAAGACAGTCTTTCGGATAGTTTCATCTGAAAAATTGTCTTGAATACATTAGTCTTCATCATCCAGCATACTGCCGATGAGCTGATGACGACTGTTAAAGAATTGTTTGTAGCTTAAATAAGTTGCGATGAGTGCGGTCATGATAGTTGCCGTTGTATGTATGAAGACAACTAAAAGCTGGAATTTGATGGCTTGAAGCGGATCTACCCCGCTGATAATCATACCAGTCATCATACCTGGAATCGAAACCAAACCATAGGTTTTCACTGAATCAATGGTTGGTACAATCGCTAACTTGATACTTTCTCTTACCGCTGATTTAGATGCGAGTTTCGGTGTTGCGGCTAATGCCAATTTGCATTCAATCGAACTGTATTCTTTCACAAATGCACGGTCTAAATTTTGATATGCAAGGTTGATCGCAATCAGTCCGTTATTCGCAAGCATCCCTGCGATCGGAATCAATTCGTTGCCGGTAAAATCAATCGCACCGACAAGTACGATAACAGTTAAAGGCAGTGCAGTTCCGATAAAGATAGAAACAAATGAAATCCAAAAGACATGGTGCATCACTTTAGAGGCACGGCTAATGGTATTCCATGATGCGTTAATCACAATCACTAAAACGAATAAGATTAAAATCCATGGTTCATTCAAATCGAAGATAAAATGAAGGATGTAACCTAAAATCACTAATTGAATCACTGCACGAATCGAAGCGATAATCAAATCTTTGGCAATGTTCAATTTTTCTTTAATAGAAATTGCGATGGGGATGATTAATAATAATGCGGTCAAACACAACGCTGTTGTACTCATACATCAACAACCCCCTTCTTCTCTTTGTTTACTTTGCCGTCGACAATATCGACACGACGATCGAAGTGTTTCATGCTTTGATCATAACTATGCGTAATCCATAAAATAGAGACGCCTTCTTCTTCAGCCAAACCGAAAATAACGTTTTCTGCTTTTTCAGTATTATCCGCATCTAAAGCACTCGTTGCTTCATCTAACAATAAAACGTCAGGTATGTACATCAGTTGGCGTGCAAGACAAATACGCTGGCGTTCGCCGCCTGATAAGAACTCAACATTCGTATCTAAGCCATAGCGTTCTAACCCAAATTCAGAAAGCAGCTTCAATGCACGTTCTTTATCAAATTCGTCATTTCTCGCAATTGATGGAAATGCTAAGTTCTCGCCGATAGTACGATCAAATAAATCTGTCTGTTGCGGCAGATAACTGATTTGTTCACGCAAAGTTTCTGGTTCATACTCAGAATACGCTTTGTTGTTATAAAGCATTGTCCCGCTTGTCGGACTGATTAAATCACACAACAAATGAAACAGCGTACTTTTACCGCTGCCTGAAGGACCGACAACAGCTATTTTTTCGCCTTTTTGTACTGTTAAATTCAAATGGTCGATAATCAGACGTTTATCTGCTTTATAGCACACATCTTTTAGTTCTAAAATTGCCATAGTACTGCTCCTTTTCTTCAATATCCTCCCTACTTTGATAGGGCCGATTACCTTACTATTCCCTTTAACTTCTAATTTAACATATCGTCATTTTAAAATGTATGACAATTCAACAACGGCAATTAACTTATAATCGGAAAATCAGCTGATTAATCAGTTTCAAAATATATGAGATTACCCGGGAAATAACATATAAAAAAAGCCGATACTTTTGTATCAGCTTAACCCATGTGATTCATCATATATTGTCCGACAATCCCAATGAATCCTATACCATTGATTATCATGTGAAAGGCAATGGAAACTGCCACATTGCGTTTGGCATACATATACACAAACACCAATGCTCCAGCCATAATCGCATACACACCGAATTCAAACGGTGATGTCGCTTGTGTTACATGCACACCGGCAAAGACTAAAACAGATAATACAGCACCGGTAATATAACCGAGCTTTTTGCCGAGTTCATGAATGATTAAATGACGAAATACCAACTCCTCGATAATCGGCGTTAAAATAACGATATCAATCAATAACACCGGCCAAGCAATCGGGAAATCAAACAGTTGTATTAAAATTAATTGATTTTGTGTGTTATCAAACTGCAAGTGTTTTGGAAGCAATAACATTAAAGCACCATATATACCTTGCACCACTGTCATTGCTATATATGTAAGAATCAGTACCCAAATATACTTTTTAACTTCTTTAATTCTTTTAATTGCTAGGGGCTTGATATAGGTACGATGCATGAAATAAAAAATCACCAGTGTCACGATTAGTCCGATTACACTTCCGATGACATTAAAGAATACTAACGTTGATTTAGGGATGGTACCGAATTGGGATTCATAAATCATGCGCAGCGGTATCATCACTAATGCGATGATAATCGGCATTCCGATAAAGAATAAAGGTATAAGCCAAAAGTCGCGCTTCATCATTCGCTTAGATTGATAAGGATTATTCATCGGTTCTTTTTGTATATTTTTTGGTTGGTCATGCATAGTTTCACCTCTTCCTCTCTCTTGAAATGACTGTTTCAAATCCAAATTATAGCATATTCAGCCACAAACAAATGTAATAATCATGTAAAGCAAAATAGAAAACAACACCTGATGTTTGTATCAGATGTTGTAATTGTTAATACATATTGTATTATTCTTGATTATTCAAAGGCTTTTTAACCTTGAAGCCGGCTTTCTTCAGTGAACGTTCTACTGCTTTGACATCCACATAATCTTTGCCGGATTTCGGTCCTGTAACCCCCATCGTATGTGCCAACTTATCTAAGTCTGCTTTTTTATAATCAATGTCGACTTTTTGAACAGCTTTGTCATCTTTAATTGATTTGCTGTATTGAATGCCTTTTTGACCTTTATAGACTTGTTCTTGCTTGTCTAAAATAGCCTTGGCATCTTTCTTAGTAAGACCATTGGTATCATAACGAATCGTCATAATCATAGATTGTTTGACCATTTTATCGCCTTTATAGGTAAGTGTATCAATCACATCTGCACCTGATAAATGGCCTTCATACGTTTTGGATTGTGCTTTATCGCAAGCAGCTAAGACGAAAATACTCATGAGTAATGCCCCTAATAACAATAACCCGCGTTTCATACTATTCCTTCTCTCTGTGCTATTTAATAACCTTATTATAGCACCCTTCTGATTAAATCATGTATAGTATATTGCCAATATTCTTTATCTATTAAAGTGTCCCCTATTTCTTTTTAAATACAATGAATTTTAATTGCGATTTCGTCTATACAGTTAATGTGGAAAGCGATGCTTTGTGATAAAATTAAAGTGAAGAATAAAGTGTAACACTTCATGTCCGACAAGGCATTAAGCGTTCTCATTTTCTAAAAGAAGGAGTTAGTTCTATGATTCTGCCCGCACGCAAATTAATAAGTCGTATCCTAGCTTCTTCCAAGCAATCAGAGGGGGTTATTATGAAACGCATCGGATTAATAGATATCGGTTCCAACACAATCAGACTTGTCGTGTTTGAATACGATAACAAAACAGGCCTTTCAGAAATTCAAAATATCAAAACACCGGCACGTTTAAGTCAGTACTTGGAAGATGACTTAACAATGAATGACGAAGGAATTGAAGTACTGATCAGTTCCTTAGAAAGTTTTAAAAAGGTGGCAGATGCTTATCACGTAGATGAATTGCATCCTATCGCAACAGCTGCGATCCGCCAATCGAAAAACCAAAGCGAGATTTTAAAACGCGTAAAGAAAAAAATAGGAATGAAATTATCTGTCGTTCCAGAATTAGATGAGGCCTACTACGGCTTTTATGCCATTATCAATTCTACAGATATCGTCAACGGTTTATCTGTGGATATCGGCGGGGGCTCTACTGAAGTCACGCTGTTCAAAGATAAAGAACTGATTCATTCGCACAGCTTCCCATTCGGTGTCGTAACTTTATCACGCAAGTTCTTTGCGGACAAACCGCATAATGATAAAGATGCGATTAAAAAGATGCAGAAGTTTTTAGAAAAAGAATTCAGCTCATTAGACTGGATCAATAATAAAGAAGTGGCTTTAGTCGGTGTCGGCGGTTCAGCACGTAACGTTGCGCGTATCCACCAATCTGAAGTCTCTTACCCTATCGGCGGTGTACACTGCTATACAATGACCGGCAAAGATTTAGAACAAGTCTTCGAATTAATCAAAGATAGTTCAAGAGACGAGCTGACTAACCTAGATGGTTTAAGCCGCGACCGTGTCGACATTATTTTACCAGCGGTTGCTGTGTTCAAATCTCTGTTCAAACAAGTCGAAGCTACACAATTCACTTTCTCTCGAAAAGGTTTGCGTGAAGGTTATGTTATGCATCAGCTCAACCAAAAGTTTCCTGATGCGTTCGACCGCTTCAACGTGAGAAACCGTGCACTGTATCAGTTATCCAACACTTATAAACACGAAGGTGTCGGTGCCAAACAACGTGTAGTACTCGCAGAAGCTTTATTAGAACAATTAATAGACAAAGATATTATTACGTTATCAGAAAAAGAACAAAAGCTCTTTAAACAAGCTGCTTATATCTATTACCTAGGACGCTTTATCGATTCAGACTCAGGTTCGCAGCATACGTACTATATCATTTCCAATTCAATGATAGATGGCTTCAACCACCACGACCGTGTACAACTTGCATTGATGGCCAGCTTCAAAAACAAAAGTTTATTAAAATTCTACAATGATGAAACAGGATGGCTCGACAGCGATGCACTCAGCCATCTGCAGTCGCTTGGCGGCATCTTGAAATTTATCGACGCTTTAAATGTTTCGCATACGAATCCTGTCAAACGTATCGAACTTGTGAAAGACGGTAAAGATGAATATACCTTGAATGCTTATCATACGGATAATCCGATTGCGGAAGAATATCAAGCCAATCGCCAAAAGAAACATCTTGAAAAAGTATTAAAAGGCAAAGTATCTATTAACTTTACAAAAGCTTAACATTCATGTGTTACGTTATTATATGGATGTTTATGGAATTTTAAGTATTTGCATACAATTGTTTATAATTTTCAATTCATTGAGCTTAAACATTCATCACTTTTAATCGAATTAAACTTGTTGCAATCAATGAAGTTTGTAATTTAAATTTTTATTCATAAAAAGTCTATTTATTTACCATGGGGTGGTCATTATGGAAAATCAAGTCATTGAAAAAGATCTTAACAAACCAAAGTATTATAATAACCGAGAATTAAGCTGGCTCGATTTTAACTATCGTGTTTTGCAAGAAGCAAGCGACAAAACTAATCCTTTATTAGAACAACTCAATTTCGTTGCAATCTTTGCGTCTAACTTAGATGAGTTCTTTATGGTTCGTGTTGCCGGTTTGCAAGACCAAGTTAAAATGAACTTCAACAAGCCGGAAAACAAATCTCAAATGACACCTAAGCAGCAATTAGATGCCATTAAAGAGAAAAACACACCGCTTGTCGACAAACAGTACGAACGTTACAACGAATTAACGAAAAACCTGCAAGAATACAACGTCTTTACAACAAAGCCGCAACATTTAAGCGAAGCTTTACAAGATAAGTTAGAGCAAGAATTCAAATACAATATCTTGCCGACACTGACACCGCTTGGTATCGACGCATACCATCCATTCCCTAAACTTGTAAATAAAAGCTTAAACATCTTTGTGGAATTAGATACAGATGAATCTACAAACACTGCAATTGTTCAGATTCCATCATTAATCGACCGTTTTATCATTCTTAAAGAAGATGACAGCGAAAAACAATATGTAGTCATGGTAGAAGATGTCATCGATTATTTCATCGAATACCTCTTCCAAGGTTATGACATCCGCAAAACGTTTACTTTCCGTATTACACGTAATGCCGATTTAACAATTCATGAAGACGGTGCTGAAGACTTGTTAATCGAAATCGAGCGTTTCTTGAAAATGCGTAAAAGCGGTTCTGCCGTACGTTTAGAAGTAGATGCTCGTAATGCTAATGAGCTAGATATTGAAGGTTTGAGAGAACAATTAGAAATCCAAGAAAACGACGTTTATTATGTAGACGGACCGTTAGATTTAACAATGGTATTCGGTTTAGTCGGACGTCTGTCTTCTCAACTTAATAACTTGCGTTATGACCGTTACACACCGCAAATCCCTGAGTCGCTGGGATACAACAATATTTATGATTTAGCATTAAAACGCGATATTTTCTTCCACCACCCTTACGAATCATTTGAACCGATTGTGGATTTCATTCGCGAAGCTGCTGAAGATCCGGATACTATTGCGATTAAACAAACATTATATCGTGTAAGTAAAGATTCTCCGATTATCAAAAGTTTGAAACATGCGGCTGAACAAGGGAAACAAGTCACTGTGCTGGTTGAATTAAAAGCACGTTTTGATGAAGAAAACAACGTACATTGGGCACGTATGTTAGAGGATGCTGGCTGCCACGTTATTTACGGCATGACACATTTAAAAACACACAGTAAAATCACTCTAGTTGTAAAACGCTTAAAAGGCCAATTAGTTCCATTCGTACACTTAGGTACAGGCAACTATAATGATAAAACTGCTGAAATCTATACAGATATGGGTATTATCACAACAGATAAAGGTATTGCAGAAGATGCGATCAACTTCTTCAACTACTTAAGCGGTTATTCAATCAAACCGAATTATAATGAATTGATTGTGGCACCATTTGATATCCGCGATGTCTTTGTGGAACGCATTGATACTGAAATCAAAAACCATAAAGAATACGGCAATGGCCATATCATTATGAAAATGAACTCATTAACAGATAAAACAATCATTAAAAAGTTATTTGAAGCATCTCAAGCAGGTGTTAAAATTCAATTGATTATCCGCGGTATCTGCTGCTTGAAACCAGGCGTACCAGGTGTCAGCGAAAATATCCAAGTCGTAAGTATTGTAGGACGTTTCTTAGAACATTCTCGTATTTATTACTTCCATAATAACGGCGATGAGAAAATCTATTTATCATCTGCAGATGCAATGACACGAAACATGATTAAACGTGTAGAAATTCTCTTCCCGGTTCATGATGCAAAAATCAGAGAGCGCTTGCTTAATTTCTTAAACTTGCAGCTTGCTGATAATCAAAAAGGACGTTATCAAGACCAAAACGGCGTATATCATTACGTTAACAATAATCAATTACCTTTGAACTCTCAACTCTACTTGATGCACCAAGCAATCGAGCTTGCTAAAGCAATCAAACATAAATCACCATTAACAGAGAGTCGTCCTCAAAGAACATCTAAACCGCGCCGCAACTGGATTTCACGTTTAAAAAATTCTTTTAAATAATTCAGTCTTAATTTATATTAAATCAGCCATGATGTCAGAATACCGGCATCATGGCTTTTTATTATGCTTATATGAATTTATGCTCTTTTAGGATCTTGGTACCATGCTTTTAAAAACTCGAACAATACTTCACTATATTGCGTTAAATCTGATTGCCTGATTTTCTCATCGACACTATGCGCTTCTGTCAGTTCACCCGGTCCATACAAAATCGTAGGAATACCGAAGTCATCTAACCATCCTCCATCGGTTACAGTCGTCGACATCCCTGCTTTTAAAGCACTGTGATGTACTGTTTCATGCACTTGTTCCAATAGTTTAAAGCCTTCGTGTGATTGAGGCAAAGTGAAGCTTGGGAAGATTTCGCCTCGATCTTCAATCATCGACGTACCGCCCCATTCAAATTGCAGCGGATTTTGACAAAGCCATACATCTGCTTGTGCAACACGATTTAAGTACGTTTCGATTTCTTTAATCACTACGTGATAATCTTCATCCGGCAAGAAATGGACAGTCACCCATAAGCGGCATTCATCAGCGATAAAAGCTGGATTGCGTCCGCCTTCAATTACAGCCGGATTAATCGTATTCGCACCAACAGGCATATCAGGATAACTTTTCATTACTGCCCAATGCTGTTCTAATTCTTTTAAAGCAGTAATAATTTTAGCCATCTTTTCAATCGCACTTGCGCCGTATAAACCGCCGCCGGCATGAACCATTTGACTGCGTGCGCCATCATGAATGGTTGCTTTGCTTTGAACAGTAATCCAGCCTGTGACCACACCGCCTTGACCTAGTGCTTGGCTGTCGCTGGTATCCAGTACTATAGCTAAATCTGCTTTCGGACTCATTTCGCATGCATACTTCGTACCCGCTTCTCCGACTTCTTCACCAACTACTGATTGCACGATAATATCACCTTTAGGCGAGATGCCTTTTGCTTTTAATTGTTCCAACACATAAAATAACGAAGCCACGCCGCCTTTCATATCACTGACACCGCGACCATATACATAGTCGCCTGACTTTGTTAATTCAAACGGCGGATACGTCCAATGTTTAGGGTCTTCTACATTCGCCACATCCACATGCCCGTTTAAAATCAGCTTCGGCGCATCTGGATTTGTTCCTTTTAATACGCCTACGACAATACTGTCGTTGTCATACATTTGTTTACGCGCAACTTCAAAACCAAGATCTTCTAAATAAGCTTGAATTTCATCTTGCAGAGGATCAGTATTACGTGCCGGCGGACTTTCTGTATTATGTTCAACCAGCCATTTCAATAATTCAAAGTGCCGTTCTTCCATACAGCTTGCACCCTTTCCGTAATTTATTTTGTCACTAAGCGTTACCCTTTATAGCGTTTATGTAAATAGCGTTTGAACCCTTTCATCACCCACTCATGCACAATTGCTTGGCTGATACGATACACAGGCCAAGGCAGTGTCGGTGTAAAGTGCAGTAAAAAGGTATAAAGCTTATCTTGATCTTTCACAAAATAAAAAGCACCATCATCTTGAACGCCTTTAGCTAATATACTCTTTGGCAATAAACGCAGCTGAATCCCTTCGATGCCTTTCATCTCAACTTTATGCATTGCGATTAAAGGCTTTTTGAATCCGCGCAGATGAATCGCATAATACTCTGACTGCTCATGCACATATATCATTTTGAACGTAAGCTGTTTTAAATAACGGGCATAATTTGTCAGTAACGCTGAAGGCGATAATTCCTTTGACAAAGGAATCGCTTGTAGTGAAGCAGCACGCTTTCTATAACTATAACTATCTGGTATTAATGCCTCTGCCTCTATGACTTGTGCAGGTTGTACTTGATGTACAAAATGTGCAATCACTGTTTTCAATGCTTTGATTTCTCCATGCCATAACCCATCTCCGAACATTTCAGGCAAGACATTCAAAATTACTACTGTTTCATCATCTATCACTTGTTTCCAGTGCGTCAAATCCATATAATCGATGGCTTGATACTTTACATTAGGTTCGTGCTGAATTGTTGACGTGCGATCATACAGCACAATTACTTCGCATGAACTTTTCCTTAATTGCTGAATCAAATATTGCGCAAATAACGAAACGCCTTCTACCATTACCACTTTTGTCATAACTGCACCTCTTTCATCTTTACTATAACAAAAAAGCACGACACCCCGCGGCACCGTGCTTGTTGTCTATCAGACAAACAGACTTAAGAATAAGATAAAGATGAGACCT
Organism: Staphylococcus sp. EZ-P03; assembly: GCF_003344575.1. Taxonomy (NCBI): domain Bacteria; kingdom Bacillati; phylum Bacillota; class Bacilli; order Caryophanales; family Staphylococcaceae; genus Staphylococcus; species Staphylococcus sp. EZ-P03. The sequence goes on along the minus strand of NZ_QPMO01000001.1, from coordinate 63,361 downwards.
GAAACTGAAATAATTGTTTCAAGCAATGACCATGTTAAGAATGTTTCTTTAATCGTCAATCCAAAGTATTCTTTGAACATCCAGAAACCAGCGTCGTTCACATGAGATAAAATCACACTTCCAGCACCAATCGCTAACACAACTAAAGCAACATTGACGTCACTTGCTTGTAATAGCGGCAAGATAATACCCGTAGTTGAAATCGCCGCAACTGTCGCAGATCCTAATGCAATACGCAATACCGCTGCGACGAGCCAAGCAAGTAAGATTGGAGACATCGTAGAACCTTCGAACATTTTTGCGATTGTGTCACCGACACCGCCGTCAATCAATACTTGTTTGAATGTACCGCCGCCGCCGATAATCAGAATCATCATACCGATCGGATAAATCGCATCAGTGACAGAAGTCATGATTTCTTTGTTTTTGCGACCTTGTTGAATACCCATTGTCAACATCGCAAATAATACCGCGATCAACATTGCTGTATCTGCAGTACCGATGAAGTTGATAATACCGGCAAACATATTTTTAGAGTGGTCGACGTTGCCTGTCGCAAGTTGTACAATCGTTGCGATAAGCATCAAAATGACAGGCAAAGTCGCTGTTAATACACTGATACCGAAGCCTGGCAGTTCAGAAGGTTTGAATTCTTTTTGTGCACCCAATGAAGAAATATCGCCTTCTCTTGTATAAGCAGACGGTGTTAATTTTTGTGCAAATTTACCGAACACAGGCCCTGCGATAATCGTTACAGGAATCGCAATAATGAAACCATATATTAAAACTTCGCCTAATGATGCATGAAGTTCTTTCGCAATGACAACCGGACCTGGATGCGGAGGCAAGAAGCCGTGTGTAACGGATAATGCCGTAATCATCGGCAAGCCGATTTTAAGCGGTGATACTTTTGTACGTTTTGCAAGTGTGAATACGAGCGGAATTAATAATACTAATCCTACTTCAAAGAACAATGCAATACCGATGACGAAGGATGCGACTACCATCGCCCATTGCACATGTTTCTCCCCGAATTTTTCAATCAAAGTGTCCGCAATACGTGTCGCACCGCCCCCATCAGAAAGCAGTTTACCTAATATCGCACCTAAACCAAAGATAATGGCGATGTGGCCGAGCGTACTGCCCATTCCTTTTTCAACTGTTTCTACAACTTTGTCTAACGGCATACCTAACAGGACTGCTGTGATCATTGAAGTAATAATCAATGCGATGAACGTATTGAGTTTTAATACAATGATCAGTGCTAATAAGATTAAAATCCCGATTACAACTGTAATTAATGGCCAAATTTCTCCAAACATAATTGTCCCTCACTTTCGTTATGAGTCTTGATAACGTTTTCATTTCCCTTGAAAGAAAAAGCCGGTAATCAAGCTTTTTCTCACGACTCATACGTTTCCTTTTAAATTTTATAAATGCTTGCGTTGAAAATCTGCAATTTTACTGTATTGTGTTGATAAACTGCGGCTCAAATCTATAAAGATACTGATTAACTGCTGATAGATTGCGACCGCTTCTGGCTCAGGCTGATGTGCATGTGTCGTACCGACCATATCTTCAATAATAGAGAAGTCATCAATTTCACCCAGTGCTTTTAGTCCTAAAACACATGCGCCTAATGAGGAACTTTCATAACTTTCCGGCACAACTAAATCTGTATCAAAGATATCTGACATCATCTGACGCCACATTTCACTCTTCGCAAATCCGCCTGTCGCTTTGATTGCGGTCGGTGTTTCTCCCATCATCTCTATTAATGCGAGATAAACGGTATAAAGGTTGTACAGCACACCTTCTAGTGCAGCGCGAATCATATGTTCTTTCTTGTGTGAAAGTGTCAAACCGAAATAGGAACCGCGTGCATCCGCATTCCATAACGGTGCACGTTCCCCTGCCAGATAAGGATGGAAGATTAATCCTTTCGCACCAGGTTCGACACGGCTTGCGATTTTAGTAAGGACATCATAAGGATCGACGCCTAAACGTTTCGCTGTTTCTACTTCGCTTGCAAGTAATTCATCGCGCAGCCAGCGTAAAATAATTCCGCCGTTATTTACCGGTCCGCCGATAACATATTGCCCGTCATCCAGTACATAACAAAAGATACGTTCTTTTTCATCTGTTTTCGGATGATCGATAACAGTACGAATGGCACCTGATGTTCCAATCGTCACAGCTACTTCGCCAGGTTTGAAACTGTTCACACCTAAATTAGACAATACACCGTCACTTGCGCCGATAACCACAGGTGTTTCTGGGTCGATGCCCATCAATGTCGCATAGCGTTGTTTCATACCGCTTTGAATATAAGTAGTCGGTACTAATTCAGGCAAAACCTCTGGTGTGATGCCTAATACATCTAAAGCTCCTTTGTCCCATGCTGATTTTTCTAAATCCATCATGCCTGTCGCTGAACCGATGGAGTAATCCATCACATAATGGCCGAACCATTGATAGAGTACATATGATTTAATATCGATATACTTTTTAGTCTGTTGATGAATATCTGAGTGTGCTTCTTTCAGCCAATAAATTTTAGAAAGCGGAGACATCGGATGAATCGGTGTTCCTGTACGTTTATAAATTTCATGTCCGTTATGCTTCGTTCGAATCATTTCTGCGTATTTGCTTGCTCTGTTATCTGCCCAAGTAATACTTTGTGTTAAAGGCCGATCGTTTTGATCCATCGCAATCAAACTGTGCATCTGTGCACTGAACGCAATTAATTTCACATCTTTAGGTCCGACATTGCCTTCTCGCATTACATTTTTAATCGTCATTAAGACTGCATCGAAAATTTCATCCGGATTTTCTTCAGAAGTATCCACATTCGGCGTATGCATCTCATAACCGATATTATGTTTTAGCAAATAACGGCCATGTTCATCATAAAGTACAGATTTAGTACTGGTTGTTCCGATATCTACTCCAATCATATATTGCATTTTGTCTGCCTCCTTTAATCTTTTATCGTAAAAACATTGCGTTGATTTTGTCTCCCACATCATCAAAGTTGCGGTGGAAGGCTTCTTTCAATAATTGTGTATCATTGTCTGCCACTGCTTGTGCATAGACTTCGTGATTTTCATGGATACGTTTGAAATCTTCTGGCTGTTCTTTCATACGTTTGCGCATTGAAAGTAAAATCAAACATAATAAAATCGGCTTGATATTATTCCAGCTGCTGAGCAGATAGCGATGTTTAGTCGCATTAATCAGCACTTCATGAAAGAGAATATCGTGCTCTGTAAAAGCTTCCGCATCTTCAAACTGAACTGCCACTTTCATCATTTCCAAGTGTTTGCGCATTTCTTTTGCGAGTGCAGCACGCTCATCATCTTGAATACGCGCAAACGCAAAAGATTCCATCATAATACGCAAATCATAAATTTCACTGCGCTCTGCGTCCCCGAACGACAACACATCAGCGCCCATACGTTCTAGTCGAATCAGCTGATCTTGTCTCAGTAATTTGAAGGCATCGCGTACAGGTGAACGGCTGACATTAAACTGTTTTGCGACTTGGTTCTCAGTCAAACACGCTTCTGCCTCGATATCGCCATTGATAATTTTCAAACGTAATTCCGCTGCGACTGCTTCTCCTGTCGTCATCACAGACAACCATTTTTGCGGATAAGATTCCGTCATAAAAGCCCTCCTTTCTATCATCGAATACTTGTATACAAGTATATTAATACAAAGTTATTACAAATGCAATCGCTTACACTTATTTTTTGATTGGAGTGGAATAATCATACTATTGGAGGAGATGTCTATGTATATTCCATCGCACTATCAAATCACCGACACAAAAGCAATTCAACACTTTATCCAAAGCCACCCGTTTGCGACTGTGATTTCAAAAGACAAGCAAGGGCAAATGCTGGCAACGCATATGCCTGTGCTGCTGCATGAGTTTGGCGATCAGCTTGTACTTTCAGGTCACTTCGCACAATCCAACCCGCAATGGCAAACTGTAGACAATGAAGATGAAATGCTGATTATCTTTCAAGGACCGCATGGTTATATTTCAAGCACGTGGTATGAACAAGAAGACGTGCCGACATGGGATTACCAAAGTGTACACGTCTATGGCAACAGCTGGCTGACAGATGCGGCTGAAACAAAAGAAGATATTATCGCCCTTTTAAATACTTTCGAAGATGAAGCCGGTGCGCGTTTTGAAAATCTTGCATCTGATACACGAAAACAAATTCATGGCATTGTCGGTTTCAGAATTTCTATTGAACGCACATACGCAGCCTTTAAACTGAGTCAAAACCGAAGCACCACAGATATAGAGGCGATTATTGAGCAGTTGTCTTCTCATGGGAACCAAGCTTTAGCAGATGCGGTTTTGCATAACAGCTTAGAACCTGAAGGATAAGCTTAATGAAATATGAATGCATAAAAAAAACGTCCCCATCGGCAATGTATGCCGACGAGGACGTTTGTGCTGTTATAGCTTGTTTATTTTAAACTTATAATGAATCTACTTTTTCACCGTTGATTAAGATGTCGTCGCCATCAAGTGTTACTTTGATGTCTTTAACATCTGTATTTTCAAGGTAGTAATCTGTGATACGGTCGCGTACTTCTCTTTCAACGACACGACGTAATGGACGTGCACCTAATTCAGCATCGTAGCCTTGATCGATTAACCAATCTTTTGCTTCTTGGCTGACTTCTAATGAGATGCCTTTTTTCTCAAGTGTAACTTGAACATCATCTAATAATAAATTGATGATATCTTGCAATGCATCTTTATCTAAGTGTACGAATTCTACGATACCGTTGAAGCGGTTAAGGAATTCTGGACGGAAGAATTTTTTAAGATCATCCATTAATGCTTCGCGATCTTTTTCATCTTCTCCTCCGAAACCTGCGTTTGAAGTACAGATAATGATTGTGTTTTTGAAGTTGACCACATTACCTTGACCATCTGTTAAGTTACCGTCATCCATCACTTGAAGTAATAAAGTAAGGATTTGAGGGTTTGCTTTTTCGATTTCATCGAATAGGATGACTGAGTAAGGATTACGTCTTACTTTTTCAGTTAACGTATTTGAGTTATCTTCATAACCTACATAACCTGCAGAAGTACCGATTAATTTAGATACTGCTGTACGGTCCATATATTCACTCATGTCTAATTTGATCAATGCTTCTTTGTTTCCGAATAAGTCAATAGATAATTGTTTTGCTAATTCAGTTTTACCTACACCAGTAGGACCTACGAATAAGAAGCTGCCGATTGGTCTGTTGCCTTCATCGAAACCTGCACGGTTACGACGGATAGCACGTGCAACCATATCTACTGCATCGTCTTGGCCAATGATTTTGCTTTTGAGTCGTTTAGAAATGTTTTTCAAGCGTGCAATATCATTGTCATCCATTTGAGATACAGGAATACCAGTCATACGTTCTACAGTATCAGCGACATCTTGTACAGTTGCTGTTGAACCTTCGCCATGTCCTGATTCAAGTCTGTCTTGTAATTGTTTGATTTCTTTTTGGTATTTATCTGCATCAGAGTAAGCTTCTTCGCTGACTGCTTTAGATTTTTTATCTTCTAATTCTTTAATTTCTTTTTCAACTTCCACTTTGTCTACGACTGGATTTTGTGCAGCTAAGTGTGCAGCTGTAATATCTAAGATATCTAATGCTTTATCCGGTAATAAACGTTGAGGAATATATTGTACAGATAAGTCCACACATGCTTTCAATACATCATCCGGCAAGATCACGTTGTGGTGTTCTTCGAATTTTTCACGTACACCTTCTAAGATTTTTTGAGTATCTTGTGCTGAAGGTTCTTTTACAACCACTTCGTTGAAACGACGTGCTAATGCTGGGTCTTTTAAGATGTTGTTTCTATATTCATCTTGTGTAGTCGCACCGATAACTGAAATTTCACCGCGGCTTAATGCTGGTTTGATAATATCAGATAAGCCTTTGCTGCCTGAATCTCCGCCAGTTGAACCTGAACCGATGATTTGGTGGATTTCGTCAAAGAATAAAATGACATTTTTTCTTTCTTTAACGCTGTCTAACAAGTTTTGAATGTTTTCTTCGAAAGCACCGCGGTATTGTGTACCTGCTTCTAATGAAGAAATATTGACTGAGATAATTTCTTTATCTTTGATTGCAGCCGGTACATTACCTTTTACAATCGCTTGTGCTAAGCCTTCAACGATAGCTGATTTACCTACACCAGCTTCCCCTACTAAAATAGGGTTGTTTTTGTTGCGTCGGCTTAATACTTCTGCAGTATCTTGCACTTCTTTGTCACGGCCGATAACCGGATCTAATAAACCGTCTTTAGCTTCTTGTGTCAAGTTGCGGCCTACTTTTTCTAAATAGTCTTCTCCGCCTTGACCATTAGCTGCTTGTCCTGGTTGTGCACCTTGAACATGTTGTGTCGGTTGACCGCCTTGTTGTTGCAATGCTTGTAATTGTTCAGGCGATACTTCGCGACCATTGATATAATATTTTTTGTTTCCATCTGCGTTTTGCATATCTTGCATCATTCTTCTAAAAATTGAGTCAAATTCATTTCCGAAAAATCCGTTATTCATATATTCATAACCTCCGTTACTGTGCAAACATTAATCTTAATATGTTTGCGTTCCTATAATATTGTTATTTCTTCGATGCAAATACGTCATAGACTCACTTCTTGATGAACATTTGAATCTTCTTTGTACGACTGATAACTGCTTAAGTGCACTCAATTAGTTGATACATGATACTAATTATCACACTTAACTATTGCCATCATTTGAAAATTCAAAACACCGTGCCAGACAATATTCTTTAATTTGTAACATTCACCAATACTTTCCTATGGGGTACTTGCATCATTCGTTATTCTATTTAATCTTTAAACTTCTGTTACTATTAATTGTATATTTATTATTTGGTCAACTAAAGTCAAATAACTTAAATCCTTTTGTTATCCCCTCTATCAACCTTACATATGTAATTATAACGTATATTTATGCATAATGCAAGGGTTAAATATGCATTTTTCAAAGTTTTTTTGCTTTTTCACCAATTTTCACCTTTCTTGTATGTCACAAGGGATACAGCAGCTTATTTATGCGTTGTTTCCTATATATAGGAAGAAAAAGAAGCCGAATCTCATTAAAGATCCAGCTTCTTTGTTCGCTGCTTAGTTATTCTTGATTTTGCCATGCAGTGTTTGCAGTTTGTTTTCGACTGCTTTGATTTCTTCTGCACATTGTTTCAATGTATCTTGATAAATTTCTGTATTGGTCGCATTTTTATAACGCAGCTTATGTTCCAGGCTTGCCCACATATCCATACCGATAGTACGTAATTGAATCTCTACCGGTACATTTTCAACTTTATCCGTTAAAAATACAGGAATTGCCACAACAAGATGCAGGCTGCGATAACCGTTTTCTTTTGGGCTTTCAATATAGTCCTTTCGTTTAAGCAGTTTGACATCAGCTTGTCTTAATAATAATGAAGCTACAACTTCAATGTCCTCTAAGTAGTTGCAGACGACACGAATCCCTGCGATGTCTGTTATATTGTCTCGTGCAGATTCAGTCGTAACCGGAAGTCCCCTGCTTTCCAGTTTGCGTACTAAACTGCTGATTTCTTTAACTCTTCGTTCCATATGATGTATTGGATTGTGTTCATATAAAATTTGAAAGTCATTATCCAATATACTGAGCTTGGTACTGACTTCCTCTAATGCTGAAGCATATAAATGATGCAGACTGACAAAGTCTACCAGTTCCTCAATTTGATAGTGCTTTTCTTGGAACTTTTGAATATTGCGCTTTAAATCTTCTTTCAGCGCATTCAAATTTAAAGTCTCTCTTCTCTCTACATACATAATAATCCCCCGTTCTTTGCTTAGCTTCATTATAACGGAGTTAGCATGCAAACTTAATTATTTGCCACTCTAAAATAAACTAAATCGAAATAAATTATAACTTTCTATCTTTATAACATGAGCGCCGCTCCTTGCGCTGCAACCTTTTTTTCTATACAATATAAATCGTAATAATTACGATTAAACGTGTGTATATATAATAGGAGGATTTATTTATGGCTAAAATACCAGTAACTGTATTAAGTGGTTACCTAGGTTCAGGGAAAACAACATTACTTAACCATATTCTGCAAAACAGAGAAGGCTTGCGTATTGCAGTAATTGTCAATGACATGAGCGAAGTCAATATCGATAAAGACTTAGTCGTACAAGGCGGCGGTTTGTCACGTACAGATGAAAAGCTTGTTGAATTATCAAACGGCTGTATTTGCTGTACATTGCGTGAAGACTTGCTTCAAGAAGTTGAAAACATCGTTAAACGCGGCGGTATCGATCAAATCGTTATCGAATCTACAGGTATTTCAGAGCCTGTACCTGTCGCACAAACATTCTCATATATTGATGATGAATTAGGTATCGATTTAACACGTATCTGCCGCTTAGATACAATGGTCACAGTGGTTGATGCTAACCGTTTCATCAATGACATCAAATCAGAAGATCTGCTTGTAGACCGCGACCAAGGTGCTAGCGACGAAGACGAACGTACTATCGCAGACTTATTAATCGACCAAGTTGAATTCTGCGATGTTTTAGTATTAAACAAAACAGACTTAGTTTCTAAAGAAGAATTAGATAAATTAGAAGGTATCTTGCGCAAGTTGCAGCCGACTGCGAAATTCATTCGTACACAAAACTCTAAAGTAGAATTAAGCGATGTTTTAAATACAAGCTTGTTCGACTTTGAAAAAGCCAGCAACTCAGCAGGATGGCTTCAAGAATTAACTGAAGGCGGCCACGCGAACCACACACCTGAAACTGAAGAATACGGCATTTCATCATTTGTTTACGAACGTCGTCTGTCTTTCCATGCAGAACGCTTCCATAAGTGGTTGGAAAATATGCCGAATACAATTGTACGTGCTAAAGGGATTGTTTGGCTTGCACAATATAACCATGTTGCATGCTTAATCTCACAAGCAGGTTCATCTGTATCTATCCACCCTGTCACTTTCTGGGTCGCAGCAATGTCAGAACAGCAGCAACGAGAAATCTTGCATGAACGTGACGATGTACGCGAAAACTGGGATCCTGAATTCGGAGACCGCCATACACAATTCGTAATCATCGGTACTGACTTAGACCAAGAAAAACTGACAAAAGAATTAGACGAATGCTTATTAACAACAGAAGAATACGAACAAGACTGGTCACAATTACCAGAACCTTACGGCTGGCAAATTACACAAGCTTAATAAATGAACAAAAAGCCTCTTAACATCGACTGTTAAGAGGCTTTCATTATGAGTAAACGTTTCTGTTGCTCCCTTGATTCACTGTGCGGCACGCTCAGTTTTGCCGTTTCTGCCGCAGTGTTGTGAATCAGTAATTATTAAATACCCGGCTATTCAATAAAATAATCATAAAATGCTTTTAGTACTAAGGTTTGACATGTACTTGTGTGTTGCGGTTTTTCGCAATTTCTTCAGCACGCTGTACTGCTTTTTCTTTTGTATCATATTCATCTGCTGCACGTTTCGCACCATATGTCCGTACTTTCCACTTGCTATCTTCTTGATATACTTCTACATCATTATTATTTAATTGCGGACGTGCATCTTTATCTTTTTTATGCTGCGTCACATCTTTATCTTCCAATGCTTCGCGTTCTTTCTTAGTCGCATCTTGATACCACGATTCAGCTTGTTTTGTCGCAATCGGAATCGCAGTACTTTCATCATAACCGTCTTTTAACAGCGCATTGCCGATATCGATAGCTTTCTTACGCTCTAACGGCTCAAAATTCTTCCATGAATTCGGATAATCATCTAAAGTCCAAGGCATAAGCAACCTCCTAATAGAATAGCTTTATAGTATAACTACCACTTAATTCGGCTGCTCAACCGTTTCATTGCTTTTGAGACGTGCATATTGCTGAATGTTTAATAAGGCTGTTCGAATATTGACGTATTGCGGCAGTGATGGCAAGCCTGTACCTTGATAAATCGGCACATGCTTTTCAAAATGCGCTGCGATATCTTCAAACACAATCAAATATTGTCCCATGACCACGTCATCAATGGTTTGCGGGTTCGGATTATTTTGTGCTCTCGATAACATGAAGCTGATTTCTTCCAGCGCAAAGATAATCGGATAATACGCACTGATCTTCGTACTGTCTGCGAACAATTCACCGTGTGCATTATTATACATACTGTTCATATTGCTCAATTTAATGCTCAGTTTCAATTCGCTGTATTTAGGTTCATTGTTGCTTAAATAGTTATTTTTAGAGAACACATAATAGAAGAATGACATTTCATAGCGCACGACTTCCGCAATCGCACCCGGCAAGGTTTGAGATGCATTCTTGCGTCCTAAAATCAACAGTCCGATGACTGCGATAATAACACCGATAATTACATCTACTACTCGCGGCAATGCGATGAGTATCGATAATTTGCCTGAAGCTAAACCATTCAGCATGATCACTTGTGTCGTAATAAAAATCATCGCAACGGCATAGTTCGCACCGATGATAATCTCAGTTAATGTGGCACTGAGTGCTAATACTAAAATACTGATCACCATAGGCGGATGCAGCATTAAAATGAGTGTTAATAATAAGACACCGACAAAGGTACCGATAGTACGTGCAACAGCACGTTCCATACTATGAATGGTATGTGTACCGATTAAGATAGTATGTGCTGTTAATGGAATCCAGTACGCTTTATCAAAATCAAACATCAAGGCAATAAATACTGCTGTACCCATGATAATTAAATAACGCATCGTATTCATAAATACTAATGAGTCTAGTGTCAGGTTGTATTTCAATTGTTTGCCGTAAAGCGGCTGACGTAAATGTGCCTCGTATTCGATTTGTCCTGTCGGACTGTGCAAGATTTCATCAGTACGATAAATTTGTTTCTCCAATCGTTGGAAAACAACTGGGATATCGACTGTTTCCTTCCATTGCAGCGTCGTACTTTCGTCTATTGTTGAAAAGACACTGCGTTCAATGTATTCCATCATATCGATCAGCACATCAGGCAGTGTTTCGATTTCTTTCGTATTTAATTCTAGTAATTCTGCGAAGATACCTTCTGCATTATTATGCAGCAAATAAAGTCTTTGGAGCTGTTCTGATTGTTTCTTGCTTGAAGTAAATGAGGTAATCAGCTGTTTGTCTGTTGCTTTGAATTGACCGACTAATTTTTCAGCTGTTTGTTTGAATTTTTCCTTGTCTGAGAAATCCTTGAACAATTGAAGCAAAGACTGATATTCTCCTTCAATTGCACGTTCTTGGGTATTTTTCTTTTGCGACTTCAATAATATTGTGACGACTATAATCGTGAAAAGCCCGCCTAAGAAAACAAAGAAACCGCGAACCAATGCTTCATCCGGTGCAATCGGCATATTAATCGGCAGTGCAAACGTTACTATAAAGAAAGTAGCCGAAGGCCCTGGAATCTCTAATGCACTGAAAACATAATAAGTTACCACTGTCACGATTAATAATATCAGTCCGAATAATAAAGGAATCGAAACAGTGATAGTTCCTAGCATAATACAGAGAGTAAAGCCAATGGTACACCACCATAAAATACGCAATTTAGACTTATTGGAACCGCCGAAGACATAAATATTCGTCAGCGTACCGGTTGCTGCTAATAAGCCGTATTGAAAGTAACCGGTTAAATAGCCTATTAATAACGGGATGAGCATTAACAGACCTTGTCTTGTCCCCTTACTAATATTAATATTCTGCTTCTTGAATTTAAAAAGCGAGCTTAAATAATGCATCATCCGTTGATACTCCTTTCCTTTTCTCTATTGATCAACGTACCTATTGTATCATGAACGTCTATTGAATTATGCAACAACAAATGAGACAAAACAAAAACGCCAAGATATAATACTTTCGTATTATACCGTGACGTTAAATAATCATTGCGTAATGTTATTCGGCCATTCTGATTTCTTCATCAATATTTTCATAATCGATATCCGCTTCTAAGAACGCTTCATCTTGTGTCGGGAAGTGCTGCTCGAATGTTTCAGCATCACTGATATCCACACTGCCGCGTTCTAATTCAAAGCCTAAAATATGTCCGCCTACTGTACGGTCTTGATCGACGAAATGCAGATGGAAGCCGGCAGAACCTACACCATGGAACAATTCAGGTGTAAAGAAACCTACAATTGTACCGTTCACATAATCATAATGATGTTCCGGCTGACGATTCACCGATGTCATTAATCGTTCATAAGGCGGTTCTTGTTTAGGCATCATGCGTACATGTACATGGTTGAAACTGCCGTCGATGCGAATCGCTGAAAACAAGTTTCGGCTTTTCATTCGTTGTAAAATCTGATCGTATAACGCATCTTGTTTTGTTACTTCCAAAACTTCAAAAGATTGTGTCGGATCAAATTTAGTTATCGTCGCGAACGGCAGCATTTCATCTCCGTTCAAACGTCTGAATTCACCGTATTCATTTGCGTGGTATGCATTGCCGTTGACAAATATAACTTCACCATCGCAACCTGTTAACGTACCGATACCCATATCGCCCTGTTCCAGCATATCATTAATTGAAACAGTTCCTTGCAGCATTCCGGCCATTAACGTTGCTAACGTTCCATGTTGGTAAATCATAACTTTCAATCTCCTTATAAATACGAATTTGCTAACATCGTATCTTTCCTTTATTAATCTCTATTATAGCATTAAAGATGCAGGCTGCCTTGCATTACGCTTCATTTTCTGACAATGCTTCCGCATCATCGAACACTGTAATTTTCGGTTCATCTAAACATAACTGTACAACTTCTTTCCAATATACTTGGAAATGATCTGACTTTTTATGGTTTTCGAAACCTTCTTCGCAACTCCATTGCTCAATAATCGCAAAGGAATTAGGAATATTCGCATTTTCATAATGCTCATAACTATGGTTGGATGCTTCTGCTTGCGAAGCTGCGACAAGCTGCCCCATCAGCTCTAAGTATCTGTCGTAATTCATGTCGCTTACTTTTGTATTAACAATAACTGTAATCATATTTCTATACCTCTCTATAATTATATAAAATCAACATGTTACATTTTCCCCAAAAATGTACCTATCAACCATACATAACATAATTGCATCTATTATCAAACGCAAAGTGAATGCATACAAACAGGCCATGTTCTATAAGCAAGCCCCTTACACTGACCTATAATAACATGACCTTATTGACTAAATCTTGTATAAAGCTTATGTTTTTGTCAAATTACAATTTTGATTTATCGACCACAAGCGGTTCATCCGGTTTAACAAAGAACCACATAAATACAGCAACTGCAATTAAAATCAATAATGACTGCAATGTCCAAGTCCAGCCGATTAATTCTGCTAAAATACCCGCGATTAACGGACTTAACATCGCACCGACATTACCCCATAAGTTCATCCAGCCTGATACTGTACCTGAGAAGTTGCGTCCGATATCTGCAGCAGCTGCCCAGCTCATTCCTGTTGCGATACCCATACCGCTTAAGCATACAGCTAACCAAGCAATGTTGACTTCTAAGACTTCACTGCGGATCGCAAACAATAAACCGATACCGAAAACTACTAAACCGATAATCGCAATCGTACCGCGTGCCACAAAACGTGATTTGCCTGATTGTAAAATTTTATCTGAAATCGCACCTGCTGCCATGATACAAATAAACATTGCTAACCATGGTACACCGGCTAAAATACCTAAAGCTGTGTATTTCACGTGATATTGTTCCATTACATACGTTGGCAGCCAAATTAAGAATAAACCAACGATAAATTGTACAACAAAGTACTGAATCGCAATTGCATAGAAACTGAAATGTTTAAAGAAAGCACTCCAAGGTGCAGATTGTTTGTCACCTGTATCTACTACATCACGGCCCTCCATGATATAGCGTTTTTCTGCTTCATTGACCATTTTATGCTGCTCTGGCAAGTCTTTCGCGATAATTACCCATAATAACGCAATTACAAAACCTACCGCACCAAAGATATAAAAGACTGCTTGCCAATTAAACATGCTGACAATCCATACTGTCACAATCGGCGCAATTACCGGACCGAAATATGAACCGGCTAATAATGCACTCGATGCACGTCCTTTTTCGTTACGTGTAAACCAATAAGAGTTAAACACTGCATTTGATGGATACATCGGCGCTTCCCCAACTCCGAATAAGAAACGGACTGTATATAATAAACCGTGGTTCTTCACAAGACCAGTTAAGATCGTGAAGGCACTCCACCAAATCAAAGCAAGCGTCAACATTTTACGCGGACCGAATTTCTCCGCTAAAATCCCCGATGGAACTTGCATGATGGCATAACCCGCTGAGAAGAATGTTGCCAATAGACCAAATTGAGCCTTCGTCATATGTAAATCTTCCATCATAGGTGCCGCAATCAACGAGATGTTAGATCTGTCCATATAAGCAATAACCCCGATAATAAAGAATGCAAAAGCGAAGAACCAACGTACGTTACTCTTTCTTTCACTCATAGATATCCCAACTTTCTGTAATAAAGATACATTAGGTCATCATATGACCTAAGTTATTCTAGTAAATATTACCACTAATTGAAACCGTTAACAATAACTTTTTTACAAAAATATGAACGTTAAGCATTACACAATATTATTACGAACAGATATATACCCATAATCCTAAGTCTTATCACACTTGTCTTTTATCCGAATTCTGCACTCGGCATTAGATTTTTTAAAAATATATTTTAGATATGCATGCAATGAAATAATCTATCCTTTAACTTTTTTACTATAGGAATATCTAATTGGATGTTATTCGTTTCTATTTTTAGTACAATGAAGATTAGACACATTAAAACACAATCGTATATACACTACATATTCAATCGATATATAAAACTAAAGGAGCACTGCTATTTACCATGGAACAACTACTGACAGACTTTATCTCGCGCTTTGGGTATATTGCGATCTTCATTTTGATTCTTTCAGAGAACATTCTCCCCTTCGTGCCTTCAGAGATCGTTTTAACTTTTGCAGGTGTTTTAGCTGCTAAATCACACATTTCTATTTGGATGCTGCTGATTATTGCGACTGTTGCCTCATTCATCGGCTTATTAGTCCTTTACTATATCTGCAGCCTTGTCAACGAACAAAAACTATACCGTTTTGTCGATAAATACGGTAAATGGATTAAACTCAAAGGCAAAGATGTCGAACGTGCTAATGCATGGTTTAAAAAATACGGACCGATTGCAGTCTTTATCTGCCGCTTCGTTCCAGTCTTGCGTGTATTGATCACAATTCCTGCCGGCGTCAACAAAATGAACATCGTTACATTTGCGACACTTTCATTAATCGGTACAACCATTTGGAACTTCGGTCTGATCTACTTAGGCAAATCACTCAGTGATAACTGGCACGATATTTTAAACGTCATGCATACCTACTCATACATTATGTATGCCATCATCGCAATTGCACTTATCATCTTTGTATATCGCTATATTGCGAAAAGAAGACAAAGCCAGCATTAAGATTAAAGGAGCACGCCAACTGATAACTCAGTCAACGTGCTCCTTTATTTTACTTAAAAGTTTTGTTTATTGAATTTATGCACCGCAAACAAATAGCCTCCGAGTGCAATAAGGAAAGAAAAGATTAAGAATAAGAAAGTTCGGCTGATTTCAAATGCGGCGTGATGCATAGCTGCTTCTCCAGTTCCATAAATCATACCGCCGATTAATAATGTAACGACATTAAAGGCAATATAAATCACAACAAGAAGTACAGTAATGACCATCTGAATCAGATTGGACTTATCTGATCCTACCGCATAAGTAAACGGGTACAACAGCGAAAGCAAAAAGCTGAAGGATATACCTATTAAAAGTGCTGCAATAACTTGTGTCAGATTATTCATGCCTATCATTAAACGTACCGCAAAGATTACTAATGCGACTACTAAACCAAGACCTACTGTAATGAAGTAATACGCATAATGCCCTAGTACAATTTGTTTGCGGGTTACTGGCATGGTAATGGCGTACTTATACCAATTCGCTGCAGCTTCATTTTTCAAATTATCTGTCGGTGCAGTTACCGTAAAAGCGATAATAATGATTGCCACAAAGTTAGCGGAATCTTCATTCCCCAAAACGGTAAAAAAGATGCCTGCTAATAAAGCAATAATCAGATATAAAATCAGCATATTTTTTGTAACATAATATTGACTATAAATCATGCCTTTCATCGGTACTCACCTCTCAAAATAATTTTGTTGACCTCATCAATGTGCTGAATCGGTTGGAGAGGCAATTGTGTTGTCCGTGCATTATGGATGACAACCGCTTCAATTTCCCCTAAATGTTCTTTTGCGGCTAAAACATCATCATATTCTAACTTATCAAACTCAGCTTGATCACATTTTACAATACTATAATGTTCAAATAAGTCTTTCTTCTCTATTTTCGCAAAGATTTCCCCGTTTTTGATAAAAATCAAATGTGTCGCTAATCGTTCGATGTCTTCCGCAATATGCGATGTCAAAAGCACACCGTGCTGTTGCTGATGAACGAACTTTTCGATTTCTTCTTGAATCTCATCTCGACTAGCCGCATCTAATCCCGCTGTCGCTTCATCAAGGATTAACAACTTCGTCTCATGCGACAAAGCAGCTGCCATAATCAGCTTCATCGACATACCTCTTGAAAAATCTTTAACCAGTTGCCCTGCCGGCAATTCAAATTGTTTAATCAAATTGAAGAAGTAATTGCTGTCCCAGTTTTGATACAGTGCTTGAAATACTTTCTCCAATTTTAAAATAGTCATCTTCTTTGGAAAGTTCATCGCATCAAAGACAACGCCTATGTCATTTTTATAGGCTGTATCTTTGGGCGTCACTTGTTTGCCGAAGAAATTGATCTGACCGCTGTCGACAGTATAACTGCCTGTAATCATACGAATTAATGTAGATTTGCCTGAACCATTTTTACCAATCAGCGCAACGATTTCCCCTGCATTCACTTCAAATGAAACATCGTTGATAAAGAAACGGCTGTCGGTAAATTGTTTTGTCAAATTCTGAACTGAAAGTAATGTTGTCATAGTACCTCCTATGTATACTTTATTCATTTTTTATCTTAACATAATTGATTAAAGCCTCCTTGTTTTTTTAAACTGATTTTAAAAATTGCTTTACAATAGCCATATTTTCTTCATGGATTCTATCTTTTTTTTCATCTTTTCAGTCGCGACCATTGAAAAATATTTAAAAAAGTACAATAATCAAATGTAAGCGCTATTATTATTGAGTCCAGGAGGAAAAAATGATTACCAACGAACGTGAACTTAAACATAAATATTTTGACTTGCTTGCGGAGAAATTCAATCACGAAGAACAACTTGCATCTGAGATTATCAGCCTTGAATCTATCTTAGAATTACCAAAAGGCACAGAACACTTTGTCAGCGACTTGCATGGCGAATTCGATTCATTCCAGCATGTATTGCGCAATGGTTCTGGAAATGTCCGCACCAAAGTAAATGATATCTTCAAAGACAAATTGTCTAATCAAGAAATCAGCGACTTTACTGCTTTGATTTACTACCCTGAAGAAAAACTGAAAATGGTGAAAAGCAGCTTTGATACCAAAGAACCTTTAAATCGTTGGTATGAAAAACGTATTGACCAAATGATTCAAATGGTTCAATATTCCGCTTCTAAATATACACGCTCTAAACTGCGCAAAGCCTTGCCTAAAAAGTTTGTGTATATCATTGAAGAATTACTTTATAAAACCAATGAACTCGAAAACAAAACACCTTATTACAATACATTGATGAATCAAATCATCGAAACACAACAAGCTGATGATTTGATTATCGGTCTTTCATATACGATTCAACGTTTAGTTGTAGACCATCTGCACGTTGTCGGAGATATTTACGACCGTGGTCCTGAACCAGAGAAAATCGTAGAAACATTAATCAACTATCACTCTGTAGATATTCAATGGGGCAACCATGATGCGATTTGGATCGGTGCTTATGCAGGTTCACGTGTATGTTTAGCAAACATCTTGCGTATTTGTGCACGTTACGACAACTTGAATATTGTGGAAGATGCCTATGGTATCAACTTAAGACCGCTATTAAACTTAGCTGAGAAATATTATGGCGACAATCCTGCCTTTCGTCCTAAATTACGTTCTGATTCTAACTTATCAGAACAAGAGCAGCTTCAAATCACGAAAATCCATCAAGCGATTGCGATGATTCAATTTAAATTAGAAATGCCGATTATCAAACGCCGCCCATCATTTGAAATGGAAGAACGTCTGGTATTAGAACATGTCGACTATGATAATTTGACTTACACATTGCATGGTCAAACACATGAACTGACAGATACATGTTTCGTGACAGTAGATCCGAAAGACCCAGCGCAATTATTGCCGGAAGAACAAGAAGTCATTGATAAATTATTAATCTCTGTACAAGAATCTGAGAAATTAAAACGCCATATGACTTTCTTAATGGATAAAGGTTCTTTATACCTGCCATACAACGGCAACTTATTAATCCACGGCTGCATTCCAATTGATGAGAACGGTAAAATGGAAGGTATGGAAATCAACGGCGAATTTTATTCAGGACGTCAACTGTTAGACCAATTTGAAGCATATATGCGTAAAGCATTCAGAAACAAAGACGTAACAGATGACTTAGCTACTGACTTAGTATGGTATTTATGGACTGGGAAATATTCATCCCTCTTCGGCAAACGTGCAATGACTACATTCGAACGTTACTTTATTAAAGATAAAGCAACACATAAAGAAGAGAAAAATCCATACTATTCATTACGAGAAGACCCAGAAGTTGTCGGCAAATTGCTTAAAGACTTCGACTTAGACCCTGAACAAGGCCATATCATTAACGGCCACACACCAGTCAAAGAAATCGACGGCGAAGATCCGATTAAAGCTGACGGCAAAATGATTGTCATTGACGGCGGCTTCTCTAAGGTATACCAATCAACAACAGGTATTGCTGGTTATACATTATTGTACAATTCGTATGGCATGCAGCTGGTTGCACATCAGCACTTCAATACGAAAGAAAATGTATTGCGCTATGGTGCAGATGAGCTTTCCACAAAACGTTTAGTGGACAAAGAATTAAAACGTAAACGCATCCGCGACACAAATACAGGTCAATTGATCAAAGAAGAAATCAGCAACCTGAAAGAATTGATGTACCACCGTTATACAGAATAATGATTAGAAAATGAAAAAGCATCAGAAGGTATTGTTATCGCCTTCTGATGCTTTATTATTTTGATAAGCTTTTACAGCTTTTAGTTGAAACTGATTGTAAATGCAAGGTCGTAATGGTCTGCATTCAAACGGTAACGTTCTGGCAATTCAGGTCCGCAGCTGTTTGTGCCGATACCGCTTTGTGCTGCATCAATATTGATAAATGTATAACCTTCTGATACTAATTGATCAGCATGTTCTACTTCAGTCAGCTGTTGATCTGAATATGGTTTTGCGTTGAAGCTGAACGGAGTTGCTGCGTTGAATGTCAGTTGCGACACGTTGTTTTCAACTTTAACAAACGTCGTATTATTATGGCTGCCGTCTTCTTGCGGACGAATATGCGGCCAGAAGTTCTCTTTCACACTTGAGACGAAGTAACCTAAGTGGCTAGCCAGCTGTTTATCGCTGTAGCTGCTGAAAGGTCCTTGTCCGTAATAAGCCAAACGCTCGAAATCTTTTGCAAGTTTGAACTCTAAACCGATACGCGGCAAGAACGGCATACGCGGATTTTTATCCAAACGCAGTGCTGCATCAATGTTGCCGTCATTTTGTACTTGCCATGTTAACGTACCTTCTAAAATTTTCGGCACACGGTGATTCACAATACTAATATCAAATCGGATACTTACAGCTTTTTCGCTCTTCACAATATTATAATCATACACACGTGTATAAGCATGCTGGTAACCCATTTCTTCCCAATCTGGACGTACATAAATATCATTGTCTGTAGGTGCACGCCAAATACTGACAGCGGTAGGTTCATGAAGCAGAATACTGTCATCTGCTTTAGCGAATGTCAGTGCAGCTGTTGTTGTATCAAATACAAACTGTGTTTGGTCGCCGATGACTTCAATTGTGTGTGCTGTGTCATCCACATTGACTTTCAAATCAGAAGCTGCGTCAAATCCGCCTGGTACAAATTGCAAACGCTCTGCAACTACTTGGTCATGACCGACTACAGTTTGATCTGCTGTACGCACATACTCTACTAATACATCGCTTAATTGATTTAATACTTTTGCATCTGCAATTTGTGTCAAATCAATTGTTGTTTCTGTATGCGGTTTGAAATCTTCTAACACTACTTGTTCTTCATAGATTTCGCCTGTTGTTGTTGTGAAAGTAAAGCCTAATGCAACAACTTCTTCAGCATTGATGAAATCTAAACGGTTATAGAATGTCAGTTGATGGTTGCGGTGTTTCGTTAAAATCACCGGACGATTCACTTGCTGGAATTCATAATAACCTTCATGCGGTGTTCTGTCAGGACTTACAATACCGTCCACACAGAAGTTGCCGTCATGCAGTACTTCGCCGAAGTCGCCGCCGTAACGATAAACCGGTGTGTTTGCATCTGTTTCGCTGATATCAATCGCATGATCGCACCATTCCCAAACAAAGGCACCGATAAAGCTTGGATAGTCTTCTAACAATTGATGATACTCTGCTAAACCGCCTGGAGAGTTCCCCATTGCATGTGCATATTCACATAAGATGAATGGCTGTTTCACTTTCTTATTCTCTAAATAACGTTCTTTGATTTCTTCTGGAGATGGATACATACGGCTGATCATATCTAATTTAGAGAAGTCTTCTCCGCCTTTTGCATAAAAGGCACTCTCATAATGAATCGGACGTGTCGCATCTAAATCTTTAGCTAATTTCGCTGCTTTTTCGATATTCACACCATAACCTGATTCATTGCCTAAAGACCACATAATGACAGATGAGAAGTTGCGCAATTGCACAATAGATGCTTCGATTCTATCTAAAATCGGCGCTTCATATTGCGGGTCATCTGCGATAATGTTAAAGTCTTTCGTATTTTCATCACCATAGAATAAAACAACACCGTGTGTTTCTAAGTCCGCTTCACTCATCACATAGAAGCCGTATTCATCTGCGAGTTCATAGAAGCGCGGTGCTTTAGGATAATGTGCTGTACGAATCGCGTTGAAGTTCGCATGTTTCATTAATGTTAAATCTTCATGCATTTGTGCTTCTGTTAATACATAACCTGTTTGAGGGTTGCTGTCATGATAGTTTGCACCGCGTAATTTAACAGATTTGCCGTTAATCCACAGCTGCTGCTTCTTAATTTCAACTTCTCTCAATCCGACTTGTTGTGTAATGATTTCATCCTCTGTTTTAATAACGAGCTGATAAAGATAAGGTGTTTCTGCACTCCAATACTGTGCATGCTCTACATTGATAACGATGTCGCCTTTTCGATTGCTTTTGACATCTTCAGCTACCAATGCACCTTCAGCATCATACAGCGATGCTGTGTAGTTCGGCTTGCCATGTGTATCTGTCACATTTAAATGCACTTGGCCTGTTTGTTTTCTTGTTTTTATTTTCGTTTGAATCACAAAGTCTTCAATACGATTATTTGGACGTTCTACAATATAAACATCTCTGAAAATACCTGAATGGCGGAACATATCTTGGTCTTCAAAATATGTACCATCTGAATATTTCACAACTAAGACTTCGATGTTATTCTTGCCTTCTTCGACAAATTCAGTCACATCAAAGCGAGAAGCACTGTGCGAAACTTGGCTGTAACCGACAAACTTGTCATTAATCCAAACATAATATGCACTGCTTACCCCTTCAAAGTTTAGGACAAATTGATTGTCTTTGTCATAAACTGAATCAATATTGAAAGTACGTTCATAATAGCCGCAAGGATTCTCTTTTGGTACGTAAGGCGGATCAAACGGAATCGGATATTTTATGTTTACATATTGTGTTTGATCGAAGCCATGCAAGTTCCAAACAGATGGCACCGGCAATGTTTGTGCAGCTTTTGTTCGGCTGGATTCAAAGTCTTCAATACTTTCGAAGAATCCGAAATTCCAATCTCCTGTTAAATTTGTCACAACTTTGTTTTCAGTTGTATTATCAGCGGATGGTTTATTTTGTTTTGGTATAAAGTATGCTGCATATGGCAATGTATTCACATGTAATTTATCTAAGTTATAGTGTAAATCTAAAGTCAATTGAGACCCTCCTAAAATATTTCTAAAATTCCATATTTTTCTCAAATGCAAATGGTATAATGGCTTTATCATATAAGAAAGAGAGTTGAAATATGTGCAAGTCTTCTGGACGAAATTTAAAAAACTGAGTTATGAAGCTCAAGTCGATGAATGCGGCATGGAAAAATTATATGCAGGCAACGGCTTTGAGTACACCGTCACCAAACCAGCTGTACTCCATATTGTCACTCAAGGCAGAGGTACGTTCATCGTTGATGGTTCAACTTATTATTTAAAAGAAGGAGATATCTTCTTACTCCTAAAAGGCATGGAAGTAAAATACTATTCTTCCGGTAAAATCCCATGGCATTATATGTGGGTCGGTTTCAGCGGATCGCATGCGCTCAATTACCTGAACCGTTCTACTTTAGCAGATGATTATGTCGATCAAAATCATGACACATCTGACTTGTTTAAACTCATTTTCAGAATCTGTGTCCTCGCTAACAGCATCATCACAGAAGAATCTCATGATATCCTGCTTAATCAGCACTTGCTAGAGCTGTTGTACTTGCTTACGCAGCGTTATCCTAAAGCAATCGAAGTACCCGAACAACTCGCATCGCAAGATTTAAAAGTCGCATTAGAATATTTCAACAATAACTTCAAAAGTCAGCAGACGACTGTAGATCAAGCAGCGAAACTCGCTAATGTCAGCCGCAGCAAATTATTCAAACTCTTTACTAAACACTTCGGCGTTTCGCCAAGCAAATATCTTAAAGAATTGCGAATGGGCTATGCTACACATGAGCTGACCTTTACCAACAAGCCGATTTATGAAATCGCTTCGGAATTGGATTATGCACAATCTGTCCCATTCACCAAAGCATTTACTGCGCATTTCAATCTCTCTCCTTCTGCCTACCGTGCAGAGAAATTAAATCATAAAAATTCATAAAACCATGCAAAAGCAGTGACCTGATTAATGTATTAATCCATGCGCACTGCTTTTGTTTATGGCTTTTTATAATTCGCGATGAATCGGTTCGCGTCCTTCTCTTTTACGTTTGTATTCTAACGTTTGTTCAATGTCTTTCAAGAAGTCGCCTTTTAGGTTGAAGGCTTTATGATAGAGAATACTGCAAATAATGATAAAGAAGATAGGTACACCGATCATACCGATTCTGATACCCCAAATCGTATCTGTTGTTTGTTCTACGTTTGGTACATAACCGATCATTGAAAGTCCGACACCCACACTTAAACCTGCAAAGGCTTGTGCTAATTTCACTAAGAATGTTTGTGTAGATGTGATGACACTCTCGTTACGCTGACCGAATTTTACTTCACTGTAATCAATAACGTCCGCAAGTGCAACTGTGTTGATTCCGACTAGTGTACCTGTACCAAAGCGGATACAAGCACCTCCGATAATGACCCAAATCGCCGCATGCGGTGCGATGAATCCAGCTGCTAAAATTACTACAAGGCCGATGATGATTCCGAATACCGCATAGTTGAAGACTGCACTGCGTCCGAATTTCTTAACAAGGTATGGGAAGATGAGCAATGAACCCATTTCCATTAAAATCATTGTGTTGAAAACTGAGAATAAGCTTTCTACACCCGCTACATATTTAAAGTAATACAAGATAATACCGTTAATCATTTGACCGCATAAGTTGAATGCTAAAATCACGCCGATAATCGCAAGCAGCTCTTTATTTTTGAATAAAATACGCCAAATGTCTTTAAAACGGATTTTGATTGCGTTCTGTCTTTCGATTTCTGTATCTTCATGTACGCAGAAGACTGTAATTCCGATAGTGATCAAGAATGTAATACTGCAAATAATCGCAAGTGCGAAAATACCTGCACCTTTGAAAGGTTCGCCTAACCAGCCATCAAGTTTATGGATAAACATTAATCCGAAGCTACCGATTACAAATGCCGCAAAGCTTGCGAAGAAACGCGGTACAACTGCGACTTCTTCACGTTCACGCGGGTTGTTCGTCAAGTTCGGCAGCCATGACCAATATGGAATATCCATGATTGTATACGTCATACCCCAAAGAATATAAATGATTGAAATATAGATATACATCCCGTTGCCAGGAAAGTTGAAGTTCGTAAATAACAACACTGTGATAACTGCGTTAATTAATGTTCCGATAACCAGCCATGTTTTGAACTTACCGAAACGGTTGTGTGTATTATCAACTACCATTCCCATGATCGGGTCGTTAATTGCATCCCAAATACGTGCAGCGAAGAATAATACGCCGACAAACGCTGGAGACAATCCGACAATATCTGTGATGTAAAACATCAAGAACAGGCTGACAATATTGAAGATTGCGTCTTTTCCGACTGTACCAAAACCAAATGCATACTTTTCAAACTTAGTTAATTTTCTTTCCAACCTTTTCACCTCTATCTAAAGACTGTTATTTCTTAAGCTGTTTTCTCGATATCGTTAAACTTTTACTATACATGTAAACGTTATCATTTTATCTGATACAAAAGAATATCCAAATCGTTCTTTTTGTTATCCAAATGTTTCCAGTTATGTATTTTTTGGTTGTTTTTGAACACTTTTTCATTAAAAAAACACCGCTTCCTTAAGAAACGGTGCAATTGATAGTATCAACATGACTTATTATTCTTTTTTAACTTTTAACATCATCGCATTCACTGCGACAATAACTGTACTTAATGACATTAATACAGCACCGACTGCAGGTGAAAGCATAATACCCATAAAGGCTAAAACACCTGCGGCAAGCGGTACTGCAATAATATTATAACCAGCACCCCACCATAAGTTTTGGACCATTTTACGCATAGTTGCCTTTGATAATTGAATGAAATACAGCATATCCATCGGATTGCTTTTCACTAAAATAATATCCGCAGAATCAATAGCGACATCTGTACCTGCGCCAATGGCTACACCAATATCTGCACGTACCAGACTCGGCGCATCATTAATACCGTCGCCGACCATCATGACCATTTGATTATCTTCTTGATAACGTTGAATAATGGATTCTTTATCCTCCGGCATTAACTGTGCATACACCTCATCAATACCGATTTGTTGTGCGACAGTATGCGCTGCTTGTTCATTATCCCCCGTAAGCATAACTACTTTAATGCCAGCATCATGCAAGGCTTTCACCATATCTTTAGAGCTTGCTTTGATTTGATCGCCTTGTGCGACAATACCTGTCACTTTGTCATCAATGATTAAATAGCTGACAGATTGACCTTCTCTTGCCAATCGATCGAAAGCTTCTTGGTCATACTCCAATTGATGAGACTGCAAATAAGATACACTGACGACTTTAAGGTGATGATGGTTCATTTCACCTTCCAAGCCGACACCTGGCAAGTTATGCACATTTTCAGCTTCAGGTATGTCCAAGTCTAAATCAGCTGCTTTATTCAATATTCCTTCGGCAAGCGGATGATTAGAAGATTGTTCAATCGCCGCAAAATAAGCCAAGACTTGTTCATCCGAATAATTTTCACTCAAGCTTTGATAATGATTCACCGCAAAGTTGCCTTCAGTTAATGTGCCTGTTTTATCCATCATGACAACATCCAGATGTTTCACTTTCTCTACCGCTTCTCGATGTTTAATCATGACACCATGGCTTGCGCCTAAAGATGTTGAACGTGCCACAACGAGTGGAATAGCTAATCCTAACGCATGCGGACAAGCAATTATCAATACAGTGACAAGACGTTCTAATGCAAAGTCCACACTGTGTGTAAGCATCAGCCAAACTACAAATGCGATAAATCCGACAATCACCGCAAAGTAGAATAAATAACCTGCGACTTTGTCCGAAAGCAATTCTGCTTTAGATTGGTCTTTTTGTGCATCGCTGATCAGTGTCATCACTTGGTTAATATAACTTGATTCTCCGACAGCAGTGACTTCTGCTTCTATCGTGCCTGAACCATTCATTGCGCCGCCGATGACTTTATCATCCGGCCCTTTTTCCACTTGTTTCGCTTCACCTGTAACCAGCGATTCATCAACGCTTGTTTTGCCTTTTTTGATAATACCGTCTGCAGGTATGTTTGAACCTGCTTGTACTTCAATGACATCACCAGTTTTCAAATCCTGCACAGGTACTTCTTTACGTTCGCCTTGTGCATCTATCACAATTGCTGTGCTCGGCAATAGGGCTGCCATTTTTTCTAATGCGTTGCCGGCATTGCCGACTGCT
Source organism: Staphylococcus sp. EZ-P03 (assembly GCF_003344575.1). NCBI lineage: Bacteria > Bacillati > Bacillota > Bacilli > Caryophanales > Staphylococcaceae > Staphylococcus > Staphylococcus sp. EZ-P03. The sequence continues at coordinate 36,714 of NZ_QPMO01000001.1, read as the reverse complement.
TTCATTTCAACCCAATGCCCTAAAAGCATAATTACAATCAGTGTCGCTAGTTCCCAGAAGAAATCCATAACATGTGCTTCAGCATGCACGATATGATTCATCGCAAATGCGTAAAGACTATAAAAATAAGCAACCGAAATCCCTAATGCTATGAGCGTCATCATTCCAGGTTTCTTTTGTTTCAATTCATCTCTCGCACCGCTTAAGAACGGCTGACCGCCATAGATAAACAAAGCAGTCGCTAATATAAGTACCAGCCATTCAGAATATGGAAATGTAAATTGAAACGGAAGCTTAATTCCCATCATCGGCGATAAGAAAATAATCGGTATCGCCATAATCAATGACACAAAAAATTTCTTTTTAAAGTCACCATGATGATGCATGTGATGCATACCGCCGCTGTCATGATGATGGTGATCATGATGTTGATGTTCATCATGCGGCATTTTATGTTCATGGTGTGTTGAATGTTGGGCCATTGACGTCACTCCTTTCTAGTTACATTATCAATATACCCCTTATAGGTATATTTAATCATAAAAAAAGTGCACAATGCCCTGAGACATTGCACACACTTGTCATTTATAGTTCTAACGGTTTAAGGTTTTGTGTTAATTCTTCACGTCTATCTTCGTATTGCGGCGGAATTTGAAGGTGTTCACCCATTGATTCAAATGGTTCATCTACCGCAAAGCCAGGTCCGTCTGTAGCCATTTCAAAGACAATGTCACCTTTTTCTTTAAAGTAAATTGCTTTGAAGTAATGACGGTCTTTAACTTCTGTTACGAAATAACCGTTGTCTTCCATGTGTTTTTGCCAATCTAAATGTTCTTCCTCTGTTGGGATAGACCATGCCACATGGTGGACTGTACCGACACCGAATAAGCCTTTAGGTAATGGTTGTGCCGCCATGATGATTTGATGTTTTTCTTCGCCTGTTGTTTCCAAATGGATTTTAGAAGGATTTTCACTAACTACATTCAAGCCCATATCATCTACTAAAGTACTGCGTGTACCTTGCGGATCAGAAGATAATAATTCTGTACCATGGAAGCCTAAAATTGCATTGTCTTCAGCTTCTTCTTCGCCTTCTACTAACGCAAGTGCTAAACCGTGCACATCTTTAAATTCTAATGTCGCATCGTCAAAGAGACCTGAAATTTTAGTTTCGATTCCTTTATCATTCAAATGTTTTTCCCATGCATCCATTGAACCTTTTGGAATTCTGAATGCAATACGGCCGACTTGTCCGCTGCCGACACGGCCTCTGTGCTGATTCGGCCAGTTGAAGAATGTCATAACCATACGTTTATCTTCATCTTGTCTTGAGAAATAAAGGTGATAAACACCCGGGTCATCAAAGTTCACTGTTTGTTTAATTAATTGCAATCCTAATACATCGCGGTAAAAATCTAAATTTTCTTGTGCATCCCCTACAATTGCGGAAATGTGATGAATACGTTTAATATTTTCCATAAACGAAAAACCTCCTCTATTCAGTATAATTATTATACTTACTTTGTTAATGCTATTATAGCACAAGTATAATTTTTATACCACTATTTTGTTTTAAAAAAATACGCACTTCCGATTTAACCGGAAATGCGTAGATTAAACGTTATCGATTAGCTGTCTAAAGCTTTTTTAAGAGACTCGATATTTTTCTTCATCAATGATTGATAAGTAATATCTTTGTCTTTCGCTTCATCTTTAGTTAATACAGATAAGTTGTGGAATGGTAATGGTTTAGTGTTTGTTTCTTTTCTGATGATGTCAGTGACTTTAGAACTGATGTTTTGTTCATATAATACATATGGTTGTTTTTCTTTCTTGATGTCAGAAACAAGTGCCATTAATTCTTTTTGAGATGGCTCATCGTTATTCATACCGTTAATACCTTCTTGTTCGAAGTCATAACGTTTCGCTAAGTAAGCTAATGAATCATGAGAGATAATAACTTTGTCGCGTTTTTTGTTTTTAGAAACGTCTTTTAATTCTTTATCTACATCATCGATGTCGCCAACTAATTTTTTATAGTTTTTCTCGTAGTAATCTTTATGATCAGGGTCTTTTTTAACAAATGCGTCTTTGATTTCTTTCGCAAATGTTTTGTCCGCTACTGGATCTAACCAAATATGAGGATCATATTTGCCGTGGTGGTGATGGTGTTCGCCGTGTTCTTCGTGTTCACCATGTTCTTCATGATCACCGTGCTCTTCATGGTCGCCATGTTCATGATCGCCATGTTCTTCGTGTTCACCGTGTTCGTGCTCATGTTCATGTTCTTCGCCTGGAAGAATTGCGCCTTTGTCTAAGCCTTTAGTTAATTCAAGAACGTTGTCTTTGTTTTTAACTGTTTTCGCAATTTTACCTGCTGCTGGGTCCATTTCTTTGTTTGTATAAATGAATAAGTCGCCTTTAGAAATGTTCATGACTTCTTTTTGTGTCGGCTCAAAGCTATGTAAGTCTGAACCTGGCGGGTAAATTGATTTCACATCTGCGTATTTACCACCGATTTGATCCGCAAAACTTTGGAATGCGAATACTGTAGTATTAACTTTCAACTTGTTGTCTTCACTGACTTTTGCGTCTTTGCTGCCTTTATTGCCGCTATCTTTGCTGTCGCTGCCTGAGTTGCCGCAAGCTGCTAAAGCTACAGTTAAGACAAGTGCGAGTAATGAATAAATTACTTTTTTCATCTTAAAAAGGTCCCTCCAAATCGTAATCATTATGGTTTAAACTATACCCCTAAATACAGGTAAATGCAATGGTATTCTACAAATCTTTTAGATTTCCAGAATTCTGAAATTTTTATTGCTGTAATTTATAACAAACCTACTAGCCCGTTCACGATTCATATAACCTATAAAGCAAAAAGTATTCTAATTAAAAAGGAATCAACTGTTTATTATAATTGTATTTAAGAAAGCGTTTTCATTAAAGAAATGATAAATTTTGTGTAATACCCTTGTTTCTTCCCCTTCTTATTGTGTACCATTTAGGTAGGAGTTTGACTTAAAAAATAAATAAAGAGGGGTTAACTATGACAGATATGAAACAGGGCGACCATAAATTCTTTATGGGGGAAGAAAGTGCACCAAGTGCCATTATCGAATTCAGAGAGGAAACAGATAATGTCATTGATATTTTCCACACTGCAGTCAGTGATGAATTAGGAGGCCAAGGTATTGGGACGAAATTGGTTGAACAAGTTGTAGACTATGCCAATGAAAACCATCTTAAAATTACTGCCAGCTGCTCATTTGCACGACGTGTAATCGACAAATTCCCTGAGTTCAAACAATTCTTAGCTGGAAAAGAATAAGCATACATATATGTAGAAGCACCTAAGGTCGTCTGACCCTAGGTGCTTTGCGATTTTTATAACCTTTTCAATCAACCGTTTTGAAGCAAGAACATATTATAATAGATTCCTTTTTGCGCAAGCAATGATTCATGGTTACCGCGTTCAACAATCTCTCCGCGATTCAACACTAAGATTTGATCAGCATCTTGAATCGTTGAAAGCCGATGCGCAATCGCAAGTGTAGTACGTCCTTTTCGCATCTCTTTCAATGAATTTTGAATTTGTTCTTCTGTTTCAGAATCAATAAACGCAGTGGCTTCATCTAAAATTAAAATTTTAGGATCAATCGCCATCGTTCTCGCAAACGCAATTAATTGTCTTTCACCGCTTGAAAAGGCACTGCCCTTTTCAATCACTTTATGTTCATAAGTATCAGGCAATTGTTCAATAAAACGATCTGCATGCACAAACTGTGCGGCTGCTTTTGCTTGTTCATATGTCATCGTCGGATGATATAAACGGATATTCGATAAAATAGTGCCGTAAAAGATAAACGGATCTTGCAATACCAACCCTACTTTATGTTTCAGTTCTGTTTTCGGCAATGTCTTAATTGAATGTCCATCTACTAAAATATCCCCTTGATAAAATTCATAGAAACGCATGAACAAATTGATAATCGTACTTTTACCTGATCCTGTATGACCGACGAGTGCTACAGTTTCACCTGGATTTGCGGTAAAGGAAATGTGTTTAAGTACATTATGTTCGCCATCATAACTGAAAGTTACATCTTTAAATTCTATTTTGCCTTGTGTAATCGTATTATCTTTGGATTCAAGCTGCTCTGGCTCTAATGTATCATTATCTAACAATGCAAAGACACGATTCGCCGCTACTAAAGCTTGCTGGAAAATATTTAAATTCTGACTGACTTGGTTAATCGGTTCAAAGAAGCGCTGCATGTACTGTACAAAGGCATAAACAATCCCTGCAGTTACTGTAGATGAGAAGCTTAATAATCCGAAATAACTTAATATCATCACAGTCGCAAAAATACTCAGCATCCCTATAGCAGGACGCAGCAATAAACCATCTAAGCGAATCGTCTTCAAATTGTATTGATAATACGATTCATTGATCTCAGAGAATTCCTTTTGAAGCCGTGCTTCTTGGTTGAATACTTGAATCATGCGAATGCCTTCTATTGATTCAGCAAGTTTCGCATTCAAATCAGACAACCGCTGTCTCGCTTGTGCAAAAAGCAATGAAGCATATTTACGATACAAGCTTAAAATCAAAATAATAATCGGCATGAAACATAGTGCCATGAAAGCTAAACGTACATCTAGTATAAACATCATGATAAAGCTTGAAATCACTGTAAACAATGCGGTTAAGAATGTCGCAAAGACCCCGACAAACATATTGACAATGGCCTCTGTATCGTTCGTTAAACGTGATACAATACTGCCGCTAGGTACTTCATCAAAGTACTTCATTCCCAGTTTGCCGATTTTCTCAAATGCGTCGATACGCAGTTGCTGAATAATCTTAAAAGCAAAGTTTTGGAACATATAAATATTAATATACGTTGTGACGGCACCGATTAATTCAACACTAATAAACAGCACAATCAGCCAAGTGATTTCATGTTGCGGAAAGTGTCTCGGTGTTAAATAATCATCGATAAACACTTTTACTAAATACGGCGTTAGAACACTTGCGGCAGTAGAAATACCAAGCATTAAAAACGCGGCCGCAATCAGCCATTTAAACGGAATCGTATAACGCATTAAACGAACTAACGTCCGCCATTGGTCGCTTGCGCTAAGTTGATGGTCAGTGTGTGCTTTATGTTGTTTCGCCATGAGGATCATCTCCTTCCTCACGTGCAGCTTGATCTAAATCTTTTGTCAGCTGCTCGCGCAATTGCTGCGATTGGTAGGTTTGATAATACCAGCCTTGATTGTGCATCAGTTGTTCATGTGTACCTTGTTCTGCGACTGTACCGTCTTCCATAACAATGATTAAATCTGCATGACTGACTGCACTCATACGGTGTGCAGTAATAATATTCGTTTTGCCTTTTCTGTCATGATGCATATTGCTTAAGATTTGTTCTTCTGTCGCAGCATCTACTGCAGATAAAGAATCGTCAAAGATAAGTACAGGAGGATTATTAATTACCGCACGTGCAATAGAAACACGCTGTTTTTGACCGCCTGATAAAGATACACCGCGTTCTCCGACAATCGTGTCATACCCTTTAGGGAAGTGGATAATATCTTGATGAATGTCACTGAGTTCAGCTGCTTGTTTCACTTGCTGGTCTGACACATCAGGCTGTGCAAAAGCAATATTTTCACGAATCGTAGTAGAAAATAAAAAGTTATCTTGCGGTACATAACCGAACATGGCACGCAAATGCTTGATTTCATAATCCCTTAGAGGTCTTTCGCCATAAGTAATATCTTCTGGTCTTTGTGTATCAAACTCTCTTACCAGCAGGCGCAGCAATGTGCTTTTACCTGAACTTGTGCGACCGACAATCCCAACTGTCATGCCTTCTTCAATCGTAAAGCAGACATTTTTCAATGCAGGCTGCTCTGCATCTGGGAAAGTAAAGGATTCGATTTGGTAACGAATGGTTCCAGAAGGATAGCCTTCTATCTTGTAAGACAAATCTATTTCGTTTTCTGCATCTAAAATATCGCTGATACGTTCATAAGAAGCATGTCCTCTTTGGATGACATTAAAGAAGAATCCCAGAGCCAGCAACGGCCATACCAGCATACCCAGATAAGTGGTTGTCGTGATTAATTGTCCTAATGTAATGGTGTTATTGAAAATCATAAAAGAACCAAAGACAAGCGCTAAGAAATAACTGGTACCGATAACCAGCATAATCGTCGGATCAAATAATGCATCGATTTGAGCTACCTTTAAGTTCTTTTTCACTACGTCATCGCTGATACGTTTGAAATCTTTTTGGTCGCTTTTTTCATAGCCCATTGTTTTAGTTACTTTTATACCCGCAATACTTTCTTGTGTCTTATCATTCAGCCGGCTGAATGCTGCTTGTGCTTTCTTAAACCCTTTACTCATCAATCTGCCGTAATAACTGGATAATATGACGAGTACAGGCAATGGCAGCATCACAATCAATGTCAGCTTCCAATTGATTGTAATGGCCATAGTTACTAAGATAGAAGTTCCTGTAATCATTGAGTCCCCTATCATTAATACACCAGGTCCGGCAGTGCCTTGTATCGCATTAATATCATTCGTCGCATGGGCCATCAAATCGCCTGTTCTTCGGCGTTGAAAGAATGACGGACTCATCGATGTATACTTTTCATAAAGACGATTGCGTAAAATTCTGCCTAGTTTGTTGCTGGTACCGAAAATCAGCACACGCCATGTATAACGCAATATGTAAATCATGACAGCCGCACCTGCAAGCAGCAGCATATACATTAATAACTGGCGCCCGGTTAAACGTTCTGATGCGATAGCATCTATCGTTTTACCGATAATTTGAGGCGGAATTAATGAAATCAGTGCAATACCAAGCAAGACAATCAAACCGAAAAGGTATTTGAATTTCTCTTGTTTGAAAAACCAGCTCAACTTCATAAACACTTTCATAATGAACGTTCCCCCTTTCTGAAAATTGGTTCACGTACTTGTTAATTTACTCTATGCTGTGCATCTCCTGTATTCAATACTTCCATCGTACTATTCAATCCGCCTTCCGCAAGATTTTTCACAGCTTCATTCGTGAAGAACGCAATGTGCGGAGAAGCTAACACATCGTCGCGTCGGATTAATTCCAATAAATTTTCATCTTCGATTGTTTGTTCAGAAAAGTCTCTGCGATAATAATGTGCTTCATTTTCATACGTATCAATCACAGCACCTGATACTTTATTGCTGTTTAATGCATTAAGCAATGCCTCAGTCTCTACAACAGTACCGCGTGCCGCATTAACTAAAATGACACCATCTTTTAATTGCTCAAATACAGCTTCATCAAACAAATGATATGTCTCTTTATTGCCCGGTACATGGAGCGAAACGATATCCGCTTCTGAAATTGCCTCAACTAAAGTGTCTTTGTAGTCTACAATATTTTCAAGTTCAGGATTTCTGACTGGATCATAACCGACAATCTTGCATCCAAAACCATGGAATAATCGAGCAGTAACACTGCCGATACGTCCAATACCTACTACAGCAACCGTTAAATCTTTAACCGGACGCGAAATTAATGGTTGATCCCATACAAAGTTATGCTGCTGCATACGCTGTTGAATCAAAGGCACTTGTCTGACAAAATACAATGCCCCTGTTACCGCAAACTCAGCAATCGAACTTGGCGAATAACTCGGTACTGTCGTAATAATCAAATCATGCTTTGCAGCTTCCTCTAAATCATACATATCGAACCCTGCACTGCGCTGTGCAATTTGTTTGATACCGTAACTTGCTAAAATCGGATAGAAGTCCGAATTAAAAGGTCCATTATGAGATAAAGAAAGGCCGTCATATCCTTTCACTGTTGCGATATTTTCTTTTGTCATCGGTCCGCTCTCATAATCAACTTCAATGTTGTCGTGTTTTGCGGCCCAATTTTCAATTGCCGGCACTTCGTAAGGTGCCACGTTAAACATTTTAATTTTAACCATTGTAACGCTCCTTTATGTATTCATTCTATGAAGTGAGAATAAAATAGATTGATAGCTTTAATTATAGCAAATTTGCACCTATAACAAACACAAAATTCTGATAATTTATATTGTATAACTGAACAAAACAAAAGACCTGAGCTGCTTAACCCAGGTCTATAAAATATTATTCAATCCATTCAATAACGTCATCATAAGCTTGACGTGTTTTGCCGCGTTTAGGCTCATCTGCACGATAACCGAATGCGACCATTACTGAAGGCAAGAATTCATCTTCATTCATAATGCCTTCATCAGAAAGCAATTGTGTGACCTCTTTCATACCGAAGCCTTCAATCGGACATGAGTCTACACCTAAGAACGCAGCAACAGACATCATATTGCCTAATGCAATGTAAGTTTGTTTGCTGGCCCAATCCCATAATGAACGTTCGCTTTCATAAAGATTCAAACTGTCATTTTGGAACGCTTCATAACGTTGGTTCATATCGTCTAATATATCATCTGGCACATTTTTAATTTCTTTCATAATGTGTGTTAAGTATTCAGTACCTGGACGTACGTTTTTGCGTGCTAAGATAATCACAAAGTGAGAGGCAGTATCTAATTGGCCTTGTGCACCCCATGAGACTTCTTTTAATTTTTGGCGCAATGTTTCATTTTGAACGACTAGGAAACGCCATGGTTCTGACCCGATAGAACTTGGTGACAGACGTCCTGATTCAATAATTGTGTGGAAATCTTCTGAGCTGATTTTTTTATCTGGGTTGAAACGTTTTGTCGCATGTCTGAAATTGAATGCGTCTAAAATTTGTTCGCGTATCGCTTGTTGTTCCATTAATATTTCGCTCCTTATCATATGTAGTCACCTATAGTATAGTGGAGCCTATCAAGAGACTAAAGGAAACTGCTTAATTTAATACGCTGAGAATTTTTCAAGGAAACGGATATAATCTGCCGTATTTCCAGCTAATTCTGATTTATTATTAATCTTGTCTGTTTCATATATCGCATGAATGTCGAAGAATTTTCCTCCGACTAAATGTACGACACCGATAATCGGCGAACAAATTTCTTCTAACGTAAATCCGATAGCATTATCTTTTTGATAATGCGCTTTCGGCTGTCCGCATGACACTGCTAAAGCGAAACGTTTTCCTTTTAAGCCGTCCGAATCAAAATCAAAGTCTCCTGAATAAACTTGATCGAACCATTCTTGCAAAAGCGGCGGATAGTTCAACCAGAAGACAGGATACTGAAATACTATATGATCATATTGCGCTATGAGATGTTGTTCTTTTTTTACATCAATTTTGCCGTTAGGATACGCTTGATACAAATCATGTACATCCACTAACTCAGAATGCTGTTTTAGTTGTTCCTTCCAAGCTTGATTTACTGTGCTTTCGTTTAAGTTGGGATGTGCAATGATAACGAGTGTTGACATGATATTCATCCTTTCAATGAAATAAAAAATGAGATGCCCCCGAAGTCATCTCATTTAGAAATTTGCTGATTTAGTTATTCCCCTTTTATCTCCATCATTAACTTAGTGTAATAGAATAAGAATACAATGATCATACTGATTGACATAGACTTCAATAAGTTATTCATCATTGTCCCGATATCCGTCAGATAAAATGTGATAGCTGAGTTAATGATGAAAGCTACAAAAATTAATAATAATCGAGTTATCATATCCCATCATCCCCTTTTGACTAGTTTACCTATAAAAGTGATAATTTGCAATATGATTTTTGAATTTTGTGAAAATTTATAAATGCATATAGAAAAACACACAACCTTTTAGTGATTGTGTGTTTCTCAAAAACCATTAATCTATCTTTTAAATGGAATTTACATATTTTAGTAACAATTATGATTTAACTTCAGAGTCTCCGAAGATTTTACGTTTAATTGCTTCACCTGTAGGTGTACCTGCTAAACCGCCTAAACCAGTTTCACGTAATTCAGCTGGTAAGTTACGACCTACTTTGTCCATAGCTTCGATAACTTCGTCAACTGGGATACGGCTTTCCACGCCAGCTAATGCTAAGTCAGCTGAAATTAATGCGTTGCCTGAACCGATCGCGTTACGCATAACACATGGAATTTCTACTAATCCTGCAACTGGGTCGCATACTAGACCTAAAAGGTTGCTGATTGCGATTGCTAAAGCATGACCAGATGCTTCAGGAGAACCGCCGAATGTTTCAACTGCCGCTGCTGCTGCAATCGCTGCTGCTGAACCTACTTCAGCTTGGCAGCCGCCTGTTGCGCCTGCAACACTTGCGTTGTTAGCTACAACACGTCCGCAGATTGAAGCTGCAAATAAGAAGTCTACCATTTGATCTTCTGTAAGATTGTGTGATGCTTCTAATTTGAATAGTGTACCTGGGATTGTACCCGAGGAACCAGCTGTCGGAGTTGCACAAATGATACCCATTGCTGCGTTAACTTCGTTTGTCGCAACTGCGCCCATAACCGCTTGCATCATTTCTTTACCAGCTAACGCATGGTTGTTATCATTGTAGTTTTTGATTTTAATGGCATCTTGGCCAGTATACCCTGTAACACTTTTTACGCCTTCGCCAGTTGTCCCTTTTTCAACTGCGTCGCGCATTACTTCTAAGTTTGTTCTCATTTGTTCGCGGATTTCTTCACGAGATTTACCGCTTAATTCCATCTCTTCTTGAATCATAATTTCTGAGAATTTCATATCATGTTCATTCGCATAATCTATGATCTCTTTAATTGAATCAAACATACATTACACCTCTTTATTTTATATATGCAAAGTTTAAGTCGCTATACTTTTCTCTCAATTTATTCAGTACGTCTTCTGATAAAGCTTTGTTTAAATGCAATGCCATTAAACAGCCATCAGGATTAATTGTTTTAATTTCTTCGTTGATGTCTGCACCATGTTCGATTAAATCGTTAATCAAATGGTTGATTGTCGCATTATCTGTTGGTCCATCGATTTCTAATAATGGTAAGCCATGGTTCATTAGAATACATTGACCATTGACATTAATGCTTTTGATTTTAATTGTACCGCCGCCGATTGAAATACCGTTTAATTCAATGTGGCGATCTCCTTGTTTTGCTTTAATTAATGCACAGTTAGGGTGTTCACCTAAGCTTCTGCCTGTTTCTTCAATGAAACGAACACCGATACCTTCGTCTTTTGCAATGTCTACTGCGTTTTTAATACGTTCATCGAACGTACTGTAACCGAGTAAACCTCCGATAATCGCAACATCAGTACCGTGACCTAAATGTGTTTGTGCGAACGATTCATAATAATGAACTTCAATATCTTCTGGTTCGCCTTGCAATACCATTCTTGCTGCGTTGCCTATTTTAACTGCACCTGCAGTGTGTGAACTTGATGGTCCCATCATTACTGGACCTATGATATCAAATGCGCTTTGGTAGTCATGTTTACGTGCCATAGCGTAATGTCATCTCCTTAATCTCTTTATAAGAAATGTTCTATTAATTTGCTTCTGACGGTTGAGCTTTTTTACCTGGTAGTTTGTCAGTAATTTTCTTGAAGTTGATTTTTTGGATTACTTTACCTAAAATCCAGCCAAGAATGATACTTGTTACAATGACAGCTACGATTGTAATAGCTGATGGAATAGGTTTGTTGAATCCGAATAATACAATAGCACCAGCTATTGGTGTTGCCATTCCCGTTACATTGATTACTAAACCTGCAATAGTAACGATGATCGCGTTAAACATACCGACAATGGCGTTTGCGCCATAGAGTTGAATCGGATACTTCGCTATCGTATCAATTTGTGTTAATGGTTCAACTGCAACAGCGAATGCTTTACCTAAGCCGCCGATTTTAAGTGTTCTGAATAACATGAAGTTAACGAATGATGAACCTGTACAAGTTAATGCACCGATTGCCATTGGAACACCTGTTAAGCCTAATAGACTTGTTAATACCATAGAACTTAATGGTGTCATACCTACTACCGGAACGATTAAACCTAAAATAACTGCAAGTGCATATGGATTATTGTCACCAACTGCTGTAATCGCACCACCGATTTGTCTTAACACAGCCATTACTCCTGGTGAAATTAATCCAGCGATTCCGAATGTTAATGCCGGAGCCACTAAAATCACTACAATCAAGTCTAAGCCTTCTGGTACTTTTTTCTCAATTAATTTAATTAAGAAGCTGACTAAGTAAGCTGCGATAAATGCAGGAAGTAATTTTTGATCGTGTAATACTAATCCGATGATTACTGCGAAAACAGGTGAGATACCCATTTTCATACCTGTAAAAATCCCTACTGCGATACCGCTTAAACTCCCAGCCATATCTCCTATTCTTTGGAAGAATTCAATGTGAAACACACCGCCGATTGCGTAACTTAAGAACGCTTGCGGCAAGAATGTCGCACAAGCAGCACCTGATAGTGCTTGCAGCCCCTGTTTACCGTAAGGAGCGAACTTTAAGAATAAAGACATTGCTAATAGGACTAGCAATAACGTCCCAGTTCCTAAAATAATATCCATGCCAAATGACCTCTTTTCCTACTATATTTAATTTTCCTACCACCGACATCATACTACCTTTGATGAAGCGTTTTCAATAGCTTAATTATATTAATTGTGAACATATTGCGAATAATTTCACAAACTATTTAATTAGGTTATAATTACTCTGTTTTCTTGATATATATTCCTAAATATTCGTACTTTGGATATAAAGTTGTCACAATTAGTATAAACATCTATTGATATTTCAAACACTAAATCATAAATAAAAATAATCTACGAACCCGAAAAATAATGATAATAACTCCCTTTAGCTTTTTATCATTATTTGTCTATACAAATTATTTTCCATATGTAACTATAACACTTTGCAAAATAACTTTAACCAACGAATTAGACACAATTTGTCGGGTTTATCCTTTCATTCCTTGACACTCCAAGTTTTCATAGTACTTTCATAGTGAAAATGTTCTAATATACTGAATATTTACGAAGTTTATCAATCCTTTAACTCAGATTAAATCCTGCTTAACATTCCTATGCCATCCTAGAGTTGAAGAAGTTGAACATTAAAGTGCTGACGGAAAGCAATACTATTCTTATTTATCATTTGTACATCCCAATGAACCCTTCATAAATAACATATCCGCAGCTGCTTTCAACTTTCTTCGTTGTTGTCGAAATCGTCTGTTTCATCCTTTTGGATTTACACATTGCCAGTTGACACCATGGATGACATGACACTTTCATTTTGGAATAGGAGTGTTGTTTTCATGCGTATGAAGTTAAGTAAAGAGAAATGCTTGCTTCATGTTTCAACAATCGCTTTAAGCGGTTTACTATTTACTAATATGCCTGGAGTGATAAACGCTGCCGAAAATAATGATGTCTCAAACGAACAGTCCGCTAAGCAATCCGCTTTGGTCCAAAATTCAGAAACATCTCAATCACTTGATGACAACCCTAACGCATCAAGTACAACTCTTGTGGCTGATGGTGCAGAAGATCAACCCGATACTGCTTCTTCATCAAATACTCAAACGCACCCTTCAGCAGCAAGCAAAGCAGATGCAAATGAAGTTAGCAAAGCAGCAGCTGCTGAGTCCACAACAAATCAACAAAAAGCGGTACAAAACAATGAGAGTCAAAAATCAGCAGCAACTTCAGAAGGTCAAACTGGGCAAGATGCAAGCACAAAACATCAAGGCGAACAATCATCATATGCTGCCTTGCCAAAAGCAGGACACGTTGACCATCCAGAATCAGGTGCTGTCATAGCCATTATTATTGGTATTGTAATATCCACTGTTGCCCTTATAAGGGTGCGCAGACAAAACCCTTAAATGTATCCGTTAAACAAACAATCAAAAGCATTTTAAAAATCCCTAGTGTATCATTTCTAAAATCCCTAATAAAACAGACCTCGTCACATGCTATGTCTTTTCTCCCTTTCTTTAAGACATGCTGACAAGGTCTGTTTTTATTTTATTATTTTGTTTTCACGTACTTTATAGATGTTTACGGCTGGATGCTCTCTCGTTCAAACATGCGGCCAACCAATCTGATGTAATCGTATCGGTTTCGCCATCAAAGTACTGTTTCAATCGTTTGAAAATCGATGCACCGATTGTTTCTGAATCAATACCGACAGAAGTCAGTTCAGGCGCATGTACTTTATTCCAGCTGTTTTCTTCTAATGTAACGACTGCGACATCTTCTGGTACAGATAACTCTTGTGCTTTCAATGCTTGCAAGATACCAGTAAGCATCGCATGGTTCGCTGCGATTAATGCTGTCGGATGCTGTGCTTGACTGAATAATGCCTGTGTTGTCTCATAACCATAACGCTCTGTCGCATTTAAACTTAAATCTGTATATTGATACGCAATCAGACGCTCATCCATTTGAAATTCAAAATCTTCAAGTGCAGCTTTATAGCCCATTCTGGAATCTGCTGTCGCACTGGATGCTTCATTGCCTAGAATCAGCGCAATGGCTTTATGATTGTGCTGCAATAAATGTTCTGCTGCTCGATATGTTGTATCTTCGTAGTTCATACCGATATACGGCAATAAACCGTCTTCAATTTGATTATCAATAATAACCATCGGAATATCTCTCCAGCGTTTCGCAATACGCATTTGTGCAGACACCGGAGATACGATGATGCCGTCGACTTGTTGTGAAACGAACCAATCGATCAATGCATCTTGACGCGCAGCTTGTTCGTTAGAAGCCATCGCAATAATACGAATACCTTCAGAACCTTCTTGATGTTCTATCGCATCGATAATCGAAGCATAATAGGCATCATGTCTCGGCATAATAAATGCGATAGTCTTTACACTTTCTCCGCGTAAAGATTGAATATAGCGACTGGGTTCATAACCTAACATTTCTAATGCTTCAACGACACGTGTACGTGCATTATCATTTGCCACATGGCGTTTATCTTCTAAAATCTGATTGACTGTCGCAATCGAGAGTCCAGAAATTCTCGCAATATCATGTAACGTAGGTTGTGTTTTCTTCATTTTCATTCATACTCCTTGAGTGGTTGGAATTCGCAGCAACAAAAAAATCATCTTGAGGATCTGATTATTTCGCTGCCTCATCCATCGACATTTCAAATTCTAACCAATTTACAATATCTGATAATAACATACCACGATACGAAGATACATTTAATAACTCATGATCCAGCCCATCATAAATTCTTAAAGCTTTATGCGTTGTTTTGGATTTTTTGAAGAACTCTATCGCATCATCCGAACTTACCACTCTATCGCTGCCGCCATGCATAATCAACACTCTGTCATCAAACTTTGAAAATTCGATATCCATTTTGCGTACCGCTTCACGAAACGTCTTAATCATCATATGCTTCTTCAAATTTTCTTCTCTGCCATGACTTTGAAGCTCGACAGATTGATCCACCGCATCATCACGAAAGACCGGCTGGCCAGTCGGCGATAAACCGCCAGCAGAAATATAGCCGTATACTTGATGCGGATATCTGATACCGAATAATGTAGCTATCGTACCGCCTACACCATGCCCCAAGATAAACACTTTGCCGTGCAAGTTATCTTTCACATAATCCACAACTGCTTTCAAATCTTCAATCACTACATCCACATGGTCCAACAGCTTCTCTTCCCCGGGAGTATTGCCATGACCGCGCTGATCATAACGAATTACATTATAGTCATACTCATTAAAAAACGAAGCCACACTATCATAATCATCTAAGTCTTCCGTTAACCCCTGCACAATAATTAAGTTCGCGATAGGTCTTTCCCCTAATGTGATCTTGCTGTAAAGGTTCACATCGTCAAATGATGAAATATAATTGATGTCTGACACATTCAAAACCTCTCTCTCTTTCAATCCTTAAAATTACCATTATACTTCCTTTACCCCTTACACATGATGACATACACGCTGATGTCTTTTTCTTTGAAAACATACAATAACCTTTTACTTTCACTGGTCTCAGTATTAAAATAATAACGTTGCTTAATACTAAATTTAAACAGAAAGCAGTTGACACCTATTGAATCATCATCTTGTACCTAAACAACCTATCCTCCCCTATTTGCTCATTGTCGCAGCGTTGCATGGGCTGGGATTGCTATTTTTATTTATCGCAGGACAAACACATCCTGTGCTGTTCGGCATGGGACTGTTAGCTTATACTTTAGGACTGAGACATGCTTTTGATGCTGACCATATTGCCGCAATCGATAATACAGTACGTAAATTAATGCAGGAAAAGAAAAATCCGATCGGCGTCGGTTTTTATTTCTCTATCGGCCATTCCAGTGTCGTCTTTATAATGGCGTTGCTGCTGGGAATTTCAGTCCGCTTTGCGAAACATCAGCTCCCTGCTTTCCAAGCTGTCGGCGGTATCATCGGCACCATTGTTTCCGGTATGTTCTTACTGTTAATCGGTATTTTGAATTTAATCATTCTTATCGCATTGATACGTTTGTTTATGCGCTTGCGTTCAGAGCATCTGCACCACGAACAGTTAGATGAACTGCTCGCTTCACGCGGCTTAATCAACCGCTTCGTCGGTCCTTATTTCAAATGTATCAATCAAAGCTGGCACGTATTGCCGTTAGGCTTCCTCTTTGGATTAGGATTTGATACTGCAAGTGAAATTGCATTGCTGGCGCTCTCTTCAGGGGCCTCTGAACAATCCATTTCACTCATCGGCATCTTAGCCTTGCCGCTGCTCTTTGCGGCCGGCATGAGTTTGTTAGATACATTAGACGGCCTATTAATGCAGTCCGCATACCATTGGGCTTTCTTAAAACCTGTACGCAAAATCTATTACAATATCACAATCACTGCGATATCTGTCATTGCGGCACTTATCATCGGTATGGTAGAACTTATGCAAATTCTGATTGATCACTTCCATTTGCAAGGCAGCTTTTGGAATACTATCGCAGCCATTGAATTCGACCACTTAGGTTATATTCTTGTTGCGGTCTTCATTTTGATATGGATGCTTTCTGTCTTTATTTGGAAAACAAATCGATTCGAAGAAAGCCATTAACAAACAACTATAATTTTAAAAAAGCAATCCATGCACCATGATGGATTGCTTTTAAAATACAAATTGCACTAATAACATATAGACAATCGTTCCCCCTGCAATAGATATCAGCATATTGCGTTTAATGACATGCAATAAGATGATGACCAGTATTGCGATAAGTTCAGGCAAACCATGATTGCCGGTTAACACAGGTGTTTTGCGTAAAGCATAGACGACTAAAAATCCAAATACTGCAGCAGGCAGTACAGTACCGAGATATTGAATAAATTTAGGTGTCGGCTTGTCTTTCGAGAAAATCAGAAACGGCAAAAAACGAGTTAACATTGTCCCGATGACGACCACACCGATTGTGATAATTTGCTGCGTCAAAGTCATATTAAGCCACACCCTTTCTGCTGAAATAGCCTCTCAACAACGTTAAAGCAATGACAATTAAAATCATTGAAGGCAAGATAAAGTGGTTCGGACCGAATAGGATGAGGCAAATTGTCGGTAAGATTAACCCGATAAGTGCACTGACATGATTCTTTTCTTTAAGCCATGATTCTAAGAAAATGACCACAAAGAGAGCAACCATCACAAAGTCTAAGCCTGTAGTATCAAACTTGATAAACACGCCGAACCAGCTGCCGACTGTTGTGCCTAAGAACCAATAAATTTGATTGAGCAATGTGACATAAAACATAAACAATGTGCGGTCCACATGTTTAGGTACATTTGCCATATTATTGATGACAAAGGTCTCATCACACATTCCGAAAATCAAATATGGTTTATATTTGCCTGTGCCTTTAAACCGGTCTAACATCGAAATACCATAAAATAAATGCCTGGAATTCAGCATCAGCGTCAGAATAAAGACACTAAAAGGATTAAACGGCGCAAGCAATAAACTGCCGGCCACAAATTCCATAGAACCTGCGAAAATCAATGTACTCATCAACATTGCATAAATAGGATGAAATCCTAACGAATGCATATAAATCCCGTACGCAATGCCGATAAAAGAAAAACCCGCAAAGATGGGGATGGTTTGAGGGAAAGCAGCTTTAAGCGCTGTTAAATGCGGATGTTGCTTTTGTGTCATGCCTATCATGCCTCTTTTCTGATATGTATATTACAAAATCTCCGAAAACAAGTGTTTTCGAAGATTGACTATTACTATTATGCATTAAATATTTCTGAAGACATCTGGAACAGGGATGATTTTCTGTTCTTCCAAATTGAAAAATCCGCCGTATTGCATACCTTTGCAATGTACTTTATCACCTGAACTGATTTCAAATTCAAAGACCCATTTCATTCGGCTGATTTTTGTTAACCAGCATCTGCCTACTGGGCGATCATGAATTGTGACTGGTATTTTATAATCTGCTTCAGTATGCATCAAAATCGGAGAAATCGATTGTTTCATCATTTCAGAATAATTCATATGCTGATTAATAAATAACGTTCTTAAATCTTCAAACCATCTGATATATACAATGTTGCTGACAATGCCCATTGCATCTATGTCATAGCCGTTGACTTCTATTTCACTTTCTGCGACTAATTTACGCTCATTCATTACTGACAACTCCTATCTCGAAACTTACGTTATCAGTATAACAAAACTCCTTTAAACGTTGACAGGCGTTACCTTAATTTATAATGAATTTTGTGAATTGAATTCGCGCTTAAGCAATGCATATCTTACAAAATCTTCATATTGTCCGCGTTCATACAATTCTTCTTTATCCGTACCGACATATTGAAATCCTGCACGTTTAGCTACGTTTATACTTGGTTCATTTTTGATATTCGCATGAATTGATAATTTATTCAGGTTCAATGAATTAAATGCAAAGTCGCATAATGCAGTCAAACAACGTGTCATAATCCCTCGACCATTATATTGACTGCTCAGCCAATAGCCTACCCAAGCTTTCTGATGATCTTGGTTCACTTGATGCAAGTCTATCGTACCTACGAGCTGGTCTTGATAGTAAATTAAAAATAATCTGCCTGTGCCTCTTGATTGATGTGCAAGCATCAATTTAATAAATTCTATCTCATCTTGAACTGAAAGCGTGTGATCAATAAAAGGAAGATAAGTTGAAAGAAACGCTCTTTCTTGCTCAATCACATTAAATAACGATTGTGCCATTTGTATTTCTGGCTGCACGAGTTTCAAATCATTATCTATTGGAAGGTATAACATCATAAGCACAATCCCCTGCTTTCCATTTTGAATAATATCCTGATTATAGTTGAATTAACTGAATATTTCAATATCTATTAAAAAGAAAAAGCAACGTGTAATGAAATGCATCATTACACGCTGCTTGAATATTAGAAATTATATTTGATTATCTTTCAAATTATAAGAAACGTTTTGCTGCTACTGAAAGCGGTGGAATTTCTTCTAAGTCTAATTTTTTATCTTCAGTAATAGATCTGTATGCCCATTTAGCATAGTTGATTGCTTCGTCAGGTACGATTTTACCTGGAAGTGGTGCAGCATTAGCATCAACGTGTACGTCAACGATTGTTGGACGGTCTTCGTTTAATGCAGCTTCAACGATAGTGTCGATGTCTGCTGGGTCTTTCAATGTGTAACCAGCACCGCCGCATGCTTCAGCGAATTTAGCCATATCCATATCTGAGAAGTCGATAGCATATTCTAATTCACCAGCTGCTTGTTGTTCATATTTGATGAATGCCAATTCTTTGTTATTCATGATGAAGATAACCATCGGCATGTTGTATTGAACTGCAGTTGCAAAGTCTTGCATTACCATTTGGAATGCACCGTCACCAGCGATACCGATAACTTGACGGTTAGGGAATGCTACGTTAGAAGCAATTGCTCCTGGTAATGCACAGCCCATAGTACCTAACCAGCTTGAAATAATGAATTCGTTGCTTGGTTTAAGGCTTAGGTAACGTGTAGACCAAACTGTAGATGTACCTACGTCGATTGAGTAAACAGCATCATGGTCTGCTTCTCTGTTGATTGCACCCATTAAGTGTTCTGGACGAATTGGGAATGCATCGTTATCAAGGTCTTTTTGCATCCATTCTTTCCAAGTTTTCATGTTATCTAAAGCTTCGTCTAAGAATTTACGGCTTTTAACTGGTTTCACTAAGTCGTTTAATTCGATTAATGAAGTTTTAGCGTCGCCGATAATTCCAGCGTTCACTTTGAAACGATGTCCGATTGCTTTCGGATCAACGTCGATTTGAACTGCTTTGATATTTTTCTTAGGTAGGTAGTCAACGTAAGGATAGTTTGTACCAACCATAATTAATAAGTCAGCATTTTGCATTGCTTGATATGCTGGTTTAGTACCGATTTTACCAATGTTTCCTAAGTTGTACGGGTGATCATCAGGGATGATAGTTTTAGCTGGTAAAGTAATGATTGTAGGGATTTTAGCTTTGTTGATGAAAGCTTCTACTTCCGGACCAGCATGTTTAGCACCAGTACCCATTAATAATACAGGTTTTTTAGCTTTGTTGATTAATTTAGCTGCTTTTTTAATTTTAGCTTGGTTTGGAGCTGGGATTGTTGGGCGTTTTTTATTAACTGGTTTGTTAGTTGTGTCTTTAACTTTGCGAGTTAATAAGTTGTTAGGCAAGATTAAAGTTGCCACACCTTTTTTCTCATAAGCTGTTTTGATAGCTTCGTTTACGATACCGAAGATATCATCATCTTTTTCGCTGATTTGACGGTTGTAAACAGAAACATCATTACATAAGTCTAATAAGTTTGTTTCTTGGAAAGCTTTAGTTCCTAATAAGTTGCTGTTAGATTGACCAACTAATACTAATTGAGGAACACCGTCCATTTTAGCGTCATACATACCATTTAATAAGTGGATTGCACCTGGTCCTCCGATTGCTAATGACACGCCGATTTTACCAGTAAGTTTAGTGTAAGATGCTGCTGCTAAGCTTCCTACTTCTTCATGACGAACATGATAGAATTTGATTTGTTCGCTTACTGTACGCAAGCTGTCTACTACCGCATCGATTGAGTCGCCAGGGATTCCGTATAAATGATCAATATCCCATTGTAGTAACGCTTCTACAAGTGCTTGATTTGCTTTAATTTTTGCCATTTTAAAAATAGCCCCTTTCTATTCATTAAAAAAAGTAACTGTATTCAAACTACCCTTTAGTTAGTGTTTGATACTTCGTTATGCTTGAGCGTCGTTATATATAAAACTCTTAATAAAACAAAATGATGAGAATCGGTAATAATACAGAACTGATAACTGCAGTTAAAATCATACCGATTGAACTGAATGCACCAGATTCTAAATCCAATTCCAGTGCTTTAGCCGTACCGAACGCATGAGATGCATTTCCGAATGCAAGCCCTTTTGCAATGGAAGTTCTGAAGTTGCCCATGCGAAGCAGCATTGAACCAAGCATACTGCCGATTAAACCAGTCGTAATAATGAACAATACTGTAATCGTATCCGCACCGCCCATCTGATGCGATACTTGGATACCGACTGCTGCAGTAATTGATCTTGGCAACAGTGTTACAATTTCTTCCTTATCGAAGCCTAGAATCTTCAACGAGAAATAAACTAACACAAAGTTGAGTAATACGCCAGTTAATACGCTTGTAAAAATAATATTAAAATTCTCAAAGATTTTATGACGGTTAATATACAGCGGATATGCTAAACATACAACCGTACAGCTCAGCAGATAATTGATTAAATGTCCGCCGGCCATGTAAGAATTATAATTCTGGCGGAATAATAATAACACGATTATAATTCCGATTGAAGCAACTAAGGCTGGATTTAAAAACGGGCTTGGGAACCGTTTGTGTAATCTCTTAGCTGCAAGATACATGAATACTGTGAGCAAGATCATAATGATGTCTTTAATAATAATCATGATGTGTGACTCCCCTTATCACCATGGAGTCTTCTAGCCATTTTCTCGGCAATAAGCCCAGAGACGTAAGCGACAGCAATTGTGCCGAGAATAATGACGCCGAAGAACACAATAAAATTAAGGTGAATGTCGCCTATGATATCCATTACACCAACGACAGATGGAATAAAGAAAAAGACCATCGTTGTTAAAAGGAAGTTGGAACCCGCTTCGACCCATTTGACAGGTATAATTTTAAATTGTAAAAGTAGGAAAAAGAGTCCTAGGCCGACGATACTTCCAGCTAATGGAATATGCAAAAGGCGTTGAAGGGTGTTGCCTAAATACGTGATGCCCATAATCAAGATAATTTGAAAGATAATCTTTAAAACTTTCGATATCATAAGCTAACACCTTTCTTTTGTTTAACTGTATAAATGGTCATTTTCATATCGGTTCTGGTGTCTGAACCTAAGTGTCCATCATCATTTATACATATTCTTTTGACTTACATTCCCTATTGTATGACAATTTTGTGTATCATAAAAATATCGATTTTAGATAGTATCTATTACTTTTTTCTATGTAAGCGATACCATCTATTACTTTTCATTCAAATCGAAACTTTCTGAAGATTACACCATGGCCATACAGTATTTACCCCTTTATCCTATTGTTAGCATTCGGCATTGCTTCGCAAAAACACGGCTGCTCGGCTTTACCGAACAACCGCTGCTGTAATCTTGCTTAAACGCACAAGTATGACAGTTCTAGATTGATTTGAATCAGGTTTTGCTGCAAACATTCGCTTTTAACCGCTTTATGACATTTAGATGAACTTTATTGATCTGCTGCTAATTCATCTTCTGTCATCCATTTATGGTTTTTCACCATTTTGCCATTGTCAGTATCTTTGTAATCCACCACATATACGTTTTTATCTTCAACTTTATCAATAGTTGCTTTAGCACCTTTCATACCTTTCATATGGTCCGCTTCTAAAGTAACTTGATCGCCGCTTTTAAATCCTTCTTTCGGCGCATCTTTGATTTCTTCATTTACTACCCATTTATGATGGTTTACTTTTTTACCGCCATTCGTCGGTTCATAGCTGACTTGGTACACTTTTGTGTGATAAACACCTTTAACCTTGCCTTCAGCATTCATCATGCCCGGCATATGCCCTTCTTTTAAGATGACTTTATCACCTTTTTTAAATTGGCTGTCTTTAGCTTGTTTCATTTGCTTTGGTGCATCGCTTTTTTGATTATGTTCCATTTGATGCTGTTCTGATTGTTTGTCAGATTGCTCTTGTGTCCCGCAAGCAGTTAATAATAAACCTGAAGCTATAACTGCAGCTCCTAATCTATAAAGCATTCTATCCTTCCTTTCTTGCTACATATACCATATACCCCTATATCGTATATAACAAACTTTATGCTTTAAAAGCGGCGTACCCTACAACTGTTTGTAAAGTACGCCGCTCTTTTTTAATCTTGCATCGTCAATGATGATTTCATGTAATCAATGTATTCTCTTGTCGCATAATTAATATATTTTTCTTTCTTCCATATAACTCCTAATTGCCATCGCATCGCAGAATCATTAATCTTTGAGCTATGTATCGGACCGTTTAACATCTTAACGATATTTTCCGGAAGAATACTGACACCTAATCCGGCAGTTAATAAGTTTTCGATAAAATTCCACTGAGAAATTTTAGAGATCGTTTTCGGTACAAAGCCAGACCGCTTCGCAGTTTCAATAATCTTATCATTTAAATAGAAATCTTCATTAAATAAGATAAAGTCCTCATTTGCGAGTTCATGCATCTCTACTACCTCTCTATTTGCAAGCGGATGTGTTTCGCTGACAACCAAAAGTAAATCTTCTGTGTAGAGCGGAATCGATTCAAAGATTGCACTATCTACAGGCAGTGTTGTAATACCGATATCAATCTCATTATTGATAATTTGAGACTCTAACGCTTTACCGCCGTTTTCTACTAAGTTATAAGTAATGTTTGGATACAGTTGGTGGAAGTTTCCTAATGTTTCAATGAATTTATTCATATTCATAACCGCTGATAAACCAATGCTAATGTGTCCTGCTTCTAGTCCTTTAAGCTGATTGACTTCTTTCGGCAGATTCTCGAATAGATTCATAATTTCCAATGACTTTTTATAAAAGATTTCACCGCTGTCTGTTAAGGTTAAATGACGCTTGCTGCGATCAAATAAAGCACTGCCGAGTTCATTTTCTAAATCTTTAATTGCTTTACTGATTGTCGGTTGTGCAATAAACAACTCTCTGGATGCATTCGTCATACCCCCGTATTGTACCACTGCGATAAAGTATCCCATTTGTTTAATATCCAAAACCTTTGTACCCCCTTTCACAACGTTTTTAATCCGTTAAATTAAACATATCCACTTTCAAAGAAATAATCAACTGCTTCTCTAAAATGTACCCGATATTTTCATTATAAAAAAACCGAGGAACATTAACGTTCACCCGGTTAAAAAAAGACTATTTAATGATATCAATTAATTCTTTCTTAGCTGCTGCACGTGCAGGAATCCAACCGAAAACAATACCGATTAAAGATGAGACACCTACAGCAAGCAGCACAGATCCTAGAGTCACTGCACTCTTAATATAATCCGGTGTGACCGCATCAACAAGAGAGGCAATAGCAATACCTAATACTAATCCGATGATGCCCCCGATTAAACATAAGACCACACTTTCAACTAAGAACTGTATTTCGATATCTCTTGCTTTTGCGCCGAAAGCACGTCTTATTGCAATTTCTTCAGAACGTTCAGCAACTGAAATATACATCACATTCATTACACCGATACCGGCAATGAATAGTGAAATACCAGCGACTGCCGCTACGAAATAAGTAATCGCATCAAATACTTTTTCGATACCCTTCATCATTTGTTCCATATCAGAGTACTGATAACTGCCGTTGGCTTGTCCGGTGCCTTTTTTACTTAAAGTCTTTGCGACTTTTTGTGCAACGTCTTTCTTATTCGAACCTTCTTCGATTTTCACTTCCAACTGTACAAAATCTTGTGTCAGATTCGGCAAGTAGCTTTCAAAAGTCTTTGTCGGCATATGCACTGTATTTGTTTCAAATTGATCACCATTAGTGACACCTGCAATTTTAAAACCTTGACCATTAATATATAAGGTACGGTTTACAGCTTTTTTGGGTTGATGGAACAATGATTTCGCTAACTTTTTATCTATCGTTACTACTTTTTCAGCTAAATCATTGTCATCTTCTGTAAACCCTTTGCCTTTACTGACCTTTTTATACTGCTTATTAATGTATATGTTCGCATCGCCGTTCTTTTGAGAATTCGTCACTTTAGCTTTGAATGACTGGTTTTTATCTTGTTTCTTCTGTGCTTTTTCAACACCCTCTACATTTTCTGCTAAAGTGATATCGCTAGGTGAAAACGGATCGATTTTATCATTGCTGTTGCTATCCAGAGATTGCATATAACTGATTAAAGCTGTATCTTTGCTGGCACCTGAATCTGAAAATTGTTCATTAGCTGTTTTCTTAAATCCATTACCTAAAGACATGATGGTAATGACTGCCGCAATACCGATAATAATACCGATCATTGTAAAGATATTGCGTCGTTTGTTTTTCATAATAGAGCGTAATGATACCGCCAGAATGTTTGAAAATCGGTTCATTTTACCACCTCTTCTTCTTGGATGCGTCCATCTAAGATATGAATAATGCGGTCTGCTTTTTCTGCGACAGCTCTATCATGTGTCACCATAATCATGGTCGTATGCTTTTCCTCATTCAAACGTGTAAATAACTGCATGATATCCTCAGATGTTTTCGAATCTAATGCCCCAGTCGGTTCATCAGCGATGATGAATTCCGGTTCGTTGACTACAGAACGCGCAATCGCAACACGCTGCTGCTGACCTCCGGATAATTTATTGGGTACTAATTGCTCTTTGTCATACAACCCTACATTATGCAGTGTTTCTATTACACGCTGCTTGCGTTCTTGACTGCCGATACCTGCATAAACTAAAGGAATACTGACATTTTCTAATACTGTATTATTTTGAATCAGCTTAAAGTTTTGAAAGACAAATCCT
Source organism: Staphylococcus sp. EZ-P03 (assembly GCF_003344575.1). Taxonomy (NCBI): domain Bacteria; kingdom Bacillati; phylum Bacillota; class Bacilli; order Caryophanales; family Staphylococcaceae; genus Staphylococcus; species Staphylococcus sp. EZ-P03. The sequence continues at coordinate 10,595 of NZ_QPMO01000001.1, read as the reverse complement.
ACCACACGGTTTCTGATTTCTGCGAGTTGGTTATCAGAACTTTCTTTATAACTTTTATCGTTGAAATAATAGTTGCCTTCATAACCTCTGTCAATGAAGCCGATAATATTGATCAGCGTACTTTTCCCTGAACCGGAAGGACCCATAATTGCGATGAATTCCCCTTTCTTTATTTCCAGGGAAATATCCTTTAAGATATGGTTCACCTTGTTGCCATTTTTAAAAGAACGATTAATCTTATCCAGCTTAATCATTGTTTCACCTCTATTGCATCACCATTTTTCAGAGATGCTTTCGGGTGCTTCACTAGACGTTCTCCAGTTTTGACGCCTGACTTCACATAAATATCGCCATTTTGTTTTTCAATTTTCACTTTCCGCTTCTCAACTTTATTATCTTTATTCAGCACATAAACAGTATTATCTTTGCCTAATACATTAGAAGGCAGTTTCACTTTATCTGTCGCAACAGCTGCATCTAAAGATAACCCTGGACGTACCGGTGATGACAATTGTCCGATGAGCACCGTATATTTAGATGCATCACTTGCATCTCCTTTGCCGGAAATATCATTCACAACTGGATTTGACGCTTGTGCTGTATCCATACCTTCTTCTGATGAGTCTCCGCCTTGGGCGGCTGCTGCGCCGCTCATACCGCCGCTGTTTAATTGTTCTTCATAGTTTGTCGGCAATTCAGAGATTTTTAAAATTTCGCCGAAACCTTTTTTCCCTGTACTGCTTACAGTATATTCGACTTTTTGGCCTTCTTTGATTTTGCTTAAATCATATTCAGAGACTGTTGTTTTGATTTGCGGATTTTTTGAAATCAATTGCAGAATAGTATCTCCTTCATTAGGATTTTCATCTTGTTCGATTTCGATTTTGCCGTCAAATGCCGCAAACAAACTGTCATTGATTTGATTATCTAATTGATTTAAAGATTGATTCGCTTTATCTAGCTGGCTTTGTGCATCAGATAATTGTTGATTCGCTTGTGTATCATTCGGTGCGCGATTGACCGCTTCTTGTGCCTTTTGTCTTGCTTGTTCTGCTTCATTCACTTTATTTACAAGACTTTGACGTTGATGATTATTAGTATTATAAGTAATAATTTGTTGACCTTTCTCAACTTCTTGGCCGTCTGAAACAGTAGTATTGATATAATCCCCTATCGACGAATTATTTTTATAAGACTTCACTGTTTCTGGAGAAGCCTTGCCTTGCATAGTTAACGGACTTTCTTTTTTAACTTTAAAGACTTGATATGTATCCTCACTATTCGATGTACCGGTTGCATTCTTCACAATCACAGCAACAATAAATAAGACTAAAACAGCTGCGATGATCGAAGCAATCCAAATAAGTTTCTTCTTCACACTGATTTTCTCTCCTTGCTTTGATTTTATTACTTCATTTGCATAATATCACAACTTAAAAATAAATAAATACCTTTACTGTAATTAAATTAGAAATTAAAATTCTTTAACTAACCTCTAATATTGATTCTATAATCTTTATCAAAAACACTGCATGAAAATGCAGAATTAAAGTATATTTTTCAATTTTAAGAAACCTATTTATTATAATAAACAATTATGATACGCTTTTGTTGAAATAAAAAAGAGAAGGAGTACAGCATGGAACATTCAAAATTACTATTAGGTTCAAACTTCCAAAAGTACAGAGAACATCCGAAATGGATCATCAACTTAATCATTTGGATTGTAATCGCACTTGCAACTTTATGGCTTAATTCTATTGCTACGGATTGGGCACAAGTCTTAAAAGACAGCAATCAAGAAATGAATCAAGCACAACTTGAACAATTCAAGTCCTTTATGATTCCCATAACTATTATTTCAGGAATTGTCGGGCAATTATTCTATCTGTTGTTTGCCTATCTGATTGTTTGGGGCATTGCGAGAATTTTTAAATCAGATGTAAGAAAAAGAAGTATCTTTGCAGGTACACTCTTCGCATTGTTAATCAGTTCGCTTGTCGCATTCGTAGTTGTAGGTATTCAAGCGATTGTAGGTTTAGACGTTGCACAAATTTCAATTACCAGCTTGAATATATTTGACAGTGGAAATAAAGTATTAGGAGTATTTAATCTCCAAACTTTATTATCTGGTTATTTATTCAGCTTGCTGCTTTATAAAACATGCAAGTTATCAGGAAAAGTTTCTATAATATTCGGTGTTATCTTAGTCGTATTATCTGTCGGTTTCGGCTTAATCGGCGCAATGGTGCAACCGTAAAAAAATCAGGAGCAGATGAACACATTCATGTTCATCTGCTCCTTTTTCAACTTCTCGCTACCTATTTAATCATTTAACCACTAAAATAGAGTTATTCATACATTTCAATTAGAAAGAAAGCAGGAATTACTATGTCGTCACACACTGTTACCGTTCTGACTCAAGACAAATTTGCTTTACCTATTCAAATACATTCACCAAAACAAACACCGAAAGGGGTTATTGTTTATTATCATGGCGGCGGTTTGATTGCAGGAACACCGCATGATTTGCCTCCTGAAGTGATTGCATTATTCACTGAACACTTTTATCTTGCAGAAGCCCCTTATCGTCTTGCGCCTGAAGCAAAAATCGATACGATTATGTCAGATGCTTTATGTGTATTTGATGCAGTTTTTGCAAAATATCCTGATCTGCCATGCTTTACTTTCGGACGTTCTTCCGGCGGCTTTCTTGCATTGCAGGCTGCATGTCAGTGCAATGTCCAAGGTGTGCTTGATTTCTATGGTTTCGCACAAGTTGCGCTTCCTGAATTGATACAACCGCATGCAGCATTTCGTCAAATGACTGCGCATTTAAACGAAGCGATGATTCAATTTATGATTCAGCCTGAGCCTATCATTGAAGGCCATGCACAATTCAGATATCCGCTTTATCTCTATACACGCGGCCAAGGACAATGGTTTGACTATACCGGTATTACTGATGAAATGAGACATACTTTGAATTTAGATAACGCCTCTTTAAAACAATTACCTCCTGTATTTATTGCACATGCGAAAAGAGATATCGATGTGCCCTATCACGAAAGCTTGCGTCTTATGCAGCATGCTGCCCATGCAGAATTAGTTGCGGTTGACAGCGACGCACATGACTTTGACCGTACTTTTAATACTGAAGCAGAAGCTGTCTATTTAAAAGCTGTGAAGTTCTTGCATCAATGGGCTGATGCTTATTCGCTGAACTGACTCAAATCATGATGTTCACATTGCAACAAATAACGTTTATTATCCAATCCGCCGCCGTACCCTGTAAGTTTACGATTATGGCCTACAACACGGTGGCACGGAATAATAATAGAGATAGGATTGCTTCCTACTGCACCTCCGACTGCTTGTGCCGACATTTTTGTTTTACCTCGAAGCTTAGCAATCTTTTGTGCAATTGATCCGTACGTGACTGTTTCACCGTAAGGTATTTTCGTTAATTCTTCCCATACTTGCTCTCTGAATTCTGTACCTGAAGCATGATATTTAAAATCAATTTCAGGATTTTCTCCTTTAAAATATGCATCTAACCAAAGGCTTGTTTTCTGTAAAACAGGCACCTCATTAATCTGCACCTTCTCATAATGCGGATTATCTTTATTGATTTGTCCTGGATAATAAACCCCTGTTAAGACATCATCTTCGCTCATCAATGTTAATAAACCGATGGGTGAAGGATAATCGCTTATTTTAATCATGACATCACCTTTTCTTCATTTTATATATTTAAACGTTTCAAAATCGGCTTTTGCTTGCGTTAAAATGCAATACTTTAATACATAGCGTTAATTCTATTATGTAAGAAAAAGAAGCACACCTCAAATGAGATGTGCCCCTTAAAATCTATACTGATTTTCAGTTCTTATTTTTCTTTGTCTTCTTTGCGGCGTTTGCCGAATAAGAAGATTGAACCTAGTAGTGCGAACAAGCTGCCGAATAATGTTGCGTTTTTAGCATTGTCATTTTGACCTGTATCTGGCAGTGCTTCTTCAGCTGGTTCAGAACCTGTATTATCTCCGACAATTGCTCTGACTACTTTAGAAGTGTTGCCGGCTTTGTCAGTTTCTACTGCTGTAATAACTTCGCCGCTTTCAAGCGCTTTTCCTTCTACAGCAGGTACAGACCAGCCGCCTTCTTGGTTCACTGTCGCTGTTTCTGTATGACCATCTGGGAATGTGACTTCTACAGTGTTGCCTGGTGTTGCTGTGCCTGTCACAGATGGACTTTCTTCTGGAACTTGGTTGATAACTGGCGGTTCTGGAGTGACTACAGTTGTGCCGCCTTGATTATCATCGTTCGCTGGCGGTGTCGCATTATCTGCTTTGCCTGTAACAGTTACTGATGATTCATCTGACGTATTGCCAGCTTCGTCAGTTGCTGTTGCAGTGATAACATCACCTTTATTAACTGTTGTACCTTCTGGTACATCAACTGTCCAGTTGCCGTCATTGTCTACAGTGCCTGTTGCTGTATTGCCGTCAGGGAATGTCACTGTAACATTGTCGCCTGGTGTGCCTGTACCTGTAACAGTTGTTGCTCCTTCATCAACAGGATCGATAACTGGCGCATCTGGCGCTACAGTATCTGTCACTGTTACTGATGATTCAGTTGATGTGTTGCCTGATTCGTCAGTCGCAGTTGCTGTGATTACATCATCTGCATTTAATGGTGTATCTGCTGGTACATCGACTGTCCAGTTGCCGTCATTATCTACAGTGCCTGTTGCTGTATTGCCGTTAGGGAACGTCACTGTAATTGTGTCGCCAGGATTACCTGTACCCGTTACGTTTGTTGCACCTGATTCTGCCGGGTTGATCGGTGGTGCATCCGGTGCGATTGTATCTGTTACAACTTGGTTGCTTGGTGTAGATGTGTTGCCGGCTTTATCTGTTTGTGTTGCTGTGACATTATCACCTGGGTTCAATACTGTGCCTTCTGGTACATTTGTTGTCCAGTTGCCGTCTTGGTCAACTGTTGATGTGCTTGTTGAGCCATCTGGATAAGTGACTGTCACTGTGCTGTTTGGTTCACCTGTACCTGTAATTGTTGTTGCACCTGATTCAATTGGATTGATTGGCGGTGCATCTGGTGCGATTGTATCTGTTACAACGCCTGTTGATGGTGTTGATACATTGCCTGATTCATCTGTTGCAGTTGCTGTAACTCTATCGCCGTCTACTAATGTTGTGCCTTCTGGTACATCTGTTGTCCAGTTGCCGTCTTGGTCAACTGTTGATGTGCTTGTTGAACCATTTGGATAAGTGACTGTGATTGTATCGCCAGGATTGCCGATACCTGTCACTGTTGTTGCACCTGATTCAATTGGATTGATTGGCGGTGCATCTGGTGCTGCTGTATCTTTTACAACTTCTGTACTTGGTGTTGATACGTTGCCTGATTCATCTGTTTGTGTAGCAGTTACACTATCGCCTGGGTTAAGCACAGTGCCTTCTGGTACATCTGCTGTCCAGTTGCCGTCTTGGTCGACTGTTGATGTGCTTGTTGCACCATCTGGATAAGTGACTGTGATTGTACCGTTAGGTTCACCTGTACCTGTCACTGTTGTTGAACCTGACTCAATTGGGTTGATCGGCGGTGCATCTGGTGCTGTAGTATCCGCAACAGTTGTTTCGCTTAAATCAGATTCATTTGGCTGACCGCTGTAATTGCTTCCGACAGTTTGGAATGCACTTACAACATCATCAGTATTCAATGGCGTATTAGATTCTACTGTCCAAGCTCCATTTGTATCTGCTTGTGTCGTTTGTGTTGTACCGTCTGGCAGATAGACAGTTACAGTACCTGATGGATAACCATTACCAGTTACTGTTGTTGCACCTGTTTCAATAGGATTGATTTCAGGAGCAGCTGGACGTGTAGTTACCGGAACATTCACTTGATCTGTTGAACCATCTGGATAAGTTACTGTTGCCGGAACATCGACTGTGCCTGGTACTGTACCGTCTGGTAATGTTGACGGATCGTTGACTGTAACTTGAGGCAATGATTGTTCCGCTGGATAGTTAGGGATTGTCACATTGCTTGTTACGTCGTTTTCAGTTGTTGCGACACCCGCATTTTGTTCAATAGGGTTCGTTGTAGGTGTATAATCTTCTGTCATTGCTGTGCCAGTTGTTACCGGAACATTGACATTATCAGTTGAACCGTCTGGATATGTTACTGTTACCGGAACATCTACTGTGCCTGGTACTGTGCCGTCCGGCAATGTTGTAGGATCATCCACTGTGATTGTCGGCGGTGTTTGATCTGCTGGATAGCCCGGCACTGTTACATTACCTGTAACGTCATCTTCTGTTGTCGGTGTACCATTTGGTTTGTTCACTGGTGTTGCTGTCGGATCATACGTATCTGCTTGAGGATTGCCTGTTGTTACAGATACTGTTGTTTGATCGATTGAACCATCTGGATACGTTACTGTTACTGGAACGTCAACTGTACCTGGTACTGTGCCGTCTGGCAATGTTGTAGGATCATCCACTGTGATTGTCGGCGGTGTTTGATCTGCTGGATAGTCCGGTACTGTTACATTACCTGTAACATCATCTTCTGTTGTCGGTGTACCGTATGGTGTGTTAACCGGATTAGATGTCGGATCGTATTGTGATGCATCTGTATCGCCTGTAATTACTGGAACGTTGACTTTATCTGTTGAACCATCTGGGTAAGTCACTGTTACTGGAACATCGACTGTACCTGGTGTATTACCATCCGGCAATGTTGTAGGGTCATCTACTGTGATTGTCGGCGGTGTTTGATCTGCTGGATAGTTCGGTACTGTTACATTGCCTGTAACATCATTTTCTGTTGTCGGTGTACCGTTAGGTTTATTGACAGGTGTACCGATTGGATCATATTGATCACTTTGCGGTGTTGCTGTTGTAACCGGTACATTTACTTTATCTGACGTACCATCTGGGTAAGTCACTGTTACCGGAACATCCACTGTGCCTGGTACTGTACCGTCTGGCAATGTTGTAGGATCATCCACTGTAATTGTCGGTGGTGTTTGATCTGCTGGATAATCTGGAATTGTTACATTATCAATCACTTGGTTCTCTGTTGTCGGTGTATTGTAAGGGTTTGTAACTTCATTTGCTGTCGGATCATAAACTTGTTCGAATGTTTGAACAATGAATGAGTCTGCCGCAACATCGTTACCTCCACTTACAAGATATGCTGTATAAATACTGCCAGTTTGTGCATCTGTCGGTACTTGGAATTTACCTAATTGTTCGCCTTCTTCTGTAGTAGTAAATTCAGGTGTTTTCACTAGCACATTACCTGATGAATCTCTCCACTCAATGTGTGTAGGTAATGGTGACATTGTCGTACCTGGTAATGCGATATCTACATTTGCGCCTGGTGCTGCTGGTGTTGTAACCGCATCATATTTTAATACGTCTAATGAGATATCAGCTGTTGGAACTACTGCAAAGTTCACGTTATACCACATTGGATTCTGCACTAAGTTTTGTGCTGGTGAAGTTTGCGGTGTCCAAGATAAGTTTGTATTTGGTGCTCTGAATTCAGGGTTTGTGAATGAAGAATAAGTGTTCACAATATTGCCTTCAGGATTTTTAACATAACCATACATATAACTTGGATTTAATGTACCTTCAGGGAAACGCAATGTGTATTTGCCGTCTTGGTCTGTTTCACCATAAACTGTCGCAGAGATATATTCAGGATGCGCTTCTAATAATGTTTTTGCAGCTGCTGAACGTTCGCTTTCAGGCAAGCTGTTAACTTCTGCATTATAAGCATCTGCACCTTCTTTAGTTAATGATGACATGACAACTGTATAGCCATCTGCTTGCGGATCAGCTGCGTTATCATTTGGTCCAGTTGCTGAGTTGGCATAGTCGCCTGCACCTGTTTCTAACCAAACTTTACCGCTGACTGTGTTTTTAGTATTTAAGCTGACTGAAGGTGCTGATATAGGACCTTCTGTATCGTGAATTTGTTCAGCTTCAGGTGTTGTCATATAACCGCTTGTCGGTTTGACTGCCATAAAGATACCTGTACGCTGCATATTCGTACCGATTAATGGGAATTGCCCTAGGTTTGAATTCGTTACAGAATCTACATAAGCACCAGGGAAGAAACCACCGGCTTGTCGCAACATTGTTGCTGTATTGCCGTTTTCAGTTTGATAGTCGTTAATCCATAAACGATAATCTTGACCGCCGCTTGCAGTGTATTTATGAGTTTTACCGTTTAAGTCTTCCCAACCTTCTCGCAGGTCGAAAGCATAAGCACCTGGACCAACTTGGCTGCCGTCGCTGCTGCTGATTTGGTTACTTGTTTTAGCTGTATATACAGGTGATACAGCACCATCTGTATCAATCCATTGCATATAGACATCTGTACCTTCAGGTACTGCTGTAAGACCGTTTGACATTGTTGCAGGCGTACCATTATCCACTACCCAAGCACGTCCAGACAATGTATTTGGTGCGTTTGTCGCATCTGTTTGTGCTTTAATATAACCGTTCGCAAGTGCATCAGCTACAATCGGTGTTGTTGTACCTTGTGCTGGTGAAGCGAAAGTTGTTGGTACTGGTGCTGCTTCTGTTGCTGTTGTTGTATTTGCCGTAGTAGATTGCGGCGCTTCAGCTGAATAAGCTGACATTAATCTGCGATTTGCAGTTGTTTGTGTATTTGTAGCATTAATTGTATTCGCATCTTTGTTATCAGATGATTGCTGCAGCATTTTAGCCATTGCTACTTCAGGTGAATCTGTTGCTTCAACACCTGCTTGTGCCGCTAATTCCTGAACTTCTTGATTATCTGTTAAACCAGTATTCGCAACTGTACCGTTTTCTGGTTGTAATGTGTTCGTATCTACTGCTTCTAATGTTTGAGGTGTATTGACTGCTTCTGTTGGTGCTGTATCTCCAGTGTTAGTTGACCCAGGTTCACTAGTTGTCAAATTATTATCTTGTGCTGTTTGATTTTGTGTTGCTGCTGGTTGTTCAACTGTTTCTGGTTGCGGTGATGTTAAACTATCATTTGTTTGATTTTGTTGCTGTGTAGGAGTGTCTTTTGGAGTTGTCTCGTTAGATGTCGGTTGAGATGTATCTGCAGAACGTGTTTGTGTTGAATTTTCTTCAGTTGCCGGTGTCTCTTTCGTTGTATCGTTCTGTTTTGCAGTATTTGTCTCTTTTGCTGCAGTGTCTTGCGCAGTTGTATCTGGAGCAGTTGTTTCTTTAGTTTGAGAAGCTGCTGAGTCTGCAGATTCTGATTGCGTTGCTTCAGAAGTGTTTGCTGTAGTGTCTTTTGCTGTCTGATCTTGTGAGGATGTTTCATTAGTTGGTGCTGTTGTTTCATTAGTAGATGTTGCTGATTCTTTCGTTGTTTCATTTGGTGCTGTTGTCGGCTCTTGTGCTGTTTCATTTGCTGCTGGTTGTTCTGATGTTGTTGTTTGTTCTTGTGTCGTTTCAGCAGGAGTTGTTTGAGATGTATTTGCAGTTGAAGTATCAGTAGTACCTTCTGTTGTTGTGTTTGTTGATGTTTTGTCTTGGTTGGCTGTGTCATTTGAAGTACTATCTGTACTTGTACTGTTGTTTTGAGGTGTCGCAGTTGTTTCTGCTGCTCTTGCTTCGCCTCCTAAACCAAAACGGTTGCACCGACTACGATAGATGCAGCGCCTACCGTGAATTTACGGATAGAATATCTATTTCTGCGGCTTGCATCGGAAATTAATTTATTTTTTTGTTCTTTCATGCTCCGAATGTCCCCTTTCGAAATATGGAAATCAATCTAAATGCTAAAGTTGCCAACAATAAAAAGCCCTCTCATTTAATTTTTAATACATTGAATCCAATTACCTACTGTCAGATAGAAATTTGCTCTATTAAATGAGTAGCTATGCTAATAGTATGACCGTTTAAATTTAACTTAAACATAGTGCTATACCATAATGTTTCCTTAATCTTTAAATTTTACATAAAAATAGAAAGGACGCACCTTATTATGGCGCGTCCCTAACTTATCAAGCTATCTCAAAATATTTTTTAAAAATGCTTGGTAAAATTATTTTTCTTCTTTATTTTGACGACGTTTTCTAAACAATAGGATAGAACCTAATGCTGCGAAAAGTCCGCCGAATAATGTTGCGTTACCAGTTGAGTTACCTGTATCAGGTAATTCTTTAGATTCTTGAGCTTTAGATGGTTGCGCTTTAGAATCTGCAGTTGCTGCTT
>NZ_QPMO01000001.1:0-332 GCF_003344575.1 Staphylococcus sp. EZ-P03 | reverse complement strand
ATTTTCAGTTGCTGCTGGAGCTTCAACATCGTTTGATGTTTGAGCGTTTGTACCATTATCAGCTGCTGGTGCATCTGTTGATGGTACTTCAGCACTGTTGTCTGTGCCTTCAGTCGGTTCAGAAGTACCTGGTTCGCTTGGAACTTTAGTATCATCTGTTTGATCTGGTGCATCTGTGTTGTCAACAGAACCGTTATCGTCAGTGTTGTCTGTACCTGGAGTAGTGCCAGGAACTTCATTGTTGTCTCCGCCGACTGTTACTGTACTTTCATCAGAAACATTGCCTGCTTCGTCTGTTTGTACTGCTTTGATTACATCTCCTGCTTTCACAG
>NZ_QPMO01000060.1:0-899 GCF_003344575.1 Staphylococcus sp. EZ-P03 | reverse complement strand
GCTTTATCCGCTTTCGCTTGTAATGCATTTTTAGCGTCGTTGATTGCTTTTGCTGCTGCTTTCAACTCTTCTGGAGTCTTAGTCGTATCAGCTTTCGCTGCTTCTCCTGCTGTTACTGCATTTTCTAATGGTGTAACAGTGCTTGGTTTATAGTCGTTTTTATTTACTGCATTTGCCGCATCAATTGCTTTTTGTAATTCGTCTAAAGCATCTTGGCGTTCTTTTGCTGCGATGGCATCATTTAATGCTTTTGTAGCTTCTGCCACTTGTTGCGGTGTTGCGTTGGCATTGCCGTCAACTGTTTTCGCTGCTGCTAATGCGTCTTGAACCGCTTTGTCCTCTTTATCCGCTGGATTTAATGCTGGTAATGCTTCTGCTTTGTTAATTGCCGCTTTTAATTCTGTTTTATCTGCTTTTGCAACTAACCCTGCTTCCGCATCTTTCAATGCTTGTGTCGCTGCTTGGATTTCTTCTACTGTTTTATTTGCCGGATTATCTACGATTGATTGACCTGCTGTTTCAGTAGCGTTTAACGGCGTTACACTATTTGGAGTGTATGCATTTTTATCAAGTTGAGCTACCTTAGCTAATTCTGCTTTTAATGCATCTAATGCCGCTTGTTTTAACGCTGCTGCGTCAGCCGCATCTTTTGCGTCTGCCACTTTTTTAGCATTGATAGCTTCATCTAACGCTGCTTTCGCCGCATCTACTGCTTCTTGTGAAGCATTCGGATCTGCTTGTACAGCTTTCGCTTTAGCTAATGCATCTTGGACCGCTTTATCTTCTGCATCTGCTGGGTTAAGTTGACCTAAGCCTTCGGCTGTCGCAATTGAACCTTCTAAACCAGCTTTATCCGCTTTCGCTTGTAATGCATTTTTAGCGTCGTTGATTGCTTTTGC
>NZ_QPMO01000035.1:0-1139 GCF_003344575.1 Staphylococcus sp. EZ-P03 | reverse complement strand
CATACAGATGATGAAGGAAAAAGCAGATGAAGATGGCTTTTCTATTATTGCAATGTGGAATTGGGAACGGAAAAATTATTTTATTAAAGAGTAATTCAACAAAAGGGCCAAGATTGTTTAAGCAAAACAAGACAAGTTAAGGGGTGCAGTTTACGCACCCCTTAACTTACTTATTAAATAATTTATAGCTATTGAAAAGAGACAAGAATTGCTCAAAGCTAATATTGTTTAAATCGTCAATTCCCGCATGTTTTAAGGATTTGTTAAATTGATTCTTTGTAAATATTTTCTTGTATTCTTTGTTAACCCATTTCATAACGAAATAATTATACTTCTGTTTATCTTTGTACGATATTCTTGATTTTTTTCTATTTAATCTGATAAGCGAGCTATTCACTTTAGGTTTAGGATGAAAATATTCTCTTGGAACCATACTTAATATAGAAATATCAACTTCTGCCATTAAAAGTAACGCCAAATGAGCGCTTTGTATTCAATAACCTTTTAGCAAACCCGTATTCCACGATTAAATAACTCTCATCAGCTATACTTTCAAAAACAACTTTGCGTATTATATCCGTACTTATGTTGTAAGGTATACTACCAAATATTTTATAGGATTGGTTTTTAGGAAATTTAAACTGCAATATATCCTTGTTTAAAACTTGAAAATTATCGTGATTAACAAGTTTATTTTCTGTAGTCTTGCATAATTTATGGTCTATTTCAATAGCAGTTACGAAATTACACCTTTGTACTAATTCAAGGGTAAAATGCCCTTTTCCTGAGCCAATTTCAAAGATATTATCATGTTCATTTAAGCTTATATTTGTCATTATTTTATCTATATTACGTTTCGAAGTAATAAAGTTTTGACTGTCTTTTATATTTTTTTTGTTCATTATAATCCTCTTTCTTATAAACTTAAAATAATTATAGCACAAGCTCTGATAAATAAGAACATGATGAACGACCGTTAAATTTGTACTGCAATCGGGCGCGATTGTTGAATAAAAGATACGAGAGACCTCTCTTGTATCTTTTTATTTTTGAGTGGTTTTGTCCGTTACACTAGAAAACCGAAAGACAATAAAAATTTTATTTTTGCTGAGTCTGGCTTTCGGTAAGCTAAACAAAAC
>NZ_QPMO01000032.1:0-38822 GCF_003344575.1 Staphylococcus sp. EZ-P03 | reverse complement strand
GCTGTTGTTGTTACAGTAGTTTCAGTTGGTTCAGAAGTATTTCCAGCTGCGTCTGTTACTGTTGCTGTAACTTTATCGCCAGCTTTCAAGTCCGTACCTGCTGGTACATTCACTGTCCAGTTGCCGTCAGCGTCTACTGGCGCTTCTGCTGTTGTGCCGTCTGGGAATGTTACCGTTACTGTGCCGTTTGGTTCGCCTGTGCCTGATACCACTGTGTCTGTATCTTTCACTGGGCTTACTACCGGTGCTTCTGGTGCTGTTTCGTCAGTCACTGTGATTGTGAATGTTTCTTCTGTCACATTACCCGCTGCGTCTGTAACTTTAACTGTTACTGGGTATGTGCCTGGTGTTGTCGGCGTACCTTCGATTTGGCCTGTTTCAGGGTTGTATACCACGCCTTCTGGCAAGCCTGTTACTTCTACTGTTGTTGCACTATCATCTGTTACTACTACCGGAATCGGTGTGATTGCTTGATCTTCTGGTACTGTTTGATTAGTAATCGGTTCAACAGTTGGTGCTGTTTCATCCGTTACTGTGATTGTGAATGGTACTTCTGTTACATTGCCAGCTTCATCTGTAACTTTAACTGTTACTGGATATGTGCCTGGTGTTGTTGGTGTACCTTCGATTTGACCTGTTTCAGGATTGTATACCACACCTTCTGGTAAGCCTGTTACTTCTACGTTTGTAGCACTGTCGTCTGTTACTACCACTGGAATCGGTGTAATTGCTTGATCTTCTGGTACTGTTTGATCCGTAATATCTCCAACTGCTGGTGCATTAGTATCTGTCACTGTGAATGTGAACGGTACTTCTGTCACGTTGCCAGCTTCATCTGTAACCTTAACTGTTACTGGGTATGTGCCCGGTGTTGTTGGTGTACCTTCGATTTGACCTGTTGCTGGGTTGTATACGACACCTTCTGGTAAACCTGTTACTTCTACTGTTGTTGCACTATCATCCGCTACTTCTACTGGAATCGGTGTGATTGCAGTATTTTCAGGAGCAGTTTGGTTATCAATCGGATTAACAACTGGTGCTGTTTCGTCCGTTACTGTGATTGTGAATGGTACTTCTGTCACGTTGCCAGCTTCATCTGTTACTTTAACTGTTACTGGATATGTGCCTGGTGTTGTCGGTGTACCTTCGATTTGACCTGTTTCAGGATTATATACGACACCTTCTGGTAAGCCTGCTACGTCCACTGTAGTGTGACTGTCGTCTGTTACTTCTACCGGAATTGGCGTAATTGCCGCATCTTCAGGTACTGTTTGATCTGCAACTTCTCCAACTACTGGTGCTGTTGTATCTGTAACTGTAATCGTAAATACTTCTTGTGATGTGTTGCCTGCTGCATCTGTTACCACTACTGTCACTGGATATTGACCAGGAGTTGTTGGCGTACCTTCGATTAGGCCTGTTTCAGGATTGTATACGACACCTTCTGGTAAGCCTGTTACTGCTACATTTGTAGCACTGTCGTCTGTTACTACTACTGGGATTGGTGTAATTGCTACATCTTCAGGTACTGTTTGGTCTGCAATATCTTCAATTGATGCTGAAGTTGTATCAGTTACTGTAATTGAGAATGGTACTTCTGTCACATTTCCAGCTGCATCCGTAACTGTTACTGTTACTAGATATACGCCTGGTGTTGTTGGTGTTCCTTCAATTTGGTTTGTAGCTGGGTTGTAAGTTAAACCTGCTGGTAAACCTGCCACTTCAACATTTGTTGTACTATCGTCTGTTACATTAACAGGAATTGGCGTAATTGCTACATCTTCAGGTACTGTTTGATCCGCAATATCTCCAACTACTGGCGCTGTTGTATCTGTAACTGTAATTGTGAACGGTACTTCTGTTACATTGCCCGCTTCATCTGTTACTGTAACTGTTACTGGATAGTTGCCAGGTGTTGTTGGTGTTCCTTCGATTTGACCTGTTGCTGGATTGTAAACTACACCCTCTGGTAAGCCTGTTACTTCTACTGTTGTTGCACTGTCATCTGTAACCACTACTGGAATTGGCGTGATTGCCGCATCTTCAGCTACTGTTTGGTTATCAATCGGTGCTACAACTGGTGCTGTTTCATCTGTAACTGTGATTGTGAATGGTACGTCTGTTACGTTACCTGCTTCATCTGTTACTTTAACATTTACATTATACGCACCTGGTGTTGTCGGTGTTCCTTCGATTTGACCTGTCTCTGGATTATAAACTACACCTTCTGGTAAGCCTGCTACGTCCACTGTAGTATTGCTGTCGTCAGTAACTACTACCGGAATTGGCGTGATTGCCGCATCTTCAGCTACTGTTTGGTTATCAATCGGTGCTACAACTGGTGCTGTTTCATCTGTAACTGTAATTACAAATGGTACATCTGTTACGTTGCCAGCTTCGTCTGTTACTTTAACGTTTACATTATATGCACCTGGTGTTGTTGGTGTTCCTTCGATGACACCTGTAGCTTCATTATAAGTTAAACCTTCTGGTAAGCCTGTTACATCTACTGTTGTTGCACTATCATCAGTTACATTAACCGAGATTGGTGCAATTGGTTGATCTTCAGGTACTGTTTGATCAACAAGTTCTCCTACAACTGGTGCTGTTGTATCTGTAACTGTAATTGTGAATGGTACGTCTGTTGCTAATCCGCCTTCATCAGTTACTTTAACGTTTACATTATATACACCTGGTGTTGTTGGTGTACCTTCAATTGCGCCTGTTGCTGGGTTATAGATAACACCTTCTGGTAAACCTGTTACTTCTACAGTAGTTGCACTGTCATCCACTACATTAACTGGAATTGCTGTGATTGCTGTATCTTCAGGTACTGTTTGGTTATCAATTGGTGCTACTTTCGGTGCTGTTTCATCTGAAACTGTGATTACAAATGGTACATCTGTTACGTTTCCAGCTTCATCTGTTACTTTAACGTTTACGTTGTATGCACCTGGTGTTGTTGGTGTTCCTTCAATTACACCTGTAGCTGCATTATAAGTTAAGCCTTCAGGTAAACCTGTTACGTCTACTGTTGTAGTACTATCATCAGTTACATTAACCGAGATTGGTGCAATTGGTTGATCTTCAGGTACTGTTTGGTCAACAAGTTCTCCTACAACTGGTGCAGTTTCGTCTGTTACTGTAATTGAGAATGGAACTTCTGTTACGTTGCCTGCTTCATCTGTAACTTTAACTGTTACTGGGTATGTGCCTGGTGTTGATGGTGTTCCTTCAATTGTGCCTGTTTCAGGGTTGTAAATAACACCCTCTGGTAAGCCTGTTACTTCTACTGTTGTGTTGCTTGCGTCTGTTACTGTTACAGGAATTGGAGCAATCAATTGATCCTCAGGTACTGTTACATCTGTAATCGGCGCTACTTCCGGTGCAGTTTCGTCTGTTACTGTAAATGTAAATGGTACATCTGTTACTAATCCACTTTCATCCGTTACTTTAACATTAACATTATATACACCTGGAGTTGTCGGTGTACCTTCAATTGCGCCTGTTGTCGGGTTATAAATAACGCCCTCAGGTAAGCCTGTTACGTCTACTGTTGTGTTGCTTGCATCTGTTACTGTAACTGGAATCGGAGTAATCAATTGATCCTCAGGTGCCGTTACATTATCGATTTGGCCCACTACAGGTTCTGTTGTGTCAACTACAGTGCTAGTTCCAGCTGTTGATACATTAGGTTGACCATTATAGTCTACGCCTACTGTTTGTGTAGCACTTACAACTTGGCCAGCTTCTAATGGTGTAGTTGGATTAATTGTCCAAGTTCCGTCTGGATTTACAGTTGTTTGTTGAACTGTACCATCTGGTAAAGTCACATCTACTGTTCCGCCTGGATAACCTGTACCTGTTACTGGGTAAGGTGTGCCAGTAATCGGATCGATACCTGCTTCTGTAGGCAGAACAACTGGTGCTTGAGGTACTACTGTAACTGGTACATTGACTGTATCTACTGAACCGTCAGGGTATGTTACATCTACTGGTACTAAAATAGTTGTTCCTGGTTCTTCAGTATCTGCAATTGCTACACTTAAAGATCCGTCTGGATTAACAGTGACACCTGCTGGTGCATTTGTTCCAGCCGCATATGTTGTACCGTCTGGAGGTGTTACTGGTGTACCTGCTTGATCAGTGAATGTTGGTGCAGCTAAATCTACAGTTGTTCCTGGTGCGCCTTCGCCGCCTTGATAAACTGGTTCATTAAAATCAGCTTGTTTGAATGGCTCAGCTAAAATGTAATCAAGTGCCAATGCATTTGTAGTTGAAGTTGTGCTTACACCTTGTGAGAATACGCCAGAAGTGTAAATAGATGTGCTAGCTAAATCAGTTGGTACTGTTAAAGGTACTGAACTTAATGTTCCATCTGCTGCAGCTGTTAATGTAACAGGTGTTCCAATAGCTACACCATCTTTAAACCATTGAACTTGATAATCTTCGCCAGGGAATAAACCTTCAGTTTGTGATACTAAAACATCACCAGGTTTAGCTACTTCATCTGTTGAACCTTCAACTGAAATATCATGCATAGGGTTTGTTGTGATAAATGAGAAGTTTTGCTCATAACCACTATATGAAGCTAACATTTTTGCATCATGCAAGTCTGCACTTACATTTGCTGATGTAAACATATTGTTATAGTAGTTGTTTCCAAACGTCGCTACACCATCTACTAGTGGTGTAATATACATATAATCAGAGTTGATGTGGCGGTGTTTTTGACCGATTGTACCGTTCCACGCCATTAAATTGTTATGTGAAACGTCAGCATCTGTTACTAATGTACCGTACTCTGCATCTGAAATTGTATGCGAAATAGGTAGCCCGCTATTTTGTTGGTAAGCACTAATACCATACAATCCTCTAAACGGAATATAGTAATCTCCGCTTTCTTCTACTGTTCCTACTACACTTTCAGCAATATGTGAGCCTACACCATTGATTGCTTGATAATCTGTCACAATCTGTTGTTGTGCCGCTCTGAATTGTTCCATTGTGTAACCAGGGTTATTAGCTTTCCAAGTATCGAATTCTCTAGCGATGTCATCATTAACATATGATGCTACTACTTGAACACCAGTCGCATTGACATCCCATGAATCTTGTTTTAACCAACGTGCGTCTGAACCATAGCCTTCTGCTAAGTCATACCATACAGCGCCTGAAACTTTACCGTATTCGCCTGTATTCGCCCAAACGCCATCAGCAGTACCAGAAGTTTCCCAATCTGCTTGTGGTTTGACCAACCAATCGTTTTGTAATGGGTCTTCTTGTAAGATAACTTGGCTGTTTACGATTCTGTTAATGCCAGCTGTGAAGTCCCATGATTCGTTTACACGTTCTAAACGTTTATGGAATCCTCTGACACTATCGCCATCTTTGACAACATTTAAAGTAGGGTCTGGACTTACTGCCCACGTTCTTATAGCGATATCAGCATCTGCTGCAAGGTTGAAAGTATGTTCTTTACCTAGAGCGTCAGTTTGCGGTTGTGATAAGTCAATAACATATCTGCCGTCCGCATCTGAAGTTGTGTAATAAACTGGAGAAACATAACCTGTACTGTCAGTCCATTGCAAGTAAATGTTTACGTCTGCAATTGGTTCTTGAGAAGCCACATTGTTATATTTACTTCCTTGATCCATTACAACTGCATTACCTTGATAACCGTATGTTTGGTCCCAAACACCAGGTGAATAAATCGCACTCGCTTCTAACTCTTCTTTAAGAGATAAAGGTGCTGTTGGTGCTTCTAACGCTGCAAATGTTGCAGTTTGCGGTTCAACACTTTCTGCACTAAACGCTGTCATTCTAGTAGATGCTAAAGGTGCTGCAGTAGCTTCAATAGTGCTTGCATCTTTACTGTCAGATGATTGTTGTAATGCTGTTGCTAGGTCAGTTGTAGTTGTACCGTCCGCATTTACAGTAACTGGTGCATCTTGTGTACCTGTAGTTGGTGCATCAGCTGCAGTAATTTGTTGTGGAGCTTCTGTTGCACTAGTATCATTAGAATTAACTGAACTTGTTTCTGCTTGTTGTGTTGGAGTTGATTCAGTACCAGCTGATTGAGCAGTCGGTTCAGTTGGTGTACTTGTTACTGGTTCAACTGTACTGTTGGCAGCAGGTTCTTCAGTTGAAGTAGTCGGTGCAGTCGAAGTTTGCGAGTCAGTTTTAGGAGTAGTGCTATTGGCAGTAGTACTATCTGCTTGAACTGGCTCTTTTACTGTTGTTGGCGTATCAGTTGATGATGGTGCTGAATCTGTTTGAGGCGTTTCATTCGTAGTTGTGCTGTTTTGATCAGTTGAACTTGGCTCAGTTGTAGTTGTTTTATCTGTTGATGTCGGTGTGTTGGATGTATCCGCCGCAGGGTCTGAAGTTGGAGTGCTTGATGTTTCATTTGCATTAGTTGGTGTTTCAGATGTTGGCGTACTAGATGTATCCGGAGCAGTTGCCGTTGTATCAGTAGCTGGTGCTTCTACTGCAGATGTCCCAGTTTCTGCAGGTGCAAGATCAGCTGTTTGTCCATTGGCATCACTTGGAGTTTGAGTAGTTGTGCTTGTTTCAGCAGCTCTTGCCTCATTTCCAATACCAAATAAAATGGTTGCTCCCACAATAATAGAAGCCGTGCCGACTGTAAAACGGCGGATTGAATATTTGTTTTGACGTCTTGCATCAAAACTGTTTTTACGTGAATTATTTCCCATAAAAGTAATAACCCCTTTCTAGATATGAAAATTGTACTTGTTAACGTTATAAATGTAGCCCACTACTTTGTTAAAATTGTCAAAAAATTAGTACAAGTAAATAGTAGCACATTTCCAATCAATTTAGTTAAGTCTTTTATCCATTTTTCGTAAATTTTTGTGTCGCCACGCTTTTTATTATCAAATAATTTTCAATATGCAATTTTGTAATCTATAACATAATTTTCTTATATACTTTACCTAGATAAAGCACGCCAGATTACGCAATGCAATTGAGTTCAATCAATTTTATATTTATACAATTCCCGTTGAAAATAAGGTTTTGTTATGGCAAAAACTGACATTTTTTCTATCTTCAGTTACATAATACACTTAATAAAACGTTTACAATTGTCACAAATTAGACACATTTACAAAGATAACTATCCACATTAATATGAATAGTTATCATTTTATATGTTACTTTTCTCATATAAGAACTTATTTCACCTAAAGTCATTTTGAGTTCTTCTTCCTGTTTCAAATAAAAAAGTACCGAATTACTAAAGAAGCTCTCTGTTAAAACGATATCCATTTGGTTATTCTGTTTCACAGATTGCTTTATCAACAATTCAACCCAATTTTCACTTTTATACAAATACGCACCCTAAAAGTGTAATAAGCATCGTTAAATTACATTATTTGAGTAATACTTGGCAATCCTAATGATTTGATGTAAAATCAACAAGGTAAATGTAATCTTTTAAAGTTTACAAGTTAACAATTAGACTTTTATAGTTCTAAGGGGGAAGCAAAAATGGAATTAGCACATAAGATTTTAAATGGCACCGCGTTAACAAAAGAAGAAGCCTATGATTTATATACAGATGAATCTATCGATACGATGACACTATTAGATGAGGCTTATGCCATCAGAAAGCATTACTATGGCAAAAAAGTGAAATTGAATATGATTTTGAATGCAAAAAGCGGTATTTGTCCTGAAGATTGCGGGTATTGCGGTCAATCAAGAGATATGAAACGAAAAGATCGTTATGCTTTAATTCCAGAAAATGACATTATTGCAGGTGCAGATGCGGCAGCTGAACATCAAATCGGTACATATTGTATTGTTATGAGCGGACGCGGTCCAAGTGATAAAGAGGTCAACCATATTACTGAATCCGTGAAACAAATCAAACACAATCATCCGCAATTAAAAATCTGTGCTTGTTTAGGTATTGCGAATGATGAACAAGCACAACGCTTAAAAGATGCGGGTGTCGATCGTTATAACCATAACCTGAATACCAGTGAAAACTATCACGACACAGTAGTTACAACACATTCATATGAGGACCGTGTGCATACGGTTGAAATTATGAAAGCACATAACATCTCACCTTGTTCAGGTGTTATTTGCGGAATGGGTGAAACAGCACAAGACAGAATTGATATGGCCTTTGCGTTGAAAGAACTTGATGCGGACAGTATTCCAATCAACTTCCTTCACCCTATTCAAGGTACTAAGTTTGGCGACATGGATGAATTAACACCTATGAAATGTTTACGTATCATCGCATTATTCAGACTAGTGAATCCAACGAAAGAAATCCGTATCGCTGGCGGCAGAGAAGTCAATTTACAATCTTTACAGCCGCTTGCATTGCTTGCTGCGAACTCAATCTTTGTCGGCGATTATCTTATCACTGGCGGCCAACCTAATGATATGGACTTTAGAATGATTCAAGATTTAGGTTTCGAAATCGACAACAGCAACTTGCCAGAAGATACTGCTGAACAAATTACAAAAGAATTAGAAGTTCAATAAAACATAAACAGACCTGAGACATGTTAAATCTATCATACTGTCTCAGGTCTGTTTTATTTGATTAATCTACACGTTCTGCTTTATAGATACTGCGCGTCTCCCACTCGCCTGTTTGCGCATTATAATCATCACAAGTGATTAATGTCAGCTGCTCTTTACTATTTTTATGTTCGTCTAATACACTGACTTCGTCAGGTTTAACATCTCTAATAGAAGTGATTTTATATTTTCTTGTTTCATTCCCTACTTTAAATGTTACCTTCGCACCTTTTTTAGCTTTGTGCAGATTAGTAAATTGATAATTGCCGCTGGTGTTCGTATGTCCGGCAATCGCAATGTTCTGCTGATCTAACGATTCATCTTCTTCTGCCAAGCTGACACCTCTGTTCAACTGCTCTGGTGTGGCAGGACCAGGATACACCGCTTCCTTGATTTTTACGCTCGGAATATCGATATAACCTACTAATTGTGATTTATCTTTAGGAACTTTCGGTACTTCTTTTTTATCTTTTTTCTGTTCCGCTTGTTTTTTATCATATTGTTCAATTTTTGCATCATTTTGTTTTCCAGCGATATAATGATCGATTTGCGGTTTAAACACTATGAAGATACCGACTAAAATCAGTACGACTCCAATAATCGTAAATAACCGTGATTTCCACTTGCCCATTGTCAACCTCCTAATTAAGTTCATGATGTGAATTTCGTCTATTATACCATGATTTTCACTTTGCATATATCCTTTAGTATGCACTGGCAATCAAGATTAAAATGTTATACAATTAATTAGATACTAAAATGTTTTTAAGGAGAAAGACGATGTGGAATTTATTTAAAGGGCTCATATTTATACTCGCACTGATCGGTACCTATAAAGTATGGCAAGACGGCAATTATTTAAATAACTTTCTAAACTTTTACAGCAGCATTTTCGACGGCACTTTCTTCAATCAAATACAAACATGGTCCAACGATATACCATCATTGCAAAACTTGCAGCACGCTGCTGACCATTTACCTTCATACAATGAAATCAAAGCATTCTTTAATCTATAGCAAAGCAATCATTTACAGAGTCTGTCACACTCAATAAATGATTGCTTTTTTAATGATGATGTTTCAAATCCATCGATTCTTTATATGCGGCATCTGCATTTTGAAAATGCGGACTGCGCGGAATGACTTTATTTTCAACGGCACTTTCATACGCGCTTAATTTTTGGGCTTCAGTTTTCTTCGCATCATTGAAAAATGCTTTTAATTGTTTTTCAGATGTTATCCCTTTTAATTTTTTCTTTTGATGCAATGCGGCTTCTGCATCATTTTGAATTTCCGCCTTAATCGTATATAAACCTGATCCGATTACAAGCAAGAATAGGCAAGTTCCTATCAGCAAATTCTTCATCTCTTCACCTCTGCTATTTCATATCACAAGTATTATACGCCTCAACAAAGCAGTTTGTATCACCCAAAACCATTGTTCACCAAACGTTCCTATTTTGCACAACAGATATTTTTCAAAAGTGTAAACTTTACACTTTACATATACA
Organism: Staphylococcus sp. EZ-P03; assembly: GCF_003344575.1. Taxonomy (NCBI): domain Bacteria; kingdom Bacillati; phylum Bacillota; class Bacilli; order Caryophanales; family Staphylococcaceae; genus Staphylococcus; species Staphylococcus sp. EZ-P03. Next base: position 28,746 of record NZ_QPMO01000032.1, on the reverse strand, counting down.
AATTGTATCGGGTATAATAAATATATCTTAAATTACATGTAAAAGGATGATTATTAATGTCACAAGTATTATATATTACTGCACACCCATTAGATGAAATGGTTTCAAACTCAATGGCAGTTGGTAAAGCCTTTATCGAAAGCTATCAATCAGAACACCCTGAAGACGAAGTGGTTCACATCGATTTATTCAAAGACGATGTACCAGAAATCGATGCTGAAGTTTTCTCAGGCTGGGGTAAATTACAATCTGGCGAAACACTTACTGATTCAGAACAACAAAAAGTAAATCGCTTAACTGAACTTGTTGATCAATTCGTAGCAGCTGACAAATATGTCTTTGTTACTCCAATGTGGAACTTATCATTCCCTCCTGCTGTTAAACGTTACTTCGATGCTGTAACAGTTGCAGGCAAAACTTTCAAATACTCTTCTGAAGGGCCGCAAGGATTGCTTACAGATAAAACAGCATTGCACATTCAATCACGCGGCGGCTACTACAGCGAAGGCCCAGCGGCAGACTTCGAATTAGGCGACCGTTATGTACGTACTATCCTAGCATTCATGGGTGTACCAAACATTAACTTAATCGCAATCGAAGGTCATAACGCAGAACCTGAAAATGCTGAAGAAATTAAATTGAATGCGATTCAAAACGCACAATCATTCGCAAAAGAATTTTAATCTCAAACATGAAAACGGACAGCTCCTTAATAATGGAACTGCCCGTTTTTTTATGTGTTACTTTTCGTTTTTCTTTTCTAACTTCTCTTTTTGTTTTTTTGCTTCTTCTTTCGTCGTTTCTACAACACGACCTGAAATAGAACCTTTTTTCTCTTCAGCCATTGAATAAGCCTCCTTTAGGCAAATTTCATCATTCAGATTTCAACTCTGAATGTTATTTCTTAATCTACCCGCTTTCTTATTCAATAACACACTATTCTTCTTTTTCATTTTCGAATTGCTCAAAATAATTCTCATCCAAATGGTTTAAATCCAGATGTTCAATTTGCAATGTTGTGTGATGCAAACCGTATTTTGTTTTCAGCAATTTTTCTAATTGGTTGATGATACTATAAGCATCTTGGCTGTCTTTACTGTCTAACACAACATGTGCAGATAATGAATATTGGTCTGAAGTAACACTCCATAGATGGAATTCATGCACATCGATGACGCGGTCTGCTTTCTTCATATCTTCCATAATCTGATCTACATCTAAACCGCTCGGTACTGCTTCCATTAAAATAAGCCAAGCATTCTTTAAGATTTTATAACCGCCGTTTAATAATACGCATGAAATGACAATACTTAAAATCGGGTCAATCATTTGAATGCCGGTAATTTTAATTAAAATTACCGCTACAATGACACCGACCGAGTTAAGCAAGTCGCCTAAGAAATGCCAAAGCGCACTTTGGATATTGATATTATCTTCAGATTTCAAAGAATGATACAGCAACCATGTCAGTACGATATTGACTATCAAACCAATAACCGCAATCCAAAACATTAAGCCGCTTTCGATTTCCCTTGGGAAAATCATACGCATAATCGCTTCATAGAAAATCCATAATGAAATGACTACCAATGCCAAACCATTAAGAAATGCCGCAACTACCTCAAACCTTAAAAAGCCGTAAGTAAAATGGTTCGTCGGACGCTTGCTTGAAAAATATATCGCGACCATTGATAAACCTAATGCCAATACGTCACTCAGCATATGGAATGAGTCTGATAATAGTGCTAAGGAATTGGAGACAATCCCTCCGACGAATTCAACAATAGTGAAGAACAATGTAATGATTAATGATAACCATAGTGTTTTTTTAGAGCTTTGTTGAATTTTTCGATGCTCCACATGATGGAAATAATAAGTCCTAGAATAATTTCTTGCCATTACTTGCCCTCCCGTTTACATAGTCCGTAAATTAATCTATCACTTTGAATGTATGTTAGCTACATCCATTATACTCGATTTTTACTAATCGTGATGTACGCCCCACAACGCTGTTTCACATGTTTTAATAATACGTTTCAATACCGCAATACGTGCTGTTTTCTTATGATCAGCAGGTACAATATACCATGGCGCATTAGAAGTATTCGTTTTATTAACCATATCCGCACTTGCTTCTAAATATAAATCCCATTTTTCGCGGTTGCGCCAATCTTCATCTGTGATTTTCCATTGTTTATCAGGATTGTCTTCTCTCGCTTTAAAGCGTTCTAGCTGTACATCTTTATCTAAGCTGAGGAAGAATTTCAAGATGATTGCACCTTCATCTGTCCACATTTTTTCAAAGTCGTTGATTTCATGATACGCACGCTGCCATTCATCTGTAGTCGCAAAACCTTCCACACGTTCTACAAGTACTCGGCCGTACCAGCTGCGGTCAAACATTTCAATATGTCCGGTTCTCGGCATATCATGGGCAAAGCGCCATAAATATTGATGTGCCAGTTCAACATCAGTCGGTGCACTGATCGCATTAACTTCATAACCTGTCGGATCTAATTTTTCGCGAATACGTTTGATATTGCCGCCTTTACCCGCTGCGTCCATACCTTCAAAGACTAAAATCAACGGAATTTTTCTTTCATATAACGCAAATTGAATTTCCAGCATCCGTGCTTGCAGCTTTTCAATTTGTGCATTATAGTCTGCTTTGCTGACTTTAGGCAATGGATTATCAAATAAATCTGTTTTAAAGTCAGGTGTAAATAAGCCGTCACGTGTTTTGACACGTTCGTGATAAGCTTTAATCGCTTTTTTCAAGCGTTTGATAATATGTTCATACATACGAATCGTAGCCGCTTCTCTATCCGTATAATCAATCACTTGCCAATCTTTTTGTTTCGGATCATTTAAAATACGGCTCATCTCTTCAAGATAAATATCATCAGGAATAACATTTTCATATTCTTGTGCTTTCCAGCGTGTTAACGGATTCTCCTTCGTCTGTAAAATATGTTCTTGTCGTTTTTGTTCATCTATCTCAATATAGAATTTGATAATTTCGTAATGATCATTTTCAAGCATAGTTTCAAAGCCTGCAATCTGGTCGCGCAGCACATCATAATCTTTATACTGCAAATGCTTTATACCATTGACTTTGTAATCAATATAGTGTGCATACCAGCTTCTGAAATAAATATTGATTTCGCCTTTGCCCGGTAAGGTATTCCAATACTTTTGAAGAAATTGATAGCGCAGATTTTCTTGAGTCGGCGATGCTGTCGCAATAAAGCTGGAATATTTAGCATCCAACGTAAGTAGTAATTCATTAGACAAACGTGTCTTTCCTGCTGCCGGCACCCCTTCGAATACAATCATAACCGGTATCCCTAGCTGATGCGTTGTTCTTGTTAGCTCAGATGCTTTTAACTCAAGTTCTTTAATCTTAGTTGACATATTCTCACCCCATTTATAAACTTACTTCTAAATTAACACTTTTTCAGACTGAATTGCGTAAAGGAGTAAAATTCCACTCAATCAAATCATTATGTATAAAGAAAGCGGCTCACTATAAAAGCAAGCCGCCCGATGCATTTATTCATTTCTCTTAGAAATTCGCGTCACTTAAGATTTTATCCATTGAAGCATCTACACTGCCCTCGTACATCGTACCGAATTTCACTAAATGAACAAGCAGTAAATAGAATTTATAGAATTCAATACGCTGATAAGCGCCTTCATCTAAAGGATATGCTTTATCATAAGCTTCATAAAATTCTTCTGAGAAGCCGCCGAATGTGATTGTCGCACCTAAATCAAATTCTCTATCGCCATATAATGGTGCAGGGTCGAATAAGGCAGGTTCTCCGTTTTCTAAGAACATATAATTGCCGCCCCATAAGTCGCCATGCAATAAAGAAGGTTTGCTTTTATGATTGTCTAAAGCCTGTACAATCACTTTTCGGACGTTATCGAATTTATTAAGCTGGTCTACATTCCACAAACCTTTTTCTACGATTGTTTCTCTTAAATGATCCAATCGGCGATTCACAAAGATTTCTTTCCAAGAATCTGTCCATTCATTATTGAATGAAATATCTCTGCCTTCATACGGATAATCATAACCGAAACGTTTATCTGGATTATGGAAATCATGCAGTTTTGCGACGAGTTTGCCGAGTTCTGCCTGACTGCCGCGCGGTCCCTCTTCTAACCAGCTTAAAATTAAATAAGCGTCTCCGCCGATTTCGCCGTTCGCAATAACACGCGGTGCTGTAATTTCTGCATATTCAAAGTCTTTTAATCCTTCCGCTTCAGCCGCATAGAAATCATAAGGACTATCAGGTTGTACGAGTAAAAAGAAAACCTCTCCTGCTTCTGTATCAATGCGGTAAGCATCATTCACATCACCGCCGGCAATCGGTACGATATCTTTAATACCAGAGATTGGTAGATTTTGCTGCCATAACTTGTCCATCGTGTCTTCCCCCGTTCTTAATTGTTCTATATATAATATATACCACCCTGCTCATATTTATAACTTTTCTTCTCCTATCCGCCCTTCACACTTTATTACTTTTATTTATTTCATTTTACAATGATGTGTTATTCAAAATAACAATCCTTTTTTCGTTTCCTTTTATGCTATACTAATGGCAAATAAATGGAGGTCGAAATCCTAAATGAAAAAACTTCTACATCGTTGGTTTATACAAGGCCTAAGTTATATGACATTAGGTCTGTTCGGTTCACTCATTATTGGTTTAATCCTGCAGACTATCGGTAAACAAACTTTAGTTCCTGCTTTAAATTTACATTTCTTATCTGATATCGGTACAGTCGCAATGGGATTAACCGGTGCTGCTATCGGGGGTGCCATTGCCTATGGCTTAGGTGCACAGCCTTTAGTCATTTTCTCTTGTATTATCGTCGGGTCTCTCGGCTATGATAAATTCGGAGGCGGTGCTGTCGGTGCTTTTGTGGCGACGTTAATCGCAACTGAACTCAGTCGTTTTTATGCGGCTAAAACAAAAATTGATATTATTATTTCTCCGCTGCTCACTTTAATTATCGGAGGCGCAGTTGCTAAATTTATCGGACCTTTCTTAAACGATTTTATGGTTTCGCTAGGCAAAATGATTATGCTTGCGACAGATCAGCGTCCGCTGGTTATGGGTATTTTAGTGGCAGTCATTTTCGGTTTAGCTTTGACAGCTCCGATTTCCAGTGCAGCTCTAGCTTTAATGCTCGACTTATCAGGTTTAGCTGCCGGCGCCGCAACAATCGGCTGTTGTGCACAAATGGTCGGTTTTGCGGTAACCAGCTATAAAGATAACGGCGTAGGCGGTATTATCTCTATCGGAATCGGTACAAGTATGCTTCAAGTTCCAAACATCTTGATGAATCCTGCCATTTTGATTCCGCCTACTGTCACAAGTGCTATTGTCGCACCTATCATGACAACACTCTTCCCTATGACAAACAATGCGGCAGGTGCTGGTATGGGAACGAGCGGATTCATCGGACAAATCATGACCATCAACACTATGGGTGCTTCTACCAAAACATGGTTATTAATCATCATCTTCCAAATCGCATTACCTGCTATAGTCAGCTACTTGCTTTATAAAGTATGCCGCAATGCAGGCTGGATTAAAGACGGTGATCAAAAGATTCATATCGGAGACAAGAAAACTGCAAGTTAACGCTATAACAATGGTTTCCTAAATACAAATAACGTTTCACCCAACGAAGGGATGAAACGTTATTTTTTATGCTTTCAATGATTCACTTCAGCTGTCTGATGTGCTGATTCTATTGTTTGTCTACACCCATCTCTGATAAATAGCTGCGTCCGAATTCAGGCATTTTCACACCAAAGTTATCTGCGATAGTCGCACCGATTGAACTGAACGTTGTATCACCGCTGAGTTCATGAGCTTTTGTTTTTAATTTAGGACTATAGAACAATACAGGGATATATTCGCGTGTATGGTCTGTACCTGGCGCAATCGGGTCATTACCGTGATCTGCTGTAATTATCACTAAGTCATCTTCTTGTAAGTTATCAATCAATTCAGGCAAGCGTTCATCAAAGTCTTTGATGGCTTGTGCATAGCCTTCTTTGTCTCTGCGATGTCCATATAACGCATCAAAATCAACAAGGTTTAAGAAGCTGATACCGTTAAAGTCTTGTTGTACGACATCAATCAATTGATCCATGCCATCCATATTATTTTTAGTACGAACCGCTTTTGTGACACCTTCGCCATCATAGATATCATTGATTTTACCGATAGCTATCACATCATAGTCATTATCTTTCAATTCATTCATTACAGTACGTCCGAATGGTTTCAAAGCATAGTCATGGCGGTTAGAAGTACGTGTAAAGTTGCCGGGTTCGCCGACATAAGGACGTGCAATAATACGTCCGATTAAATATTTAGGGTCTTTAGTCAGTTCACGTACCTTTTCGCAAATATCATATAACTCTTCAAGCGGGATGATATCTTCATGCGCCGCAATTTGAAGCACAGGGTCTGCAGAAGTGTAGACGATTAAATCGCCTGTTTTCATTTGGTGTTCGCCCCACTCATCAATGATTTGCGTACCTGATGCCGGACGGTTAGCGACAATTTTACGTCCAGTCATCTCTTCGATTTCTTTGACTAACTCATCTGGGAAGCCGTCAGGATATACTTTAAACGGCTGCATGATATTCAAGCCCATAATTTCCCAATGTCCTGTCATCGTATCTTTACCTACAGAAGCTTCGCTCATCTTAGTGTAGAATGCTTCTGGGTGTTCAACTTCATGCACGACTGGAAGCTTATCGATATTACCTAATCCTAATCTTTCTAAGTTCGGTAAGTCTTGTTCAAATCCTTCTAATGTGTGTTTTAAAGTGTGGCTGCCTTCATCGTTGAATGCGGCCGCATCCGGGCCTTCACCGATACCTACAGAGTCCATCACAATTAAATGTATACGTTTAAATGGCGTTGTCATACGCGCTCGCTCCTATCTATCTTAATTTCATACGTTTATTCAGTAATCACAGTATGGATGAGTGTTGGTGTCTCACCTGATTGTGCAATCGTAATATTATCATAAAGTTTCGCTTTGACATCATCAATGTCTTCGCTATTACTGTAAATGGTCATTAAGCTTTCGCCTTCTGACACTTTATCTCCGACTTTCTTATGCAGCATCAAGCCGACACTCAAATCAATGTCATCGTCTTTTGTTTGACGGCCTGCGCCAAGCATCATGGATGCGATACCCATTTCATTTGCGACAATTTCAGTCACTACACCGCTTGATTTCGCTGGCAGTTCAATTTGATATTTTGCTTGCGGCAATAATTCAGGTTTATCCACTACTTTTGGATTACCCCCTTGGTTTTGCAAGAATGTACGGAACTTATCTAAAGCCGCACCGCTGTCGATGGCTTCTTTAAGCAATGTGCGTGCTTCATCTAAAGTTTCTGCTTTACCGCCTAAGACAACCATTTGAGAACCTAAAGTCATCACAAGTTCAGTTAAATCTTCTGGTCCTTTGCCTCGCAATGTATCAATCGCTTCTTGCAATTCTAAAGCGTTGCCGATCGCATTGCCGAGCGGTTGGCTCATATCAGAAATAATCGCCATTGTTTGTCTGCCGACATGATTGCCGATTTTCACCATCGCATGTGCTAAAGCTTTCGCATCTTCTAATGTTTTCATAAAGGCACCGTTGCCTGTTTTAACATCTAATACAATCGCATCAGCACCTGCCGCAATCTTCTTGCTCATAATCGAAGATGCGATTAATGGAATAGAATTAACTGTCCCTGTCACATCGCGCAGTGCATAAATCTTCTTATCTGCCGGAGTTAAATTCCCTGTTTGTCCGATTACTGCTAATTTATCTTCATTTACAAGACGGATAAATTCATCTTCTGAAATTTCAACGTGGAAACCTTCTACAGATTCTAATTTATCAATCGTACCGCCTGTATGGCCTAAACCGCGGCCGCTCATTTTAGCTACAGGTACACCCACAGCCGCAACTAAAGGTGCCAATACTAATGTCGTTGTATCGCCGACACCGCCTGTCGAATGCTTATCTACTTTAATCCCTTCGATTGCGGATAAGTCAATCACATCTCCCGAATGCACCATAGCCATCGTTAATGCAGCACGTTCTTCATCATTCATATCTTGGAAATAAGTCGCCATCGCAAAACTCGACATCTGATAATCAGGAATGTCGCCATTGGTATAATGTTCAATCATCCAATTCATTTCCTCTGTCGTCAATGCCTTCCCATCACGCTTCTTATCGATCAAATCCACCATTCTCATTATCTGTCACTCCTTCAAGTTTTCTCTTTCATCTGTTCTTTGTGACTTGCCTTACCTTTATTTTACCATGCATGAAATACAATTTCACAAACTGGTGAATTCTAGATTAATCAACTTCTGCAAAGGGAATTGGGGTGTATAATGAAGTATATTGGAAATTGGAAGTGTGAGTCATGACAAACGATAAAATGCAAGCTGTAGTGATACATAAATATAAAAAAGCACAACAAGCAAAAATTGAAACAGTAGAACGTCCGAAAATTGAAGACAATCAAGTCTTAGTCAAAGTCCATGCGGCAAGTTTAAATCCTGTCGACTATAAAATTGCACAAGGCGGCGCCATCCGTATGTTCTTTAATTATAAAACACCGTATATTATGGGGCATGATTTCGCAGGCGAAGTCGTCGCCGTCGGCAAACATGTTGTTGCCTTTCAAATCGGTGATGCAGTGTACGGCACAAAACCAGGTGCCTTAGCAGAATATACTGCCGCAACACAAAACGAAATAGCTGCCATGCCGCGCAATTTAAGCTATGCACACGCTGCTGCGCTCCCTATGGCAGGCTTAACAGCGTATCAAGCGCTCAATGATACAATGCATGTCACACGCGGCCAGAACGTCTTAATTCAAGCAGGTTCAGGCGGTGTAGGAACATTAGCTGTCCAAATCGCAAAAGTATTAGGTGCACACGTTGCGACAACAACGAGTGCTAAAAACCGAGAATTAGTTAAAGCGCTGGGTGCCGATATTGTTATCGATTACCACCGTCAAAACTTTACTGAAATCTTAAAAGACTACGATGGTGTCTTAGATACATTAGGCGGTACACATTTATTAGATGCCTTTAAAATAATAAAACCGCTCGGAAAAGTCGTTTCTATCAACGGTAAACCTGACGGTGAAAATGCAATCCAATTTGGTATGCCGCTATGGAAAAGATGGTTGCTGCAATGGGCAGCACGCAAAATCCATCGCACAGCACGCGAACATCACGCCGCATATCATTTTCTCTTTATGCATAACAGCCGTAAAACGCTCAATAAATTGCGTCAATTAGTTGAAAGCGGAAAAATCCGTCCAGTAATTGATGTGACGTTTGATTTTGAAGAGATAAATAATGCTTTGGATTATCTTAAACAAGGACATGCTGCTGGCAAAGTAGTAATCCGTATTTCACGTTAAGCTTTATGAATACAAAAGACACCGTCTTCCTTACAAACGCATCTATTTGTTATAAGGAAGACGGTGTCTTTCTATTTCAATTTATTGAATTCTGATTTCAGCATCTTCTTCAGCATCTGCACCGCTGTCGATATAGACATAAGTTCTTAATGTCAGTGCATCTGTACCTTTTTCAAAATCGAATTTTTCTAATGGGAATTCGAATGCTTTTTCAGTAGTTTCCCCAGCTTCAACTACTTGTTTGCTTTGAATTTCATATTCTTGCAGCACATTTTCCATTTCATCGAAGTCACTATGCTCTGTTGAATTTTTAACATGTTCAATCAGTGACAATTTAATTTTAGAGATTTGCTGATCAGCGTCTCCGCCTTTAAGCACAACTTTCCCTTTAATTAATTCATTAGCATCAAATGCTTCTTTTTCTAGGCGTGTTTCGATTGTTAAAGCCCCAACGCCTAAAGATGTTAGTAATTTTTCAAACATGATGAGAATCCTCCTTGAAATGATGAAATTGATATATCACTTTTCACCCTACTTCTATTCCCCGTAAGCAAGGTGTTTCATTCATGAAATGAAGATATATTTCAATAACACAAGTATTTTAAAGAAATCACAGATTTCTTGTCAACAAAGACAGGTTAAAAAAGACGCTGAGCAAGTTGCTGCCCAACGTCTGTTTCATTTGATTATACACTTACAGGTGTAATTCCTTTAAAATTCACTAAATTATAAGCACGTACCACTTCTTCGTTCGTCGGCTCTTGTACACCTTCTAACGGATACGCAAGCTCTAAAGCTTCATACTTATGCACACCTAATTGATGATAAGGCAGAATTTCAAAACGTTCCACATTATCTAAAGTATTGATAAATTCGCCTAGTTTTCTTAAATGTGCTTCATCATCTGTATACCCCGGCACAAGGACGTGACGGATCCATACAGGCTGCTTGCGTTCTGAAAGCATCTTCGCAAATTTAATAATATGCGTATTCGGTTTGCCTGTAAGCTCAATATGCTTTGCTTCATCCATGTGTTTTAAATCCAGCAAAACTAAATCTGTATGCTCAAGCAGATTGTCTAAATGGGAAAGGAATGCAGGAGTTTCATTCACACATCCTGCCGAAGTATCAATACATGTATGAATACCTGCTTGCTTAAGCTTTTGAAATAGTGCTTCGATAAACGGCATTTGAAGCAGCGGCTCTCCGCCGCTTACAGTGACACCGCCGCCTGAAACTGAAAAGTAAGGACGATAAGGAAGAATTTCATCCACCAATTCGTCAACAGTTGCTTTGCGCGGTGCATCTGTTAACCCCCAAGTATCAGGGTTGTGACAGTACAGGCATCTCAATAAACACCCTTGTGTAAATATAATGTAGCGAAGCCCTGGTCCGTCAACTGTCCCTAAACTTTCTACTGAGTGAATTCTTCCTTCCATAATAATCGTCCTTTCTTTATTTATGTGATCCTTATACTTTATTTAAAAGGGAAAGCCGCACGATTGACGGCTTTTAATTCCCTGATAGTGACTACATTCTTTCGTGGAATGTTCTTGAGATAACGTCTAATTGTTGTTCTCTAGTTAATTTGATGAAGTTAACTGCGTATCCAGATACACGGATTGTTAATTGCGGATATTCTTCAGGATGTTCCATCGCATCTAATAATGTGTCTCTGTTGAATACGTTAATGTTAAGGTGATGACCTTGCTGCATTGCATAACCATCTAATACAGAAACTAAGTTATGGTTTTGTTCCATATCTGTTTTACCTAATGATTTCGGTACGATACTGAATGTGTTTGAGATACCGTCTTTACAGTATTCGTAAGGGATTTTCGCAACTGATGATAATGATGCTAAAGCACCGTGCTCATCGCGGCCGTGCATTGGGTTAGCACCTGGTGCGAATGGTTCGCCTTCTTTACGTCCATCTGGTGTATTACCAGTTTTCTTACCATATACTACGTTTGAAGTGATTGTTAAGACACTCATAGTGTGTTCTGAATCACGGTAAGTTTTGTGTTTGCGTAATTTTTTCATGAATGTTTTCACTAATTCAATCGCAATATCATCGACACGTTTATCGTTGTTGCCATATTTAGGGAAGTCGCCAGTTGTTTCGAAATCAACTGCTAAGCCTTCTTCGTTGCGGATTGCGCGCACTTCACCGTATTTGATTGCTGATAATGAGTCAGCTGCTACAGATAAGCCTGCGATACCTGTTGCCATTGTGCGTAATACATCTGTATCATGCAATGCCATTTCAATACGCTCATAGCTGTATTTATCGTGCATGTAGTGGATGATATTAAGTGAGTTGATATAAACGCCTGCTAACCATTCCATCATTTGATCGAACTTCGCATAAACTTCATCATAGTCTAATACTTCAGAAGTTACAGGTACGAATTCTGGTCCGACTTGTTTGCCTGATTTTTCATCTTTACCGCCGTTGATTGCATAAAGCAATGTTTTTGCTAAGTTGGCACGTGCACCGAAGAATTGCATTTGTTTACCGATACGCATTGCAGATACACAACATGCAATACCGTAGTCGTCGCCATAGCTTTCACGCATTAAGTCATCGTTTTCGTATTGGATTGCACTAGATTTAATACTCATTTCAGCACAGAAAGTTTTGAAGTTTTCTGGTAAACGTTGTGACCATAAAACTGTTAAGTTTGGTTCTGGTGCTGGTCCTAAGTTATCTAAAGTGTGTAAGAAACGGAATGAGTTTTTCGTTACCATATGACGTCCGTCAATACCTACACCGCCGATAGATTCAGTTACCCAAGTAGGGTCGCCTGAGAATAATTCATTGTAATCTGGTGTTCTTGCGAATTTTACAAGACGTAATTTCATAATGAAGTGATCCACAATTTCTTGTACTTCACGTTCAGTAATGTCGCCATTTTGCAAGTCGCGTTCAGCGTAAATGTCTAAGAAAGTAGACGTACGTCCTAAACTCATTGCGGCACCGTTTTGTTCTTTGATTGCTGCTAAGTAGCCGAAGTATAACCATTGTACTGCTTCTTTAAAGTTTGTTGCCGGTTTGCTTATGTCATAACCGTAAGTTTCAGCTAATTGTTTCAACTCATGCAATGCACGATGTTGTTCTGATAATTCTTCGCGTAAACGGATTGTTGCTTCATCCATTTGACTAGACATGTTATTGAAGTCATTTACTTTTTCTTCAATTAAGTAATCTACACCGTATAAAGCTACTCGGCGATAGTCACCGATAATACGGCCGCGTCCGTAAGCATCTGGAAGACCAGTAATGATACCTGCTTTACGGCAAGCTAACATTTCTTTAGTGTATGCATCGAATACACCTTGGTTATGTGTTTTACGCAAATCTGTGAAGATACGTTCTGTTTCTTTATCTAATTCATAACCATATGCTTCACAAGCTGCTTTTGCCATACGGATACCGCCGAACGGCTGCATTGAACGTTTGAATGGTTTCTCTGTTTGAACACCGACAATTTGTTCTTTATCTTTATTTAAGTAGCCTGCATCGTGTGAAGTAATCGTTGAAGCGACTTTTGTATCCATATCCCACATGCCGCCGCGTTCACGTTCTTCTTTTGTTAATTGCATCACTTGTTCCCAAAGATCGCTTGTTGCTCTTGTTGGTGATTCTAAGAAAGAAGAATCTCCGTTATACATTGTGTAGTTCAATTGAATAAAGTTTCTTACATCCACTTCTGAAGTCCATTTACCTGTCGCAAAACCTGACCATGCTGATTGCTTTTTTGATTTAGATTCAATCATGATTATCCCTCCGATGGATAGTTTGTATTTTTAGGTTATTAAGTTTGTTCACCTTTTCACATATTATTATATCGTGCTTTGTGAAATAAATCACTAAAATATGAAAGCGTTTCATGCAACATGTGACGAGTCTGTGAATCTGTTAGAGTCAGTGTTACATTCTATATCATGTGTATTAGAACAGTTGGTGATTTGTTTTCAAAACAAAAATAATCCGGCAATGCAGTAACTGCAAGGCCGGACGAAATAATCACACCGATTTCTGTATACTATTTCTTTTCAACTCAATGTATTTTGGATTTAATGAAAGTTATTACTTATTTATAACCTAATTCTTTTAAATAGGATTTAAGTACGACTGCTTGATTGTGTTTTTCATCTTTTGCACCGAATAATAACACAACATCTTTGCGCGCATTTTTAATTATACCTTCAAGCGTATTGAATGCTTCATTCTGTTCTTCATTATTTTTAAGTTCTTCTATATATTTCTTTTCAAACGCTTCGAACTTATCCGGATCATGACCGAACCATTTTCTGAGTGATTGAGTAGGACCGATTTCTTTTATCCACTCATCCAGATTCGCATTTTCTTTTGAAATACCACGCGGCCAAACACGGTCGACTAATATTCTGATACCGTCATTTTCTGCTTTATCTTCATATATACGTTTCACCTTGATTGCCATAAATCTCATCATCCTTTCATTTACAGCACTGTTTCATTTCTAATCTACCCTGTCTTATCCCCTGTAAACAAGCATTCAGCCCTATATAAATAGGAAACAACTCCTTATATTCACATTGTGTACTATACTTCTGTGGTAATACAGCGCTTACACAATACAACAGTTGCTCGGACAGATTCACAATAATGTCACAACTCTAAAAAGTTATGCACCATATTTAGTGATTTTAATCACAAAGTCTGTTATTGTAGTATGTGAAATAGATAACAAAGTTGTTGCAAGCGATGTTGCTGTTCAAGAGACCTAGAGAAATGAACAGTGGATAGATAAGTGCTTATAACAACGCTATCTATTTAAACTCTTAATCTGGCGGCATTATAAATAGACAATAATGCGACGCTTTACAGTGAACGAGTACATCTCAGAACAACACCTAGAAATGTCATTATGACAGTCAGTCTGTGGTAGGATTTCTGTCATGTTGCTGCATCGATCATAAATGATGTTCCCCGCATCTGAAATGATTGTGCATCAATTGCAGTATATTTCAGGAGGTGAGTTGTGCATAGCAGGTTGATGAATCAAAAATGAGATTACCCCATCTCAGATTCAATACCAACGCAAGTGATTCAATATAAAATGAACAAGCGTTTCCCCTGACGCTCAAAGCATTCAAACTCAATAGAATACGTGCTGAAAAAAGCAGACAGGCTCCCCAACCTATTGCTTTTCCACTCCCAACTAATTGTATACAGCGCGATTTATTGTGTGCCCAAAATAATATTGAATCATAGAACGGCTTATCTCTGAAAATGAGTAATTGGTATATTCAAAAGTTGAGTGTTAATGATACAGATAGATTGGATGATAGAGGATTCAACGTCTTGCATCTCATTAACTGCTCAATCCACTCCTTAAAAATTGTAGGCTAAGTAAGTATCGGAAGAAAAATATAACCAATCATATTGATGAACTCTTATAGAAATATACACAGTTAGAAAGTGCAGATACGTTTTCCCCTGAATGTATCTCACTTAAAACAAACTCCTTATAAAAAATTGATATTGTTATTACAAGTACCAAAAATGACTCCCCATCATTTTTGAAATCACTGTAATCGAGAGAAGGTTTCCCCAGACCTTCTCTTTTTTTGTTTTTCTTTTCTCTTTTGCCGTTCGTCACACACGTTATACCGTTGGTGTTAAAAGTATTCTCATCAGATTGAATGTCTGCTTTAATGGAATTAACAAAGGAGGCAAGCCAATGAAAGTCAACACCTATATTGATCACAGCCATAAAGATGAGCATGTAGATATTTACGCACAAACACATAATCAAATGGTAGATGCGATTATTCACGCCGCAACAACAGTCACTGGTATTGCGACACTTTGCGGTAAAAAAATGATAAGACTTACCGCTTCCCAATCGAAGAGATTCTCTACATCCGTTCAGAACAGCGCAAATTATTCGCCTATACAAAGTCGCACCGCATTCATATCCAAGCGCGCCTGTATCAGCT
Source organism: Staphylococcus sp. EZ-P03 (assembly GCF_003344575.1). NCBI lineage: Bacteria > Bacillati > Bacillota > Bacilli > Caryophanales > Staphylococcaceae > Staphylococcus > Staphylococcus sp. EZ-P03. Next base: position 13,268 of record NZ_QPMO01000032.1, on the reverse strand, counting down.
TGAAACCAAACTTCCAGATCAGTTCATCAGAATATCTAAATCTGAAATCATCAATATGCATAATATCCGCCAGCTCAGCTTAAGTCCGAACGGTATGATTCATATTGAAATGAAACATGGGGACGACACTTATTCTTCACGCCGCTATCTTAAACAATTGAAAGCGAGGTTATTCCAATGAAACAATTCCTGCAATCTCTAACATCGGGTTTCATGATCGGCATCACTATCGGTATTGCATTATCGCTGATATTCTCTTTTATCTTTGGTCAAGGACAGTACGTACCGCTATCTCCCGTTTCAACCATGGGCGAACTTTACCATCAGCACTTGTCAGAACCTATGATTATGCTGCTGTGTGTCATAATCTGGGGATGTATAGGTATTTTGTTTACTTTAACAGATTTCATCTTTACGCAAACAGACTGGAGTCTCCTTAAAATGACGCTCATTCACAGTATTTTAAGTTATGCAGGCTTCTTGCCGCTCGCAATTTTAGCCGGCTGGTTTCCGCTTGATATATTGAACTTCTTAGTTTTCACACTCATCTTTATGCTGGTCTATTTAATCATTTGGATGATCAACTATATAAAGAACAAACGTTTTATCGATATGGTGAACCAAAAATTAAAATAAGCATACAGCAAAAAAGCAGCCGCCCGCTTAAGGACGTGCTGCTTCATTTGCTTTAAGTTCATCAAAGAACGCTTGTGCAGACTTATTCACTTCTTTGAAATCAATGCCTTGTGCTTGTGCCGCAAAAACACAGCCGCAATAACATTGTCTGTAGATATTGTAGTCTCTGCACATTTCAAGCGAACGTTCATAACCTTTATTCTTTTTAAAATCGCTCGGCAGATAATTCACATCATAAAGTTTTTGAACTTCTGCACCTAACTCGTTAATCATTTGCGCATTTTTCTTCGGCGACAACGTTAATGCACTGCCGAAGTAATCATAACCGTATTCCACAGCCGCTTCTGCGACCATATCTAAACGCATTTCAAAACAGGCTTTGCAGCGGAGACCGCCTTCAGGTTCGTCTGTGACACCTTTCGCTTTGGCCATTTTCATAAACTCATGCGGTTTATAAGGTGCTTCGATATAACGGACATGTGTACCATTCTTTTCATTGAAGTCTTCAATAAATGTCTTTTGTACATAAGCACGGCGTTCATATTCTTTCTTTGGATGAATATTCGGATTCGCAAAATAAATCGCAAGGTCCGCATATTCAGACAAGAATTCTAATACATAGGTGCTGCAAGGTGCGCAACAACTGTGCAGCATAATTTTAGGTCGTTCATTTGCACGTTCCCATTGGTTAATCATTTTCTTTAGTACTCTATCATAGTTTATCTTTTGATTTTTCATTTTGGCTACAATGCCATCCATCTCTATCATTGATGTGCCGCTCCTTCTCTCAGGTGGATTCGTTATTATCTTTATTATAGCGAACTTTATTTCACTGTGCTATGCCTCATCATCTGATAAAGCGTTCTTCGGCATTCTGAGCGGAATCGTATAATGGTCTGTGCCTTCCCATCCTTGATGCTTGCTGAAGATGTCAAAGCCGCGTTTGAATGTTTCATCAATGACATCAAGTTCTGCTAAATCACCTTGTTTCAATTCGTAGACAAACTCTGTCAGTTGCTGATCAAAGTAGGCACCTTCAGGCAGTTTGCCTTCATATTCGAAATCACTGTCCACAAATGGATAAGGCAAGACGAAGAAAGTCGGGCCTTCAAAATTATCGTCGCCGAACCAAAAGCCGAATTCCACAAATCTTTCATCGAAGCAGCCGTATTCTATCACTTGATACGGCTTAAATGTTTCATACATTTCGTTATACACCACGATGGCAGAGATATCGAAAGTTCCCCAGAATAAGCCGGGTCCTTCGATTCTTGCGCGCAGCGGGTTCACAAAACGTTCTAATGCACGATTGGCATACTGCATTAATCGCAGTGCTTTCACTGCTTTATCATGATCATAGTGATGATGTTCTGTATCTTCACCAAATGGTGTAGTTGTGTTCATCTCTTGCGGTACTTTATTCAGTTCTGCTTGAATATCATATTGTTTTACAGTACCTGTGATTTGTTCGTAATAATCTTGAATTGTTTTGCCGTCTTTTAATGGGAATGTGGTCATTTCATCATTAACACGTACTTCAATCTGGTCATCTAATAAGTTGATGCTGATTGAGAAATACTTTTCGCCATAATACATCAAACCTGTCGTATAACCTTCTGGTGTAATCGTTAATGTCAGATGTTCCCATTGCGGTGCTTGATAGTTGCAAGCGAGTTTGTATTTGCCTAAGATTTGCGTAATTAATTGTAATGTTTGCTGTTCATCTTTCCATTCATTATATTTCAATATTTCCATGGAAATTCCCTCCCCTTTAGATATTCTCTACCCGTTTTTTCGCGCATAAACATAAAAGAAACCGCCGAAGCGGTTTCCTTAATACTTTCATAACATTGTCGTGTGTACATCTGTTTCAACGCTGATTTTGTTACTTCACAATCAGAACAGGAACATGTGCACGTTTTGCGACTTTATGTGTCACATGACCTAAGACGTGTTTAATTTCTATGCGAGAACGTTTGTTACTCATCACAACAACGTCGTAGTCGTTTTTCTCTAATTCATCTAAAATTTCTCTCGTTGCCGGACCTGTCGTAAAGACAATTTCATAATTCAAATCTCTTTCTTCCAGCTTTTGAATAAACGGTTTCATGTCTGCTTCTTTTTCTTTTGCTACTTCTTCAAAATGTTTGTTTTGATAACGTACATAATTGGCTAAATCATTTTCAGAAATTACATGATAAACCGTGATTTTCGCATCTTTACTATTATTCGTTAATTTAGCTAGTTGCTCAGGTACATTATTAAATGCGTTTCCGAAATCATAGGGTACTAGAATTTTATCATACATAAAATTTCACTTCTTTCTATGAAAAAGTTTAGTCATAATCTATTCATTATTAATATACCCTAAAAAGTTAATATATAACCAAATCTTTAAGTATAACAGCACTAAAAAACAGAGGACTTCTCAGCCCTCTGCTATTTGTTTCGTTTATAGATCAAGTGATTTGATAAATGACTTAATATCTTCTTTCATGTCTTCATCTTTTAATGCATATGCAATGGTTGTTTTCACAAAACCTGTTTTCTCTCCGACATCAAAGCGCTGACCTTCAAAATCATATGCATAAACGTCATCATCATGGTTCAAACGTTCGATGGCATCTGTTAACTGGATTTCTCCGCCGCTGCCTTTATCTTGTGTAGACAGATAATCAAAGATTTCCGGTGTTAAAACATAACGGCCCATAATCGCAAGATTAGAAGGTGCTGTACCTGGTGCTGGTTTTTCCACAAATTTTTCTACTTCGTATAAACGTCCGTTTTGTTTTTCGGGTTTTACAATACCGTAACGGTGCGTATCTTTCTCTGGAACAGTTTGTACACCGATGACAGATTTGCCTGTTTCATCATAGACATTCATCAATTGTTTGATAGCTGGGGTTTCTGATTCTACAATGTCATCCCCTAATAAAACCGCAAACGGTTCGTTGCCGATGAATTGGCGCGCTGTCCAAATCGCATGGCCTAAGCCTTTTTGTTCACGCTGACGGACATAGAAGACATTCGCTAAGTGCGTTGAATGCTGCACCTTTTCTAACAAGTCCATCTTACCTTTTTCTCTCAGATTATTTTCAAGTTCTACTTGATTATCAAAGTGATCCTCAATGGCACGTTTATGTTTGCCTGTAACAATAATAATGTCTTCAATGCCGGCACGATAGGCTTCTTCTACAATGTATTGAATTGTCGGTTTATCAAGTATCGGCAACATTTCTTTCGGCATTGCTTTTGTCGCAGGTAAGAAACGTGTACCTAAACCTGCCGCTGGAATAACTGCTTTTTTAATCTTCGTCATGAAAAATCTCCTTTTTAAAAGGTGGTATTAAGCGCAACTGATTCTTTATGTATAAGTCACTTATCACCACTTATTAATGTCTTTAACTTATGTGTTATCAAGTTGTGATATTACCTCATTTGTTACGTTAACATCACTGCTAATATTAGGGTTTTAACCTATAATAGTCAAATACAAACAAAAGTATCTGGTCATCTTTATGATAATCAGATACTTTTGATTCATTTTATTTGATTAGACGAAAGGGCGGGATGTCTGTATTACCTTCATCTTCCTTCGCCGATTTGCCGTTTTGTTCTTCATAGCGATGATTCGCAAGATCAATTAATTTTTGTTTATAGTCTTTACTATGAATGATTTCATCCAATATGCGGAGTACATCATCATTTTTCATTCTCTCTACTTTTCCGCGATAGATTTTTTCGTAGACTTGTTCAGGATGAATTTCATCTTCATCTAATAATTCTTCATATAGTTTTTCACCCGGTCTGAGACCGCTGAATTTAATTTCGATGTCGCCGTCTTTATAACCGCTTAAGCGAATCAAGTTCTTCGCAAGGTCGACAATCTTCACTGGTTCTCCCATATCCAATACGAAGACCTCTCCGCCTTCTGCAATCGCGCCTGCTTGCAATACCAGACGTGCAGCTTCAGGAATGGTCATAAAGTAACGTGTAATTTCAGGGTGCGTTACTGTCACCGGACCGCCGGCTTCGATTTGTTTCTTGAATAATGGAATTACAGAACCGCGTGAACCTAATACGTTGCCGAAACGAACCGCCACAAAGTCTGTTTTGCAGTCTGCTTCATTCATACTTTGTACAATCATTTCTGCAGCACGTTTAGATGCGCCCATAACGTTCGGCGGATTAACTGCCTTATCTGTTGAAATCATTACGAATTTAGAAACGCGCGCATTGCGTGCAGCTTCGGCCACATTTTTGGTACCGAGAACATTGTTCTTAATCGCTTCGCTTGGATTGTATTCCATCATCGGTACATGTTTATGTGCCGCTGCGTGATATACCACATAGGGTTGATAATGCTCGATGATTTTAAACATTCTTGAACGGTCTTGAATATCCGCAATAACCGGCACAATATCGATTTGATCGCCGTATTGCTTTTGAAGTTCTTGGTGAATTAAGTAAATACTGTTTTCACCATGACCTAATAAGATGATACGTGCTGGTGCGAAGCGGCAGACTTGTCGGCAGATTTCTGAACCGATAGAACCGCCTGCGCCGGTAACCATAATTGTTTGATGTGTTAATTCCTTAGAAATCATTTCCATATCTAATTCAACCGGGTCGCGTCCTAACAAGTCTTCCACTTCTACTTTTTTCAGCTGGCTGACTTCTAATTTACCAGATATAACCTCTTCAATATTCGGCATTTTCAATACCGTTGCGCTTAAGTTTTCGCAAATATCATTGATTTCTCTTAGACGCTGTTGTGTTAAAGTCGGAATCGCAATAATGATTTTCTTAATACGGTACTTGCGTACTAAGTCCGGAATGTCATCAATGACACCTTGTACTTTAACCCCTTCTGTAATCGTCAATTTTTGTTTCTTCGGATCATCATCGACTACAACAACAGGTTCTAATCCCATTGTCGGACGTTTCAACATTTGATTGATTAACATTGAACCGCCTTCCCCTGCACCGATGACTAAAGTATTTTGACGCTTCTTGCTTTTTGTCTTCAATGTTCTGCGGAATAAACGCCATGACAGTCTTGAACCGCCGATTAACAACACATGCATCATCCAAGTGATGAAGTACAATCTTAAGAAAGGTCCTTCATGTGTAAAGAAAGGCACAATCAAGATTGTCATCACCATGGAACATGTGACCGCTTTGACTATGACGATCATTTCATTGACACTGGCATATTCCCATGCACGGTGATAAAGATTGAACACGCTGGCAAAGATATGATGCGAGAAGAGCAATACCAGTGAAGATAGGATAAGCAATGTTAAAGAATAACCGCGGAAATACGGTTCGAGAATTAAGTAACTTAAGAAGACAGAAAATGCGACAATGATGGAGTCGATCACAAGCAGTAACATCAGCCGCTGTTGTCTTGCTGAAATTTTTGACACTATATTTCACCTCAATTAATTGATCTCTGTCTGAACTAGGTGCCGAATATAAAGTATGTACGTTTGAACAGGAAAAGGTTGGGAATATCTGCCATCCCAACCCGCTGTTCCTCTAAAATGATTATTGATAAACTAGCTGATTATCTAGTTTCAAAGTCATCTTGTGTTAAATCTTCTCTTTTTGTACGTCTGCGTTGATTTGTATGTTGTGTCTGTTGTTTGCTTGTATGTGATGCAGGGGTTTTAGTCTTCTTCAAAAATTCTCGGATTAATGCGACAATCACCGCAATAATGAAACCTGCGACGAATCCTACAACTGCATTCTTGCCGATACTAGATGAAATTTCTTTCACATCATCGCCTGACTTAGACAAAATATCAATGCCGCCATCTTGCGATAAATCCCCTACTTCTTGTTTAAAGACCTCTGCGGAAGCATCCGCAATTTTCTTAGCGTCTTTTTCACTTTCTGCTGTTGCGGTAAAGTTCAGCACTTGCGAGTTAGGCTGATTGTTGACTTCAACTTTTTCTTTGATAGATTTTGCGTCTTCATCGTTGCCTACTTCCTCTGCCACCTTACCTAATACACGCGGGCTTTTAGCGATATCAGTGTATGTAGCCACAATTTGTGAATCGGCTTGGAACTTCTCAGCCATTGTCAAATCACCTTTATCGCTCTTTTTAATGAGCACTTGTGATGTTGCTTCGAATTTAGGTTGTGCAACAAATGCCGTCAGCACCACACTTAATAAAAGCCCCACAATGGGTAAAATAATCAACCACTTTAAATTGCGTTTGATTATCTCCAATGTTTTTGAAAAATCAAAATTATTATTTTCTTCCATATTGCTTCGTTACCTCCGTAATGCGGAAAATTGAATGCTACATGTCAGAAGCGTTGCTGCTGCTTTGCTTTCACGACGAATCCGACCGCTTGTGATTCATTATAATAGAAAACATTCTAAATGCATTCATATTAATTGAATCGTTGCATAAGTTTTACACTTAATTTACATTCTTTAATCACAATTAATGACAATCGCAATTAAAATCACATCAAATTAAGAATAACGCAACGTCAGCTTCATATCCGCTTCACATTCAATATATAAATCTGCCTTCATCTGCACATCTATTTGTGTTAATTATCAGAAATCAAACGTGCCAGCCTTTCTAGCAAATCAATCTTCCCATCAGAAGACATCATCTATAATATGGAAGCATTCAAAATAAGATCAATACCAGCACCTGCACATAACAGTCCAGACGGCTTTCATGTGTCGAACTCTTTTAGATGACATCTATCCCAGCATGACAGTGCAGAACTGAATTCAATCTTTAAAAACATTAAGTCTCAATAAACTAAATTATAATATAGGATAAAGTAAAAAGGCAATAGGCTTAAAGTTACCAAAACATTAAATTTCAATGATTTATATTTCAATCATTTGCTCAATCAAAAGGGTTGATACAAATATTCCAACGATTGTTCAAATAAAGTTCGAATTATTTTACCATTTTATATTGTGGCAGCCTTGTAATTAGTGTAAAATATCATTGATAATAGTTATCAATTAGAAGTATTGGAAGAGGTGTTGATTATGATCGATGCGGCGAACGCAAAAACTGGTTTAACTTATAGAATTATCAATATGCAATTTGATAATACAAAGCTTGCGCACCGTTTAAGCGCACTTGGTTTTACTGTCGGAAGTAAGATTAAAGTACGTCAGAAGTTCTTTATGAAAGGTCCATGCACATTAGAAATGGATGGACAATGTATCGGAATCAGACATTGCGATGCATGCAATATCACTTTGGAGCAAGCTGATGTCTAATACGTATTGTATTGTCGGCAATCCGAATGTCGGCAAAACTACACTCTTCAACGCATTAACCGGTTCTTATGAGTATGTAGGAAACTGGAGCGGTGTGACCGTTGAAAAGAAAGTCGGTCTATTAACAGATAAACAAGGCGATTTAGTCGATCTGCCTGGTATTTATGACTTACTCCCTATTTCAAAGGATGAAACTGTCGTTACAGACTACTTGCTGCACGATGATTTCTCAAAAATCATCAATATCGTAGATGCCGTCCAATTAAAGCGCAACCTGCTTTTGACAACACAGCTTATGGAGTTTGGTGCTCCTTTGTTATTATGTCTGAATATGGGCGACGTTGCTGAAAAGCGCGGTATTATGATTGACCGCAATTTATTGATGCGCCGGTTGAAATTACCGATATTGCCGATTGTCGCAAGAAGCGGCCAAGGCATCGAAAGCATTTTGGAATTATTAAAAGAAGATACATTATCGACATCACAGCCTCTGAAAATTCCTTATGAACATCACGTAGAACATGCACTTGCTGAAATTCAGCACTATTTAAAACAACATCTAGACCTCCCAGAAAAACGTCATCGTTTCATCGCAGTACAATATCTGCTCGGCAATCCTGCGATTGAACAATTTATCGGCGCTCACAACATCGACGCTTTAAAAGCAATCAGAACACAGCTTGCACAAAAATCAGACTTATCTATTGTAGACAGCATGCGCCGTTCAAGAACCGAATTTATCGATACCCTCATTGAAGATGTTATTTCACATCCAGATAAAAAGAAACAATACCTTACTGATCGAATCGATAAAATTTTAACGAATAAATATGTCGGCATCCCGATTTTCCTTGTAATTATGTGGCTGATTTTCCAAGCGACATTCTCATGGATAGGCACGCCGTTATCCGATCAGCTCGACGCTTTTATCGGTGGTACATTTACCGATTGGATCAATCAAGGTATGAATGCTTTAGGACTTTATCCGTTCCTTCAAGCTTTAATTACGGATGGTATTATCGCCGGTGTAGGTGCAGTACTCGTCTTTGTACCGCAAATCTTAATATTATTCTTCTTCATCTCTGTATTAGAAGATTCAGGCTACATGGCACGTATTGCTTTAATTATGGATAAAATTATGGAAGGGTTAGGTTTGAATGGGAAATCGTTCATCCCGATGATTATCGGCTTCGGCTGTAATGTTCCGGGTGTTATGGCAACACGTTCGATTGAACAAGAGAAAGAACGCCTGACAACGATATTAATTACTCCGTTTATGTCATGTTCAGCACGTCTACCGGTATATGCCCTCTTTGTCGGTGTATTCTTTAAGACGCACCAAGCATTGATTGTCTTAAGCCTTTATGTCATCGGTATTGTCGTTGCTTTAATTGTCAGCTTTGTGATGACGAAAACAATTTTGAAAAAAGAAAACTCAGTCTTTGTGATTGAATTGCCGCCGTATCGTCTGCCTTCTGCGAAAACATTATGGAGAAGTACTTGGGAAAAAGCCAAAGGCTTTGTGAAAAAAGCAGGTACATTTATCTTCGGCGGTTCTGTTGTCATTTGGCTGTTAAACTATGCAGGCCCAGGAGGTTTCGGTGTAGATGTGGATCAAAGTTTCTTGCATTTAATCGGGGCAGCGATTGCGCCACTATTAATTCCATTAGGCTTTAGTTCATGGCAGACCGGTGCTACATTAATCCCAGGTTTCTTAGCTAAAGAGGTTGTTGTAAGTGCTATGGCTATCATTTACGCAGTAGACAGCCAAGGTTTGACTAATATGATTGCGAGCCATTTCACACCTGCATCTGCTTATGCATTTATGTTGTTTATCTTATTGTATATTCCGTGTTTATCCACTGTTGCGGCCATTCGAAAAGAAACCGTCTCATGGAAATGGACAGCCATCGCAACGCTTTATCCGATTGCGATCGCCTACATCCTTGCATTCGTATTCTATCAAGCAAGCCAACTCTTTAGTTAAGGAGCAATCAATATGACATTATTAATCAATGGTATTATTCTACTACTCATTTTAGGCTATGCGGCATTTACAATTATCCGCTTCTTCAAGAAATCCAAACAAGGCAAATGCGCAGCTTGCGAAATCAATAAAGGCTGCGGACATTCCATGCCGAAAGCCATGAAAAAACATCAAAACAAAGCATCATAATCCAGCAGCACACGTACCAGACTATGGACGTGTGCTGTTTTTGCATCCTACTATCTTTTATTATAAGATAGTTGACAAAGAACAGAAAATAGACTATCTTACATTATAAGATAGTTAAACTTTCCTCTATCTTAACGAGGTGACATTATGACAATTTCTAATCAAATGATGAAAGGCTTATTGGATGGCGCTATTTTAGCTTTAATTGCACAAGGCGAAACTTACGGTTATGAAATACTCGAAAAGCTGAAAGAGAAAAATTTTCCTGAAATCAGCGACGGCAGTATTTATCCTGTCCTACTGCGTTTAAGCAAAAAAGCATACATCCAAAGCGAGACACGCAAATCTGACACCGGCGGTCCAAGAAGAAAATACTACACGATTACACAAGAAGGACAAGCAGAACTCGACAACTTCAGAAATAAATGGTTTGCGCTCAACCAAGGTATGAATAATCTATTAAGGAGTGACAAAGATGTTAAGTAAAGAAGCAGAATCATTCTTGATGAAACTGCGTATTACATTAATGGAACGCGGAAAAGATGACCAATCCATTACTGAAATCGAAGATGAACTCAGAGACCATTTAACTGAAGCAGAAGCACATGGACATAGTGTTGATGATGTGACGGGCGGTTCTGTCAAATCCTATATCAACAAAATTTCTAAAGAGGTCCCTCTTGATAGACAGTGGATACAATATAGTGCTTTGCTCTTAGCTTTTGTACTTATCTTTCGTATACTGCCGCGTTTTTTTGAAGGACCTTTCAATTTTTCTTTAAGTACCATTATTTACGTCTTTATAACGTTAGGTGTACTGCTTTTGACTTGGATTGCATATAAATATTTCATGTCAAAATGGGGCGTTGAATGGAAAATTATGCATAAAAAGCCGTCGAAATCTATAACATTTATTATTGTTTATATAGCAGTTGCATTATCAATCTTATTGTTCGGGGCATCTATCACAGAAAAATATCCGATTCATGTTTTTGCGACATTTTCTCCCACAACCAGCTTCTTTATTGGAATTGGGATTGTAATCATTTTCTTGATTATCGCAGCACTTATTAAATCTAAAGTTTTAGCTTTCTGCAGTATTTCACTAGTCGCACCTTATGTTATAACAATACTCATATTCGGCCATAAGGATTCGGCTGGTGCGAATATGACAAAATTATCACTTATGTTATTAGGAATATTCCTTACAATACTTTATATAAAAGCTTATAAGAGAAAGATGTCTCAAAAGTGATCGCAAAAAGAAAAGTCGATGTTATCTATTTTCTATAGATAGCTTCGACTTTTTAATTACGCATAACTGTATTCATGTATTTTCTTCAAACGGTCGACTTCTACTGCACAGACATGTTGATGGGTTAAATCAACAAGCGAGAGTCGTTTGCCGTGTCCTGCACCTGTATCGATATCAATCGTGTGTGCTTCGACATGAATACGATGTTTCTTTGCACCATATCGTCTTGTAGGTACATGGCCGTGTACGACGCATTTTCCTTTAATCTTGCGTGACAGTTTTGCATCAGATTCAAAGCCTGTCACTTCGGTGAGCTTTTGTTTGGATAAACATTTTTTGGGATTCACGCCGGCATGTACAAAAAGATAATGATCAATCTTAGCCATACTGTCAAACTCTTTTAATACGGATTTCCATTTGCGTTTGCGTTTCTCTTTAGACTTCATCCAGCGGACATCATGATTCCCCAGCAAGACAATTGCGCCTTCATTATGTAACTGCTGCACCATTTTAAGTGTTCCTGCAGAATCCGGACCGTTATTTACATAGTCACCGAGTAATACCAATTGGTCTCGTTTAGGATTATAGTCTACATATTCAAGTAATTTGGCCAAGGCTTCTCCATGGCCATGAATGTCTGATGATACTAATAGTCTGCCCTTCATGATGACAGAGTGCCCCTCCTTTTTTCGAACTTCCCCTTCAAGAATACTGCTTGTCTCTAGTATACCTAATATTTTGCAAATTGTTTCTTAATTTTTTGTAAAATTGATAGGTTTAGAAATTAATTGGCGATTGTGAATTTAAATTCTTAAAATAGACATAGTGGTCTGTCCATTCTCCGTTTTCAAATAAGAATTGTTCACGTGTACATTCGTATCTGAAGCCCGCTTTTTCTAATAAACCGATTGACGGCTCATTTCCGATATTGACATGTGCTTCAATACGATGGTATTTTAAACGGCGCTCCGCAATTTTCAACATCGCTGCTAATGCTTCATAACCATAGCCTTGTCTCCAAAATTGATTATGTATCGCATAACCGCATTCAGCCCACTGAAAATGTTGGCGCGCCAAAGTCACAACATCTAAGTTGCCGATATGTACCCCATCTGATTTACGGAAAATACCAAAAATATAAATATCATCTGCTTTTAACAAGCGTTGATGTTTTTCTATCAGCTGCTTGTACCATTTCCTTGTACAAACAGACATATCCAACTTTCCTTCGTCATATGGATTTTGCGATACATCTCTGCCGCAAAAACCTTTCATCCACATGTCATAATCTTTTTCTTCCAGCGGTCGAATCACTAACCGCTCGGTCTCTTCAGACAAATATTCAAATTCCATACCTTCACTTCTTTCTATTTTTATCAGGCACTCCCCTTTTAATGTCTAAACGTTTCAAAAAGTGTTATATTATATGTGAATAATCTAACAACAACTCTTAAAGGGAGGGCTTTTTATGTCATTTAAAGAATATGTACAAGACGTTATCGAAACAGTCAAACACATGCGTTTCGGTTCTAAAAACGGTATTATCATGATTGTTTCAGCTATCGCATTAAGCGCAATCACAACACCTATTATCGGTCTGCCATTAGCAGCTTGGATCGGATACTACCTAGAAAAAAACGGCAAATAATATTAAGTGTTCTAAGCAATTGTTCAGCGTTTGAGTAATAAGAAGAAGGAAGTGGAAACTGTATTTTAGTTTTTACGCCCTTCGCCTTATTATCGAAAACGCTATTGCTTAGAGCCGGATAATATTAAGTGTTCTAAGCAATTGATCAGTGTTATTGCACACAGATGATAAACATATCCCCTGATATTTTTAGTATTGTACTGCACCCCAAAAGTTGAACCTACAAAATTCAACTTTTGGGGTGTTTAATTATGAATAAAAGTTATAGTTTAGATTTCAAACTTAA
>NZ_QPMO01000059.1:0-1361 GCF_003344575.1 Staphylococcus sp. EZ-P03 | reverse complement strand
AGTTCTGTCACATCTGTTACCCATTTTTTGTTAGCTTCAGTTTCACTAAATTCTCTATCTAATAAATTCTCTGCAGTAATAGTAGGTGTTGAGGGTCTATATCTTTTTCTTGCAGCACGTATGCAAGATTTTAATCCTAATTTTTTTCATTAAACGATATACTCGTTTGCGACTTACTTTTTTATCCAGTCTTAAACAGATATATACGAATACGACGATAACCATATATACCGTTGTATTTATTGAAAATCCACAAGATTTCTTACATTAATATTTCATCTTCAGTTTCACGCTGTGTTTTAAATTCTCTTCTCTTTCTCCACTTATAATAACTGGCTCTAGAAATTCCAACAACCATACATAACAGAGTTACTGGATATTCATTTTTTAAGTCTTCTATTACAAGGTACTCAACTATTTGTCTAAACGGCGATTGATCAGCTCTCTTTCTTTCTCCTTCAACTTTTTTAAAATCTTGTTTTCCATTTCTAAGTATTTGATTCTTTCTTCAAGAGCTTTTGTTTTAGCTAATGCTTGTTCTTCGTCAGTCATTGTCTGAGTTGACTTACCTTTACCTCTTCCGTCTACAAGACCGGCACTGCCAAATTTTTCATACTTTTTAACCCAACTATATACTTGACCATAATTAACATTATATTTTAAAGCCGTTTTCTTATAATCTTTTTCTGCCTCAATACATGCTTCTACTATTTCTACACGTTCTTCGAACGTTGTTTTTCTCGCTTTCATTGAATACACCCCTAGTAATGGAGAATATGAAACATTCTCTTTTCCTAAAGTATATCGTTTTATCCAATCCCTTACAGTAGAATATGCTGGAATATTATATTTTATTGCTAAATCAACAGCAGAAACACCTTCAGTTAAGTATTCCTGAACAATTGTTTCTTTAAATGCTTTACTATAAGTATTATTGCTTTTCTTTGGTAATAGTACCTCAACGCCATGTATTTTATATTGATGATATTTAAACATCACCTGTTTTCTATTTAATTCTATACCACTCTTTTCTATAGCTTCATTACAACTATAACCTTCATCTATTAAACTAAATGTTAAGAGAAATAATTTAGTGTCACTTTCGAGATATTTAGACATAAGAATGCTCCCCCTATAGTTTTGTTTTTTTTAGTGTCTACTATAGAGGGAGCATATCATCAATCTAGTAAAATAAAGTTTGCGAAGACAAAATTTTACTGGAGATGATGGTTATGGACTCATATAAATACCTTACCATAGAAGAACGCGAAAGGATATTCTTCAAGAAAAATCGCTAAAGCTATTTGCAGAAGCCCATCAACTGTTTCTCGTGAATTAGCTAGAAACGCTTCCTCTGGAAG
>NZ_QPMO01000017.1:0-49002 GCF_003344575.1 Staphylococcus sp. EZ-P03 | reverse complement strand
TAAGTTTGAAATCTAAACTATAACTTTTATTCATAATTAAACACCCCAAAAGTTGAATTTTGTAGGTTCAACTTTTGGGGTGCAGTACAAATTCTTCTTTATGTTTTTTTGCTAGTTGAATGGCATTTTTTTCAGCTCTGGGTTGAAAATCTTGCCCAGTGTATTTATTAACGGGCATTGTTTCAGGAATAGCATTATTAGTCATTATTTTTTTCATACTGTTACATCCTCCTAATAGTAAAGTAGTAATTAAAAAGAAACAGATTAGCTTTTTCATAGTTCGCCTCATTTTTTGATAGTTTCATTTTATTAATATTTATTGTTGCTTTATCTTTTAATTCAACTAAGTCTAGTGTATATAGTTATAAGTATGCGCTTCAGCTGACGGAATGGTTCTTGTTGAAATAATAAAAGGAGCAATATAGTTCATTTCAGAAAGAAAAACACTTCCGTCTATATTAACACGCTCAACGTAAGCTACATGCCCCCATGCACCGAGAGGTGTTTGGAAAATTGCCCCTTTTTGTGGTTGGTTATCTACTCTAAATCCAGCAGCTTTGGCTTGGCTGGCCCAGTTTTTCGCATCCCCCCCATAAAGTGCTAATTAAGTTTCCATCTTGTACACGTTTATCAAATACATAGTAAGTACATTGTCCAAGCGTATATAAGTTATTTTTATTTGAGAAATTAGGATTTGAAATGATTTTGCCATTTCCAATTGCAAGAGGCATCCCATCAACCGTTTTCGCTTTTTCATTAAAATCTGCTAATACTAATTCATCATAAAGCAATTCTACATTAGTCGAGTTAATAAATCCTCTTTTATCTTTACCGTATGCATGAGTAACTAATACATTTTTATTTTTAGAATTTGCATGAGTTATGATATCAATATTTGAAGATATGAGATGAAATGGCTCTGGCGCACTTTTCATTTGTTGATCGAAATCGTTACTTTTGGTAGATTGGTGGTTTTTATAATCACTTTTATCAGATATTGAATTTGAAAAGGTATTTTTACTTTCGAGGTTGTTTGATTGGTTTTTTCTTGTATTTTGATTTGCTTCATAAGTGTAAGTGAATGACTTATTTGATGCATCGATTGTAAATTACTTTGTAAAATTGTAATTTATTTTAATATCTTAGTGATACTACAAAAACAGTTGTGTAAATTATCTGTAAATAATATTTACAAAGTACAATCGTTAATATAATCTAGCATTAAGGAACTTGGATAAAAAAATAATACAGTTTTTTAAAATCAAATATAAAGAACAAGAATAGGTTTAAAATTACTTTAAGCAAAGTAATCGTAAATGAAGTTCATGTTAAATCTCGATAATTATGTTAATGGAATTTCGAATTGGACTTTATAAATAGTTAAATACAAACAGCGGTGGAAAGAGATTGAAACAAAATAAAATAATGGCTGTTTCGTTATGCGTTAGAGGAAATGATGATATTTAAAAATTGCATCTTCATGAAAAAGTACACGTCCCGAATGGTTTAATTGCGGGTACTAAGTGATCAGGGAAGCCAGAAATTATTCAGTATTATATTTTATCTTTATTGGTTAATTTTCATACATATAAAATTACTTTCATGTTAATAGATTATCAAGGTAATGGTAAGGAAAATTTAAATTCAAGAGAGACGCTAGTTAAAAATTCAAAAGGTTTTTGGGGAAATGGCATCCAAAAAGATATGAAAAAGCTCAAAAGGAATTTAAAGGAATGTCTAGAATCGGTGGCAAAGTTTTGAAACCAGTAGGAATAGTACTTGACATTACCGACAACCTAAGCAAAAAAACATGGGAAGAAAAAGTTGCTGGAATGAGTGTGGATTTAGCAAGTGGTGGAGCATGTACGGTAGCTGGTGCAATAATCGGTAGTGCTATTCCGGTTCCGGTAGTAGGGACATTATTAGGAGCAACTGTTGGTGCTGTTGTAGATAGAGCGTTGGATACAAAAGTTGGCAACGGAAAATCTATGAAGGATTATGCAAAAGAAAATTTAACTGGAGTTCTAAAAAGAAATTTTGCCAGATAGTAAAATTATATATTAAATTTAAAAATGTCTTGGAAGGAAAAGGAATATATAAATGAAAAACAAAGGAATTGAAGACCAAAGTTATTATGTGGAGAATATAAGGAATAATTACATCTTTCCCTTTTCATTACTGAATATTATAATATGGATTAAATATATATTTGTGGTGTCATATTGTGATATGTGGGATGAAATCCCGATATTTGCTTACTGTTATTTCGCATTTTCAATAGTATTATGGGTGGTTTTGTTCTTCCAAATAAAAATATCTAAAGAAAGTTTTTCAATAAACTTAATTCGTAGATATATTATGGTTAATATTGTTGTTGGATATAATATAGCCATTGGATATGGTAATATTTACTTTTTAAATATGATTGATCATTTTAATTTGATAAATATATGGTTGCTTTATCTTTCTCTTGTTGCTTTATCTGCATTTGGCATATATATGTTTGGTACCAACAGTTTCAAAGAATATAAAACAAGAAAATCTGAATTTTCCAAAATTTTAGGTGGCATCATATCTTTATTAGCAACGGGAAGTATTATGATTTTAGGTTTTTTTGTACCAACTGTTTATGATGTGCATACAGACATTTTCTATAGTGGTATTTTGGTTTTTTGTGTGCATTTGCTAATGATAAGAACTTTCGCATGCTATGTATTACTCAAGGAAAGTATTAAGGAACACGGGGTGTTAATTTAATAGAGTTAGATTTATTGATTATGTCAGATTGTGATAAATTCACCTTTCAGATAAAACAGAATGAGGATTGGTAGAAACCATTAGAACAGTAAAAGCTTTTGGAAAGATGGTATCAAAAAAGATATAAAAAAGCTAGGAAGGAATTCAAACACAAAAATTCACTAGAAAAATTAAAAGGAATGTCCAGAATCGGTGGCAAAGTTTTGAAACCAGTAGGAATAGTACTTGACATTACCGACAACCTAAGCAAAAAAACATGGGAAGAAAAAGTTGCTGGAATGAGTGTGGATTTAGCAAGTGATGGCGCTTGTACGGTAGCTGGTGCAATTCTTGGAAGTGCCATTCCGGTCCCAGTAGTAGGAACATTATTAGGAGCAGCTGCTGGTGCTGCTGTAGGAAGTTTTCTGGACAAAACTGATCAAAAAGGGAAGTCAAGGAAGGATTACGCAAAAGAAAACTTGAGTCGAATACTTAAAAATAATTTTAGCGGATAGCAGAATTCACAGCTTAAGTTAAAAAGTATTTTGGAAGGAATGTATAACAATGAATAAAAAAGAAATTGAAAACCAACGTTATTATGCAGAAAGTATAAGGAATAATTATGTTTTTGCCTTTTCATTGCTTAATATTGCAATATGGCTTGAGTATATTAGTTTAGCTATAAGCAATAATGTATTGGGTGAAATACCTGTATATTGGTATTGTTATTTTGCTTTTTCTATTATAACTTGGATTATATTATTTGTTCAAATAAAAAGAGAAGCGAAAAAATTCTCTATGAATTTAATTAATAAATATATCATTATTAATACGATTGTAGGATACAATATTCCGTTTGGATATGGAAATGTTTATTTTTTTAATCTTATAAATTATTTTAATTTACTTAATATATGGTTGGTTTATTTTTTCTTGGTAGTTTTGTCTGTATTTGGTCTTTATGTGTTTGGAAGTAATGCTTTTAAAGAAAATAAGTCGAAAAAGTTTGAAGTGTATCAATATATTGGTGGCATTTTAACGTTATTATCTATCGTGAGTATTATGGTTTTAAACTTTAATGTACCAACTTTATATGGAGGAAATAAAGATCTTTTATTTAGTGGTATTTTGGTCTTTTGCGTGCATTTGTTAATGATAAGAACAATTGCATTTTATGTTTTTCTTAAAGAAAGTATTAAAGAACATGGGGTGTTAATTTAATGGAGCTAGGAATGTTAATTATGCCGTATTGTGTCAAAATCACTTTTCAAATAGACGAGAGTGAGGATTGGCTAGAGGCATTAGATACAGTAAATGATTTTTTTGTCGATAAAGATATTTATCCGATGGGACCAATTATGTTCACGAGGAAACCTGTTGGTATAGGAGAGTATCAATATTCTGTATATATATCTTTGAATAGTGAATTAAAGGATATACCTGAGTTAAATATTGAGTACATTAATATGTTGGAAGTAGTACCCACACTTTCTGAAAAGTGTTTTGAAGAAGATGAATTTGAGATTGTTTATAAAAATATTCAAGAAGCTGCTACTGCCAACAATTTAAAATTAAAGAATAAGCCCTATTACCATGTTATGGTTGATTATTTTGGAGGTTCTGTATTTGAAATATATGCAGAACTAGATGTGGAGGAAGAAGTGAATGAATAAATACAGCTATTCCTCAATAATGATGAAAAATGTTGTGTATAAAACATATTTTGATTTAACAACTGATGAATTTAAAAATAAATTTGAAGATTTCAGAAGATTATGTAATCAAAAAGGCTTGAATTCAATGGGACCAATTACATATGTAATTACTCAAATTGATCTTCAAGGTAAATGCAATATGGAAATTTATATGCCTGTAGATAGGGCGATTAGACCGAGTGAAGAGCTAAATTATAGAACTTATTTTTGCATGAGTATGATGCTGCAAGGTCGTATTAAAACTAATCGTTTTATAGAAGAAGAAATTGAACTTTTAGAAGACATGAATGAATTTGCTAAGGAAAAGAACCTTACATTTATCTCATCATATTTTCATACATTGAGAACCAATTATAATGACGAAAAGGCATGGATTGATGTTAAAGCTCGGATTTATGAAAATTAATGAACATGTTGGAATGCGATGATTAGGAGTACTTGATAGGAGGATATTATAATTGGATTATGTTATTTTAATAGGATTGTTTGTTTTATTTTATTTGATAGTAGTTGCATCTATATTTAAATCTGAGGGGATATCTTTATTTGGACTGATAGTAGATGCTGCATTTGTAATCATACTCACTGTTTTTTACTTTATAGGAAAAAAAGCGACCGATATTGATATAAGTAACTACTTTTATTTTATGATTGTTGGTTCTCTTGTGTATATGTATACTGCCGTTAAAATGTTTTGGATAAAGCCAGAGTTAGTTCAATATTTAATTTTAAAGGAAACAGATTCGAAAGGCGAAGAAATAGAAGATTTAGAAAGTTATCTTCAAACAGCTAGAATAAGATCGGTTTATTATTTTATAGTCTCTGTTGCATTAATGGTGATAATTTTTCTAGTTATCCCATCACCAATAAATGAAGAGTTTATAGCGTTCGATAAATTTCTTGTTTTTGTTTCTATCTGCATTTTTCTTGTATCCTTCATTATTGATGTAGTTCGTAAAATTAGATACGGAATTTTCTTTTTCAAGTCTATAGCCCCGTTAATGACTATAATTTGGATGATAATTTCAGTTTTTATTCTTTTGAAAAGGTAAAATTATAATTCAAAATTCAAGAAACAATAGCTGGTTATTAGGATAAAAGGTTCAAGTACTTATAGTAGTTATTAGGAAAAGTAATTTTTAAGTAATATAAGTTTATATACATATAGAGAATTATAAACGTAATGAAATTCACAATACTTGTACATAGACAAAAATACACTCAAATAAGGTTGAATTACAAATTATTAATAGAATTTAGTTAGAAATACACAATAGGTTTAGATGAAAAAGAGTGATAGGATACTACGATACGAATGGAAAAGATTCGGATATGATAGTTACTGAGATTAAAGGAACTTCAATTGTCAAATTAAGTGCAACACCTTATCATTGAAAAGCTCTGCTGGTGTTTTCCAATCAAATCGTTTACGAGGACGTGTATTCAACTTATAAACATAGTGTTTTCTATTTGTTCTTCTGTAATGTTATCAATATCAATACCTTTGACTTTATTTTTGATCAAGCCATTTGTATTTTCATTAGCATGATACTCGTCAACTATTTTAAACTTTTTGACGTTCACATCAAAATCTTTTTGCATTGTATAATCTTGGTACGTCCAGTAACTACATAATTCAATCTTATCTCTTTCAGTAATCGTGTTTTTCATTTGGGTACACCTCATAAACTGCCTTATGGTTTTGATATGGTCTAGCATTAAATGTTTCTAATTTGTTTTCTGTATAAAAGAGAAAAATTGAAACTTCTTTTTCAGAGGGACCAATAGAAAGTTGATTAATATCTTTTGCGATTATAGGTAGTTTATAACTCTCTTTTTTTGGATTATACTGAGTGCTTTTGGAAAATAGACTTGTAATAAGTTCACTTTTTTCTTGATTTATTGCGATTTTGCGATTTTTTAAATAGGACTGTTTAAATTCATTGTTTTTCTGTTTTATTAATGGTTTATAATACTTATCGTAGTTTTCTAGAGTTGTAGGACTGCCATTTATCCAAAAGAATTCATTTTGATAACCAGAGTTTTGAGTTTTATTAATCGCTTCTTTGGTATAACCATAATAACCATATTTCTTTTGATTATCTTTAAAGTATTGGTAGAGCTCACCGTATTCTTTTTTATTTGCTTTGTAATCAAAACCACTGACTACATTTCCTATTTGAGTAGCGAGTTCATCACTTTCTTCGCTCGCACGCATGTTTCCTTTATTAACTAAAGAATTTTTAGTGAGTAGAATACTAGAATTAAAAACGATATCATGATCGTCACAATGAACAAAAACTTCAACACCATCTTCGTACCCAACGACATTCGTGGCTTTGACATTCAAACCAAAATTATCTTTAAAAAAACGCTCACCCAAGTCCGCAAATTCTTTTTTGTGTTTTTCGGCTAATTCAATCGCATCTTTTTCAGCCTTAGGCTGAAAGCCTTGTCCTTTATATTCGTTGACAGGCATTGTACGTGGAACTTGCTGACTTGAAAAGGAACAACCTCCTAACAAAAAAGAAAAAGTGACAATAACAGTAACTAGCTTATTCATAAATCACCTCATTATACTTGATGTATCTAAATTGAAAAGGTTTATATTGATTAATACAGTGAAAGCTTATTAAGATCTTGATTTATTAATTGAAGATTACTTTGTATCGTTGCAGCTGAAGCATCTAGTGCACGTATAGTTGTACTTTCATTCTCATTTTAGTCATCATACACTCCGTAAGACATTCTAGTGTTTTCATTTTTTGTGCCGTCATAAGTTCGGATTTCATTGTTTGTATACATTAGTGTGATATCGACAGTATCTTTGGAAGGCCCCAGTTTGTAACTTTTAATATCGTTGGCAATTGCTGGCAACTTATATCCTTCTTTGTTTTTGCTAAATTCTTCTTTTTTGTCAAAAAATGTTGTAAGAACATGCGTTTTAGATACACCACCAATAGCATTGTTTCTAGCTTGATGATATTTTTCGCTAAATTCTTTTTGGTTCATTTGAATCAAAGGTTTGTAGTATTTATCGTAATGGGCTAAATCAATAGGATAGCCGCTAATCCAAAAGAATTCATTTTGATAACCAGAGTTTTGAGTTTTATTAATCGCTTCTTTGGTATATCCGTAATAACCATAGTTCTTTTGATTATCTTTAAAGTATTGGTAGAGTTCATCATATTCTTTTTTGTTTGCTTTGTAATCAAAGCCACTGACTACTTTACCAATTTGAGTAGCAAGTTCATCGCTTTCTTCGCTTGCGCGCATGTTTCCTTTATGACTTAAAGAATTTTTAGTGAGTAGAATACTAGAATTAAAAACGATATCATGATCGTCGCAATGAACAAAAACTTCAATGCCATCTTCGTTCCCAACGACATTCGTGGCTTTGACGTTCAAACCAAAATTATCTTTAAAGAAACGCTCACCCAAGTCCGCAAATTCTTTTTTGTGTTTTTCGGCTAATTCAATCGCATCTTTTTCAGCCTTAGGCTGAAAACCTTGTCCTTTATATTCATTGACAGGCATTGTACGCGGAACGTTATTTTCAGTTGTTATATCTTTCAATGCATTGCATCCACCTAATAGAGTTGTTGAAATTATAATTGTGTAAAGCAGCTTTTTCATAGGTCACCTCATTGGTTGATAATAATCATCATTTTTAAGTCATTAGAAATAATTATACTAATATTGCTTTGAATTAATTAAAAATTATCGTAAAGATATGATTAAGTATTGTCATTAAGGAACATTGCGATAATTAATGGATGTAATTATAATTTTTTGCTTCTGCAGCTGAAATAGTACGCGTTGACGTTATATAAGGAGCTATGAAGTTCATTTCTGAGATAAATATACTGCCATCAATATTAACGCGTTCAACGTAGGCTACATGTCCCCATACTCCAATAGGTGTTTGAAAAACTGCACCTTTTTTAGGTTGGTTATCTACTCTAAATCCCGCAGCTTTAGCTTGGCTTGCCCAGTTTTTCGCATCCCCCCAAAATGTACTGATGGTATTACCATCAGCGGCACGTTTATCAAACACATAATATGTACATTGGCCTAGGGTATATAGATTATTTTTCCATTATCCATTGCTAGGGGTTTACCTTCAGGTGTTCTCGCTTTTTTATTAAACTCTTGCAGTGATAGTTCATCATAAAGCAAGTCTACATTTATGGAATTAATAAATCAGTGTTCATCTTTACCATAGGCATTAGTGCTTATATTTTGAGTAGAAGGTAGAGTGTTATCTTGTACAGGTAAACTTGGTGCAGTTTCTCGTGGTGGAGATGGCTGTAAAGTTATGTTATTAGATTTCGATTGTATCGCCTGTGGTTGAATTGATAATGAGTTCTGTGATTGTTGTTATCGACCATAATTTTCTTGTGGTGTTTTTTACTTGAGGTGATTGATTAGGCTGTGTGCTGGGAGTAGAATTTCGGTGTGGATTTACATTGGATGACTGAGTATTATTCTTTGGAGTTTACACCGATTCATTATTGTTTCCGTATGCATATGTAAATAATCCGTCCGATGAATTTACTTTGAAGTCAGCATTTGGGTGTGCTTTTTGCTTCATCTAAAGTTTCAGAAGAAGCAATAGTATTTAAAAATAAAGAGTTAATTAGGACAAGTGATAAAAATGGTAATTTTGATTGACGTTTGTTCATTTCAATTGTTTCCTTTACTTTTTTTATTGTTATAATCAAAATGATTAAAAAGATAATCGTAAATAATTTGTAAAGGGTCTATACAAAATTACAAAAGTTATATATGCTTATTTAGAAAACACTATTAACTATTAAAGAAATTAATAGTATTTTCTAAAACTTAAGATAGCAAAAGAGGATTTTTTGTGCAAGGGCTTTAATTAAAATGTCACTCGAAGAAATTAGAGCGAAGTCCCAATCATACCGTAATGGATTAGAACAATTTAGATAAATATTGTCTGATTTAACACGTGATCAAGGTGAAATTGCAGCGAAATGGGAAGGACTAGCATTTAATCGCTTTGAAGAACAGTTTAACCAACTTAGCCCTAAAGTAGAGCGATTCTCTCTATTATTAAAAGAAATTAAACAACAATTAAACAGTACAACAGATACTGTTGAAGAAACAGACCAATAATTATCACAAAATTTCGGTTTACAATAACCATTTTTTCAAGACCATACAGCAAAGAATCAGCTAGGAGACCTTGCTTCATTTGTCCGAAAATTAACTTCATTCAATAAAATAGGATTAAATTTTATTATCTTTTAGTTAATATAAGTCAACTGAACATGCTGTAACTTAGGAAGATGTTCATGCGTATGGTCTTAATTTTATTACATAAATTGAACAGGTGTGTTTTAGTAATAGCATTAAATTTTTCCTCTGAAGAATTAACTAATAAAAAGTTAGTTGGATTATCTGTGGATTTAGGAGCTATAGATGGGGGGATGAGTATCATGACAGACGTGAAAGTACTTAATGGGAAAAATTTAACAGACTTAGCTAAAGATAAAGCAGTAAGCTCAATAAGGCAGTTTGTTGGATGGAAAGCCACTAAAAAAGTAGCTAGTAACATTAGTAATGTGAATATAAATATGGTTGGATTAGGAATAAAAGTTTTTGGTAAGGATGCTGGAGGTGATTTCACTTGATAAATAATAAAGAAATCGATGTATATCATTCCATAAGAAAACCAGCTACACAATTTACTGCTTTGTTCACTTTGTTTTTGATTGGGTTTACAAGTTTAACGTTTATATTCGGACTTGATTTAAAAAACACCCCTATTTATTTAATAGTATCTACGATAGTTCAGTTTGTAGTGATTATAATAAGCTTTATTCCTTTGTATTTTGAAAGAAAACCATCTCAATTCCGATTATATATTAAAAGGCTAAGTTTCTTTTCTATTGTATGTGCGCTTTCGATGTATAATGCTACCTTTGCAGCGTACAATATATACTTTTACTTGGCAGCACAAAATGGTATATATCTATTTAATTTTTGGATAATTGGAACGTTAGCTATGACTATTAGTTATTTTTCCTAAATTATTCAACACATTTTATTATTAAAAGATCCAGAAAAGTTTAATGGAAAACTAAGGAAGATAGATTAGTCAGAAAGTTAGTCAGTGTAAATATTTGTAAAGTATTTACATATATTGTAATCATTCAAAAAATAATAGAATACTTTACCATTCCTGATATTTTAGATTCACGCTTTGTAATTATAGTGGTCACTATAATGATTTTTGGGGCAATGGTGTTTAGTTCTATTGTATTAAATCAATTTGTAAGAGCTGTGTTAGATTTTAAATCAAAAAACCCTTTCTAGAACATGTAACAAATCACTTTAATTACATATGTTTGAAATAAATTGACAATTAGTTAGGACAATTGATTAGGCATCGAAGTTTTTAAAAGTAGTTCCATGAAATTTTATTATTTAAGGAAGAGGGTGAAATACAGTGGAGTTGAATTGGGTCAATGTGCGAAAGGTTTTATTGAACTTGCAGGTGGTTATGGCCTAAATAAAGATGGCACTTTAATCCTTGTATACACTCAATTTATGAAAGACAATCAAGTTAATGTCACGCTGATGATGCCAGTAGATATGCCATTTACACCAGGAAATGACTTAGGATTTAGAACGTATTTATACATTAATCAAATGCTAGAAGGCAGATTAAAGACAAAACAATATGAAAAAGAAGAAAAAGAAGTGTTAACAGAATTAGAAAACTTTGCGAAAACAAATAATCTTAGAAGAGTATCGCCGTATTATCATATCATCAATGAAATTGATGATATGAGTTGGGTAGACATCAAAGTTAAAGTAATGGAAGAATAGGAGCGCTTATGACCATATTATTATTGTTGTTGATGGCAGGTTTGTATTACGTAGTGTATATCACTGCTGTGATGTATGCGGAGGGCATTAAATTACTGCAGTGGATTGCTTATGGAATTGCAGCATTGATCTTTTTAATAACATTTATTTTTGTGAATCCAAGTTTCAGTTCTTTGCAGAATTACATATTTGTATTAATCGTGGCTTTTGTGATCTATGGGTGGATAGCAATTAAATCATTCTGGAATCGACCTTATAAAGTCAAACTAGAGAGTATGGGACCTGTACATGATCATATTTTAACAAAGACTAAATATGAAGAAGCTGAAAGTATTAAAATCGATTTGGTTTCTGCGAAGTATAAAGGCATTATTTCAGGTGTGATATCGGTAGTTTGTATGATTGCGATTAAGTTAAAATTAACACCTGCGTTAAAGCAAGATTTAGAAGGCGGTTTAATTGCATTAGGCCTTATCCTATTTTTGATGATTATTGTTTATTTAATCATTGATATTGTGCTCGCTGTAAAAAGAGGCAAGTTTGCATTTATTACTCTAAGACCTTTAGGTACTTTTATTTGGCTGATTATATTTGCCATCATTGTCTAATAAATATAACTGATATAGGAGATGACTATGAAAAAATTAAGTATCGTACTGTTAACTGTCATTGTATTGATTACGGTTGGATGTTCAAAAGGGGATCCTCTACCAAGGTCAGTGAAAAATGATATGCATAAAAGCGAACAAAAAATGGACGTAATTAAAATATTTAAATTAGATCGTAAAAATGTAGTTTATGACAAGGATACAAAAAAACTAACACTACCACTTAAGTTTAATGATCCAGTTGAATTACCTTCTGATCTTGTAACGGATATAGCTACTCAACGATATACAGATAATAAAGAGGTAAAGGAAGTCGTTGTGAAATATAAATTAAAAGGTAAAAAATATAACTTTGATTTAATACGCGATAAAAATGGAAAGTTCAAAAAGATGAAATAAAAATTTAATGGGAACGGACACACATTTGTGTTTCATTCAAACATGCATGTGTGTCCTGTTCCCATAGTCAGGATTAAAAAAATAGAGATAGGAGAATAAAACATGGCGGAAAAAACTAGAGAACCAGGTAAAACGCTAAAAGTATGGACATGGATTTTAATTGTACTTTCATTAATTACTCCGATTTTTGGAATCGGTAGTATCATTTGTGCAGTGAACTACAAAAAACACAATCAAGAAAAAGGCGCTAAACTTCTATACATAGCAATTATTGTGACAGTTGTTAGTTTGGTATATGTTATTATGAAAAACTTAATGAGATAACAATTCATACAACAGAGTAACAGTTATTAACAATGCTCTGTTGTTTTATTCTTAAAATGAAAAGTAAAGAAGTCTAACATTTTTTAATGCTGCGAGTATTCTATTTTACGTGCATCCATAATTGGATTGGTTGTACAAGGATTAGGGTTGGTGGTGTTATTGTTATTTTTGATTGCGAATATTGCAGGTGTTACTAATCCAGAGGTAACAACGACTGTTAATGGTGAAGTCCATGTACAAAGTGTCGAAGCAGCACGTAACACTTTTACTGTTGGTCTTTCAATTGGATTAGTCTTATTACTTGTTTCAGAATCACTAGGATTTATAACTTTTCGCAAGATAGACAAAGATAATAAAGTTAGCGGCATCTTACATATCATTGCTGGAGTTTTAACGTTTAACCTTGTAGGTTTTGTAGTGTGGTTAGTAGCAGGGATATTAATGTTAAAACAAAGCAACAGAACTAATCACAAGGAGATTGTGCAATGAAACACGTATGGTGGATATTATTAGTTATTGGACTTGTAATGAATATATTAAGTATTGATGGTTTTATACTGAGTGTAGGTTGCCTAGGTGTTTTAATAGTAGGGCTGGTTTGGCCATTATTCACGTTTCCATCTAAAACAAATATCTTCAGTCAAGTGAACAATGTATTCTTTTATATAACGGTGGGTATGTTGTATGTATTTACTATGTTCATGGTATTAACAACCTTTATAACATTGCATATCGGTGCGGAATTTGGACCAATAATCTATGGAACAAATATAATTACACTACAATATGTATTTTTTGTTTTAGGGATACTGGCTTATACAACGGGATCAATACTATCAATCATTAAATATCATAAATGGTGGAACAAAGGTCTAACGTTGAATTAGAGAATAATGGCATTAGATAAAGAAATAGATTTGAATTGATGGTTCATAGCTTTTTATATAAGTTGGAATAAAAGAGAGAATGGGGGGACTCAATTTGAATGATGCATATGAAAAATTAAGAAAGCCTTTACCGCAAATGCTCGGGTTTTTCTCTATATTTTTTTCTTTTTTTGGGTGGGTACAATACTTTTACGGTTTAACAATAAAAGATACTCCATTGTATCTAATCATAAGTTCTTTAATAATAATTGCAACGTCTATAATATGTTTCATTATATTGGCTTTTCCATACCCTAAGAATCATGAGGATATGAAAAAAAGTGCGTTTAAACTTATGGTGTTAGATATTTTAGTATTATATTGTTTGATTGTATCTATGTACAATATCTACTTCTTTTTGGGCGCAAATATGGGTATAGATCTTGCGGTGTTTTGGGGTATTGGGATATCAACTATGATTATATGTTTGGCGAGCTTAATGTATGGAATATATTTACTTAGCCATACTCCTTATTGGTTAAAAAGTAAGAAAAAAGACGAGCGAGTTTCCAAAAAAATAATGACAATTATAATTGCATTCTCGTTAAGTCTTTTAGTAGTTTTCCAAAATATTATTGAATATTTCACAGTACCTAATATTAATGGAGTGAATTCTGTATTTTTATTTTTAGCTGTAATCATGCCAGTGGTATATTTTGTTGTCCTTATGCTTTATATACACTACACGCAAGTATTATCAGATTATGAGTTGGAAGATGCGGATACATTCTTTGAATAGGTTATTAGAGAAAGAATATACAGGGAAAATAGTTCGGGAAAGTACATATATTTCACTTATGTTTTAAAACATTTTGTATTAGAAGATAATGTTATGTAGCGGCTCAGATTTTGAAGTGACTGAGCAGTTGATATTAATAGATGTACTAATGGAGGTAATTAAATTGAATGATGCATATAAAAAATTAAGAAATCCACTTCCGCAAATTTTAGCAGTATTATCGATGGTGTTTTCTTTTATGGGTTTTGTTCAATACTTTGATAATTTAACAATAGAAAATACACCTTTGTATTTATTGATTACTAATATATTTATAATTATAACATCTGTATTGTGCTTTTTGATATTGTTTTTTCCATACCCTAAGAATCATGAAGAAATGAAAAAAAGTGCATTTAAACTTATGGTTTTAGATGTTGCAATTTTATACTGTATGATTATATCTTGTTACAATATATACTTTTTTATGGCTGCTAATTATGCTATCTACCTTACTGCATATTGGACGGTAGGAATGATTACAATGTTTGTGTGTCTGATTGCGTTTCTTTACGGTGTTTATTTATTGAGTAATACACCATTTTGGTTAAAAGGTAAGGAAAAAGAAGAGAAAATATCAGGAAAAATATCAGGAAAAATATCAGGAAAAATCATCACTATCATTATTTTGTGGCTATTTAGTTTGTTGATAGTGGTTCAAAAAATTATAGAATATATCTTGATACCTAATATCAATGAATCTAAATTTGTAATTTTGACAGTTGGTACAATTATGCCAATAATATATTTTATTGTTCTCATGCTTTATATACACTACACCCAAGTACTATCAGATTATGAATTGGACGATGCGGATGCATTTTTTAATTAACAAACAGTTAAGTGAGATGTTTAATATATTTAACGCAGTGGGGAATGCATAAGGTAGCTTACTTTATTGAAAAAGTAATATAAGATTATACTGATCTTGTTTGATTTCTCCATATAAAGAGGTGTCTTTATGAAGCATGTTGCAGTGCAATTAAATCATGTTAGTAAAACGTTTGGTAAGCAGACTATTTTTGATAATATTACCGAAACCATACCGCTTCACACCCTAACTGAAATCTCTGGATCCAACGGTGCAGGCAAAAGCGTCCTTTTAAAAATGATTGCAGGTTTTTCTCATCCGACCTCTGGCCAAATCACATTTGCTAAGTCTCTGAAGTCAATCAGTTATGCGCCTGATGATTTACCAGATAACATTCCATTATCTGTTGAAACATTTTTAAACACTTTAATGACAAAGCGTGGACGACACCATGACAGCACACGTTTAAATACATACATAGAGGTTTTTGGTTTATCACCTTATTTGAAAACACCCATTGCTCATTGTTCTAAGGGGACAAGACAGAAAGTTAATTTAATTCAATGCTTGATGCTTGAAGCGGATTTAATGATTTTAGATGAGCCTTTTACCGGTCTTGATGGAGAGGCTAAAGCATATTTCATCGCTTTGTTAAATGACTTAAAGACACATACAACAATCATTTATACAAATCATGAAGTGCAAGCAGAATGGCCAACTTCAGTACATCATATTCAATTAGATCGTCAAAGCGAGAAGGATGACCGATTTAATACGTACCCGATTACGACGATATATTTTCATACCGATCACCTTCAAGCAGTAGCTCAACACTTTCCTATTGAGACTTCTGCAGAAGGCTATATGATTACAGTGAGTCTAGATAGTGTGAATCAGACACTGGATTATTTAATAAAGCAGCAGTGTGACATTATTGAAGTTAGGAGGGAAGGACATTGATGCGTCTGATGTCCTATTAGTTACATAAATTAATAAGAAGGCCACAAATACTTCCTGCATATTGTTTATATATAGTAAGCATCGTCATGCTTTATAGTTACAAAGGTGTTCAAGTAACTTCGAGTTATACTTTGAGTCACATGTTATTATTTCCGATTGTATTATGGATAGGAGCTCTCATTGCTAAGCAAAATTCACCCAATGAACGTTATATTTTATTAATTCATATGCAAAGCAAGCGTTATAAGTATGTATTAGGGACACTGTGGACGTCTTTTGTTATCGCGCTGCCTCTGGTCTTATTTGCGATTGTTTATCCGATTGTGATTCGTGTTTTTAGTCAGATGCCTACAGTGGCTGAAATCGTAATGGCTGTTATTACACACGTGCTTTCAGCGCTTTTTGGTGTTGTGATTGGGAGTTATGTCCTGTTTTCATATCTTCAACAACGTAAGTATATTTGGCTATTGCTGATCTTGTTTGGCTTACTCACTTTTTTAAAGCCTATATTCATCGAACAGTTTTCTTTTATGAAACTATTCCTCTGGATATTACCGCCACTAACAAGTTTGAATCAATTAATGATACAAGGTCAGACATTTCATGCAGTACCTTGGTTGGTTTGTATCTTATATCTTATTATCAGCAGTGCCTTGTTGCTTTTTTCTTTCAATCGCAGTGAAATCTAAACACAAATACGAAAGATTCAACACCCTCACTATATGCACCGCAACTTAGAATTGTTACAATATATACATATGGAATAAAAATCAGTCGAACTCATGTGAAGGGTACATGACAATTATGTAGTGAAAACGTCTTGCGAAAGCGTTGCTTATTGTACGTGTGATACTGTCGTGACAGGACTCTGCATTGAAATCAACACTGAATTTAGATATATTAAATATGTAAGATACAAGGAGGAGCATGGAATGGCGAAAGATACATTTTATATAACAACACCTATTTATTACCCAAGCGGTAAACTACACATTGGGCATGCCTATTCAACTGTAGCAGGCGACGTTATTGCGCGCTACAAACGCATGCAAGGCTATGATGTACGTTATTTAACAGGTACAGATGAACATGGTCAAAAAATTCAAGAAAAGGCACATAAAGCAGGCCTTACAGAATTAGAATACCTGGATGATATGATCGCAGGTATTAAAGCTTTATGGGAAAAATTAGAGATTTCTAACGATGACTTCATCAGAACGACGGAAAGACGTCATGAGAAAGTTGTAGAGAAAGTCTTTGAACGTTTGCTTGCTCAAGGCGATATTTACCTTGGCGAATATGAAGGCTGGTACTCTGTGCCGGATGAAACGTACTACACAGAATCTCAACTTGAAGATCCAGAATATGACAAAGATGGTCATATTATCGGCGGTAAAAGCCCTGATTCTGGACATGAAGTAGAATTAGTGAAAGAAGAAAGCTACTTCTTCAATATTTCAAAATATGCGGATCGCTTATTAGAGTTTTATGATGCGAACCCTGAGTTCATTCAACCTCCTTCTCGTAAGAACGAAATGATTAACAACTTTATCAAACCAGGATTAACAGACTTGGCAGTATCACGTACAACATTTGATTGGGGTGTACAAGTGCCGTCTAATCCTAAACACGTTGTTTACGTTTGGATTGATGCGTTGGTGAACTATATTTCAGCACTTGGCTACTTATCAGATGATGACAGTCTGTTCCAAAAATATTGGCCGGCTGATTTGCATTTAATGGCGAAAGAAATTGTACGTTTCCACTCAATTGTATGGCCGATTTTATTAATGGCATTAGACTTGCCGCTTCCAAAACGCGTCTTCGCACACGGTTGGATTTTAATGAAAGACGGCAAAATGAGTAAATCTAAAGGCAACGTAGTAGACCCTAACGTATTAATCGACCGTTACGGCTTAGATGCGACACGTTACTACTTAATGAGAGAGTTGCCATTCGGTTCAGACGGCGTCTTCACACCTGAAGCCTTCGTAGATCGTACGAACTTTGATTTAGCCAACGATTTAGGCAACCTTGTGAACCGTACAATTGCGATGATCAACAAATACTTTGATGGTGAATTACCGGCATACCAAGGACCTAAACATGAATTGGATGCTGAAATGGAACAATTCGCATTAGATACTGTCAAAGAATATCATGAGAATATGGAAAATCTTCAGTTCTCAGTTGCACTTGCGACAGTATGGAAATTCATCAGCCGTACAAATAAATACATTGATGAAACAACACCATGGGTACTTGCTAAAGACGACAGCCAAAGAGAAATGTTAGGTAATGTAATGGCACACTTAGTAGAGAATATCCGCTTCGCAGCTGTATTACTCCGCCCATTCCTTACAAACGCACCGCGTGAAATCTTTGCGCAACTGCACATCAACAGTCCTGAGTTGTTCGAACTCGACAGTCTAAAAGCATACGGCGCATTGACAGAACCGATTACGGTAACAGAGAAGCCGCACCCGATCTTCCCGCGCTTAGATACAGAAGCAGAAGTCAGCTTCATTAAAGCATCTATGCAAGGTTCAGCACCGAAAGCTGAAACTGAGGAAGAAGCAAAAGAAGAGGAAAAAGAAGCAGTGCCTTCTAAACCTCAAATCACAATTAAAGACTTTGATAAAGTAGAAATCAAAGCCGCAACAGTGATGGATGCGGAAAACGTGAAGAAATCAGATAAACTGTTGAAAATTCAAGTAGACTTAGGCGATGAACAACGCCAAATCGTATCAGGCATTGCGAAATTCTATGAGCCGGATGATATTATCGGTAAAAAAGTCGCAGTGGTCACAAACTTGAAACCAGCGAAATTAATGGGGCGTAAATCAGAAGGCATGATTTTATCAGCAGAAAAAGACGGCGTACTTACACTTGTAAGTCTGCCTAATGCAATTCCTAACGGTGCAGTGATTAAATAAGAAGATTGAAACAGTTTAAGAAAACAAAGAGAAAGCGGCCGGCAGATTGAAATGCTTCAGCCGCTTCTTTTCATTGTCATGCCTCTTGCAAATACGGGTATAATGACAATACATCAGCTATATACAGTAGTGAAAGGAGCACTTAACATTGTTAATTGATACACATGTACATTTAAATGCGGAACAATATGATGAAGACTTGCAAGAAGTAATTGATCGTGCACGTGAAGCAGGGGTAGACCGTATGTTTGTCGTAGGTTTTGATACACCGACAATCGAACGTGCGATGGAACTCATCGACCAATATGATTTCTTATATGCGATTATCGGTTGGCACCCTGTAGACGCGATTGACTATACAGAAGAACGCGAACAATGGATTGAAAAGTTATCTGAGCATCCTAAAGTTATCGGTATCGGTGAAATGGGCTTAGATTACCATTGGGATAAATCACCGAAAGATGTACAAAAAGAAGTGTTTAGAAAACAAATTGCCTTAGCAAAACGTGTCAACTTGCCGATTGTGATTCACAACCGCGAAGCTACACAAGATTGCGTTGATATCTTAATGGAAGAACATGCAGAAGAAGTAGGCGGCATCATGCACAGCTTCAGCGGTTCTCCTGAAATTGCGGATGTTGTCATCAATAAACTAGGTTTCCATATTTCATTAGGCGGACCTGTGACGTTTAAAAATGCCAAACAACCTAAAGAAGTCGCAAAACATGTACCGCTTAATCGCTTACTCGTTGAAACAGACGCGCCTTATTTATCACCGCATCCTTATCGCGGTAAACGTAATGAACCGATGCGCGTGACTTTAGTTGCTGAAAAAATTGCGGAATTACGCGGTATCAGTTATGAAGAAGTTGCTAAACAAACAACAGAAAACGCGGAAAAGTTATTTAACTTAAATCAATAACACGTAAAAGCACCGTTCGAGAGAAGGGTGCTTTTATAATGCCTTGATGTAAGGGATAACGTGCGATGACGTGTTTTTACTTGTGCAGTACAGTCTGTATAGGTTGAATGATTATTGAAGGTGTTATCGCTTTATTAAAGATGTTTTGATAAAACAGTTTACTAAATTCTAGATGAGTGCATTTACTATCCTAAATAGTGCTTTTAGGAAGTTATCTTTTGCTTTATAGCTGAATGTGATTCAATGTGACAATGTTTTATTTTTCAAGCTTGAAGATATGGTATAGTATTGAAGTTAACACGTGAAAGGTGACGAATAATATGAAGATAAATGAGTTTATCGTGGTTGAAGGCCGTGATGACACAGAACGTGTGAAGCGTGCTGTAGAGTGCGATACAATTGAAACTAATGGCAGTGCAATCAGTTGGGAAACTTTAGATGTCATTCGCAATGCACAGGAAACAAGAGGTGTTATTGTATTAACTGATCCTGATTTCCCGGGTGATAAAATACGTAATACTATCCGCGAACATGTACCGGGTGTAAAACATGCTTATATTGACCGTGAAAAAGCAAAAAGCAGACGCGGAAAAATCGGTGTAGAACATGCGTCTGTGGATGCGATTAAAGAAGCGCTGATGCATGTGTCATCTCCATTTGAAGAGGGCATGGAATCCATCAGCAAAGATGTCTTAATTGATTTAGGTTTGATAGTCGGTGCAGATGCAAGACATAAGCGTGCAGTACTCGGCCGTAAATTACATATTGGACATTCAAATGGCAAGCAGCTGTTGAAAAAACTAAATGCTTTCGGCTATACCGAACAAGATGTGCGTGAAGCATTAAACGAAGATAAAGGAAGTGAGCATAAATGATGCATAAAGATATCGCAACACCGACGCGAACGCGTGCATTGCTGGATAAATATCAATTTGATTTCAAGAAGAGCTTGGGACAAAACTTCTTAATTGATGTGAATATTATTCATAAAATTATTGAGGCCAGTGCCATTGATGAAAATACAGGTGTTATTGAAGTAGGACCGGGGATGGGTTCGTTAACCGAGCAACTCGCAAAACATGCGAAAAAAGTTGTCGCATTTGAGATTGATCAGCGTTTGATTCCTGTCTTAGAGGATACTTTATCTCCTTATGACAATGTGACGGTGATTAATGAAGATATTTTAAAAGCGAATGTAGTAGAAGCAGTACAAGCGCACTTATCAGATTGCGATAAAATTATGGTTGTTGCGAATTTGCCGTATTATATCACAACACCGATATTGTTGAACTTAATGTCGCAGACACTGCCGATTGACGGTTATGTGGTAATGATGCAAAAAGAAGTCGGTGAACGTTTAAATGCACAAGTAGGTACGAAGGCATACGGCTCATTATCGATTGTAGCCCAGTATTATACAGAGACTTCAAAAGTATTAACTGTACCTAAGACAGTCTTTATGCCGCCGCCGAATGTAGATTCTATTGTCGTGAAATTGATGAAACGAGAAGCACCGGTGGTATCGGTGGATGATGAAGATCGTTTCTTTAAAATGACTAAAGCTGCATTCAGCCAAAGACGTAAGACAATCGTGAACAATTACCAAAGTTTATTTACTGACGGCAAACAACAAAAAGATCGCATTAAAGACTGGTTGGAAAGCAGTGAAATCGATCCGAGACGCCGCGGTGAAACATTATCTATAAAAGAATTTGCGCATTTGTACAATAACTTGAAAAAATTCCCAGAATTAGAGTTTTAAAATATTGACATAGGGCATTGGTATTGTTAAAATTTAAATTTTATTTGACTGAATCGCTGGAAATGTGTTATAATACAATTTGTAGCGAGGTGGAGCAATATGCCAAAATCAATTTGGGACATCAAAAATGCACTTGATTGTCATTTAGGAAACCGTATTGTACTTAAAGCGAATGGTGGTCGTAAGAAAACAATCGAACGTTGCGGAGTGTTAGCTGAAACATACCCTGCAGTATTCATTGTTGAATTAGACCAAGACAAACATAACTTTGAACGTGTATCTTATACATACACTGATGTGTTGACAGAGAACGTCCAAGTTTCGTTTGTAGACGAAAATCACCAGGATGCAGTTGCACACTAGAAAATAATAGAGTTGAAGCCATGTGCTTCGTTTAAAAAGAGGAATCCTGATTTAAGGATTCCTCTTTTTTTGCGTTGAGCGATAATCATTTTATGTGTTTTATACTTTTAGATCTGCTTCTTCTGTTATAGAACATGCAAAATAAAAAGCGGAGCTGAGAAGAAAAGGGAAAAATACAGCATACAAACAAGGAGATTTTGTTGCGGTTGGCAATCATATACGCAGAATATAACGTATCTTCACAAATTACTTAAATATTTTTCAATTTCATAACATTAACCACTGTAATGTGTGCCAATGTTCGTGTTATAATAACGATAATGCAGATGATGTACGTCATTTTATTTTTGTACAAGGGAAATTGAACCCTCTTATCACTTTTTAGTGAAGCAGACATTTCTGAACTAAAGCAAATTGAACAGTAAAGGTGGGCGGTAATATGATATATGAAAAGGCACCTGCCAAGATTAATTTCACTTTAGATGCACTTTATAAAAGAAATGATGGGTTTCATGAAGTTGAAATGGTAATGACAACGGTGGACTTGAATGACCGCGTTACTGTTGAAAAACGCGAGGATCAGCGTGTAGTCGTGAAGGTGGATTATAATTTTGTGCCTGAGAATGCGAAGAACCTGGCGTTTCAAGCTGCGATGCTGATGAAAGAAACTTATCAAATCCCGCAAGGTGTAACGATTGTGCTGGATAAAGAGATTCCTGTTTCGGCAGGTCTTGGCGGAGGGTCGGCAGATGCGGCTGCGACCATGCGTGCGATGAATCGATTATTTGAATTGAATTTGACGCTGGATGAATTGAGTACATTAGCTGAGCAAGTAGGTTCAGATGTTCCGTTTTGTATTTACAGCAAAACAGCTGTATGTACAGGGCATGGCGAGAAGGTGCGTTTGCTTAAACGGCCTCCGAAGGCATGGGTTGTCATTGCAAAACCGAATGTAGGGATTTCGACGCCTTGTGTCTTCCAAGAATTGAAACTGAATGCGGTGCAGCAGAAAGCATCACATTCAGCTGCGTGTATTGAAGCGATTGAATCAGGCGACTATGAACAGATTTGTTCGGCTTTATCTAATAGTTTAGAAGCTATCTCTATGGAGATGCATCCGGATATTTTGAAATTAAAGCAGAATATGCTGAACAGCGGTGCAGATGGTGCATTGATGAGCGGCAGCGGACCGACCGTTTATAGTTTGGCAAAGCATTACAAGCAAGCACAAAATATTTATAATGCAGTGCATGGGTGCTGCAACGAGGTCTATTTAGTAAGATTATTAGGATAAGAAAGGAAGGATTCTCTTGCGTTATAAACGAAGCGAGCGCATTGTGTACATGACGCATTATTTAATGTGTCACCCGAATAAACTGATACCCTTAACGCACTTTGTGAAGAAGTTTAAACAAGCTAAGTCTTCTATCAGCGAAGACATCCACATTGTTCGCGAAACCTTGCATAAGGAGAAATTGGGAACAGTCATTACTACGGCAGGTGCAAGCGGAGGTGTCACGTATCGCCCGACAATGAGCAAAGAAGAAGCTGAGGAAGTCATTAATGAAGTAATTGTGCTCTTGCAAGAAAAAGAACGCTTGCTTCCGGGAGGATATCTTTTCCTTTCAGATTTAATGGGCAACCCGGAATTATTAAATAAAGTCGGGCGTTTAATCGCTACAATTTATATGGATGAAGAGCTCGATGCGATTGTGACAATTGCGACAAAAGGGATATCTCTTGCCAATGCAGTAGCAAATGTATTAAATTTACCAGTAGTTGTTATTCGCAAGGATAATAAAGTAACAGAAGGTTCTACAGTCTCTATCAACTATGTTTCAGGCTCTTCGCGCAAGATCGAAACGATGGTCTTGTCGAAACGCACACTTAAAGAAAATTCAAACGTTTTAATCGTTGATGACTTTATGCGTGCCGGGGGCTCGATTAACGGCGTGATGAATTTGATGAATGAGTTTAAAGCGCATGTCAAGGGGGTATCAGTACTTGTAGAATCTAAAGAAGTGAAACAAAGATTGATTGAAGATTATACTTCCTTGGTCAAATTGTCTGATGTAGATGAATACAATCAAGACTTTAAAGTTGAGCAAGGCAACGTTTTATCTAAATTCTCATAAAAGGAGCGATTTGCAACATGAAGACAGTACACACTAATAAAGCACCTGAAGCTTTAGGACCATATTCACATGCAGTTGTAGTGAATGATATGGTTTATACTTCAGGTCAAATTCCATTAAATGAATTTAATGAACTTGTCAGTGATGAAGTATCAGTTCAAACACGTCAAGTCTTGGAAAATCTTAAAGCGGTTTTACAAGAAGCGGGTGCTGATATCGATTCAGTGATTAAAGCAACTATCTTTATTAAAGATATGAATGATTTCCAAGAAATCAACGAAGTCTACGGACAATATTTCAATGCGCACAAACCAGCGAGAAGCTGTGTAGAAGTGGCGCGTTTGCCTAAAGACGTAAAAGTTGAGATCGAGGTCATCGCTCAAGTCAAAGGAAAATAATTTTTAATTAAATATTGTAAGCTTCTATAAAGACAATAGAGAGATATACTAGGGGGGCTCACTACATGAAAGTGACAGATGTAAGACTTAGAAAAATACAAACTGATGGAAGAATGAAAGCACTAGTGTCAATTACACTAGATGACGCATTCGTAGTCCATGATTTGCGCGTAATTGAAGGCAACTCAGGTCTATTCGTCGCAATGCCAAGCAAACGTACACCAGATGGTGAATTCCGTGACATCGCGCATCCTATCAATTCAGACATGAGACAAGAAATTCAAGATGCTGTGATGAAAGTATATGATGAAACTGATGAAGTCATTCCAGATAAGAATGCGAAACCATCAGAATCAGAAGAAGATAGTAACGAAGAAGCTTAATTCAAAGCTTAAAGATGATAAATAAAGCTTATTCAACCCTCGGTCATGCGATCGAGGGTTTTTTATCGCAGAAACACTTAAGAAGACTTAACTTTTTGGATATTTTAATGCAAAACAATATTGTACAAAATATTAAATAGATGTGTTATGATAAGCGCAACCCGAATGACAGTCAGAAGATAAGAATGAGGGTGAGTCTTGAAAGTGCAACTCGGCTTAATTTATAATAATGTAGAAGTGTAAATTTATTGGAGGGTTCGCAGTCATGCAGAGATATGCGGTAGTATTAGCAGCTGGTAAAGGTACCAGAATGAAATCAAAACTTTACAAAGTGTTACACAAAGTAGCAGGCAAAAGTATGATTGAACACGTGGTCGACAGTGTCAAACAAGCAGGCACAGATAAAATTGTCACAATCGTCGGTCACGGTGCAGAAAGTGTAAAAGAAACTTTAGGAGATCAGTCATCATACAGTTTCCAAGAGGAACAACTCGGCACAGCACACGCTGTGAAGATGGCAGCTG
This sequence comes from Staphylococcus sp. EZ-P03, assembly GCF_003344575.1. Lineage (NCBI taxonomy): Bacteria > Bacillati > Bacillota > Bacilli > Caryophanales > Staphylococcaceae > Staphylococcus > Staphylococcus sp. EZ-P03. Next base: position 23,461 of record NZ_QPMO01000017.1, on the reverse strand, counting down.
ATGAATTGAAAGGCAAAGAAGGCACAACGTTGGTCGTGTGCGGCGATACTCCGCTTATCACACCTGAAACATTAAAAGCATTAGCAGATTATCACGAAGCACAGCAAACAGGTGTGACAGTGCTGTCTGCGACAGCTGAAAATCCTTTTGGTTATGGACGTATTGTCAGAGACCAAGAAGGTCGTTTGGAAAAAATAGTAGAACAAAAAGATGCTTCAAAAGAAGAACAAGCCATTGATGAAATCAGCACAGGTATCTTCGCTTTTGACAATGCTTTATTATTTCGTTTGCTGGAAGAAGTGAAAAATGATAACGCACAAGGCGAATATTATTTGCCGGATGTCATCACACTTGCTTTAGCAGAAGGCCACACAGCAGATGCATACCGCACTGAAGATTTCGATGAAATCATGGGTGTTAATGATCGTGTTGCATTAAGCAAAGCAGAAGCTGCATTCAGAAAACGTACAAACGAATATCATATGCGTAATGGTGTCACATTAATTGATCCTGAAACAACGTATATCGAAGCAGATGTAGAAATCGGTATGGATACAATTGTGGAACCTGGGGTACATTTAGGTACAGGCACAGTGATTGGTGAAGACGCTTTCATCGGTCAGTACTCAGAAATCAACAACAGCCGTATCGGCAGCCGTACGACAATTAAACAATCTGTTATCAATGATGCGTCAGTCGGCGAAGATACAACAGTCGGACCATTTGCGCAATTGAGACCAAAAGCCAACTTAGGCAATGAAGTGAAAGTCGGCAACTTTGTCGAAGTGAAAAAAGCGGATATTAAAGACGGCGCTAAAGTTTCTCACCTCAGCTACATCGGCGATGCAGAAATCGGAGAACGCACAAATGTCGGATGCGGTTCGATTACAGTCAATTATGACGGTAAAAATAAATTTAAAACAACAATCGGCAAAGATGCATTCATCGGCTGCAATACAAATTTAGTTGCGCCGGTTACATTAGGCGATAACGTCTTGATTGCAGCAGGCTCAACGATTACAGACGACGTACCAAACGACAGTTTAGCACTAGCACGTGAAAGACAAACAACAAAACCAGGTTATTTAAATAAAAATAAAAACTAACAAGTATTGATGTCTCGTGTCCAATTCAGTAAAATTAAATAGGATGTTATGTATCAGTTCGACTTGAACAACGCATGAATGCAAATAAATGGAGGACTATAAATGTTAGCTAATGAATATAAAAATTCATCTTTAAAGATTTTCTCGTTGAAAGGAAATGAGCCGCTTGCAAACGAGGTGGCAGATAACATTGGAATTGAATTAGGAAAATGTTCGGTAAAGCGTTTCAGCGACGGTGAAATTCAAATCAATATCGAAGAAAGTATCCGAGGTTGCGATGTCTTCATTATCCAACCTACATCAAATCCGGTTAACGATCACTTAATGGAATTGCTTATTATGATTGACGCATGCAAACGTGCTTCTGCAGCAACAATCAACATTGTGGTTCCTTATTATGGTTATGCACGCCAAGACCGTAAAGCACGCAGCCGTGAACCTATCACAGCAAAACTTGTAGCCAACTTAATCCAAGTTGCAGGCGCAAATCGTATGATTGCTTTAGACTTGCATGCACCGCAAATTCAAGGTTTCTTCGATATTCCAATCGACCACTTAATGGGTGTGCCGATCTTAGCGGAATACTTCAAAAACAACCCTGAAATCGACCCAGAAGAAACTGTAGTCGTTTCACCAGACCACGGAGGCGTAACACGCGCACGTAAATTAGCAGACATTTTAAAAACACCAATCGCGATTATCGACAAACGTCGTCCAAAACCAAACGTAGCAGAAGTAATGAATATCGTTGGTGACATTGATGGCCGTACGGCAATTATTATCGATGACATCATCGACACAGCAGGTACAATTACATTAGCAGCACAAGCATTAAAAGACAAAGGTGCTAAAGAAGTTTATGCTTGCTGCTCACATGCTGTACTTTCTGGTCCGGCAAAAGAACGTATTGAAAACTCAGCGATTAAAGAATTAATCGTTACAAATTCAATTCGTCTTGATGACGGACGCAAACCAGAAAACACAACTGAATTATCAGTAGCAGGATTAATCGCACAAGCAATCGTTCGTGTATACGAAAGAGAATCAGTGAGTGTATTATTCGACTAATATTTAAGGAGCTGCAGCCATTCAGGCTGCGGCTTTTCTTCTAGTTATCTGTTTGATTTCTGAAAACAGCGGTTGACGTAATTTGTTAAAATGTGTATAATAATTCCGTTCGCGACTTTCTGTCGTGAACATATCAAACACTTGCAAGCGGTCAAACAACCGATGGGCAAGTGCGGAGAGATTCAATATTTATAGTCTGATATAGGCGACGATAGAAAATCTCATATACGAAAGGTGGAAAAAGGAAATGGCTTCATTAAAGTCTATTATCCGTCAAGGTAAACAAAGACGTTCTGATTTAACAGCAATCAGAAACTCAGGTAAAGTACCAGCAGTTATGTATGGTTACGGTCAAAAAAACGTATCAGTTAAAGTTGATGAAGTAGAATTCATCAAAGTTATCCGTGAAGTTGGACGTAACGGTGTTATCGATTTAGGCGTAGGTTCTAAATCTATCAAAGTAATGGTAGCTGACTACCAATTCGATCCGTTGAAAAACCAAATCACTCACATCGACTTCTTAGCAATCAACATGACTGAAGAACGTACTGTAGAAGTACCAGTTCACTTAGTTGGTGAAGCAGTAGGCGCTAAAGAAGGCGGCGTAGTTGACCAACCATTATACTATGTTGAAGTTACAGCAACACCAGACAACATTCCTGAATATCTTGAAGCAGATATCGCTGAATTAGAAATCGGTGACACTATCGCAGTTCAAGACTTGAAAGTAACAGGCGACTTCACAATCGAAAACGAACCTGAAGATACAGTTGTAACTGTAACACCTCCAACTCAAGGACCAAGCGAAGAAGAAATTCAAGAAGTTGAAGCAGGCAGTGCGGATACTCCTGAACCAGAAGTTGTTGGAGAAGACAAAGAAGACGAAGAAGAATAATAATTTCGTTTTTAATGATTGCCGTTCACACTTTATGTGTGTCCGGCTTTTTTTATTTCACTGAAACTAATGGCCGGCACTCGAAAACATACATAGCTTTTCAGGTCAGGGTTATGGGTGATTTGTGTTAATATAGGTGGTAAAGCGATACATAGACATTGGGAGATGACCAATGCCAACTAAAAGATAAACGTAAAGAGATGGAGGAAAAGAAGCATGAAATGTATTGTCGGATTAGGCAATATCGGTAAGCGATTCGAACAAACCAAGCATAATATCGGATTTGAGGTTATCGATTATTTACTAGACGCTAATCAAATCAAACTAGACAAGCAAAAGTTCCGCGGTGCTTATACGATTGAGCGCATTGCAGGGGAAAAGGTGCTTTTGATTGAACCGATGACAATGATGAATTTATCGGGTGAAGCAGTCGGCCCTTTAATGGATTATTATAATGTAGATCCAGATGATTTATTGGTTTTATATGATGATTTGGATTTACCGCAAGGCCAAGTGCGATTACGTCAAAAAGGCAGTGCCGGCGGACATAATGGAATGAAATCCATCATCCAGCATTTAGGTACAGATCAATTCAAACGTATCCGTATCGGTATCGGAAGGCCGACTAACGGGATGTCAGTACCGGATTATGTATTGCAAAAATTCTCTAAGCAAGAAATGGAAACAATGAACAAAGTAATAGAACATTCTGCACGTGCTGTTGAAGATTATATCGCAAGTTCGCGTTTCGACCATGTGATGAATGAATATAATGGTGAGGCTAAGTGAAATCAATAATTACAGATTATTTAAACAAAGATAAACGATATGAAGAGTTAAATGATGTATTCGGACAAGAAAATGTATTGGTTACAGGATTAGCAGGTGCGGCTAAAGCGACGATGATGGCTGAGAAGTATTTGTCATCTCAGCGTCCTATGGTCGTTGTGACGAACAACTTGTATCAAGCAGATAAGTTAGAAGCAGATTTGCAGCAATATTTAGATGCTGAAGAGATTTATAAATATCCGCTTCAAGACATCATGACTGAAGAGTTCTCCACACAAAGCCCGCAGCTGATGAGTGAACGTGTGCGTACCCTTACTGCCTTAGCACAAGGCCAGCGAGGGTTCTTTATCATACCTTTAAACGGATTGAAGAAACTTCAGACACCTGTCGATATATGGCAATCCCATCAAGTACACTTAAAAGTCGGCGAGGATATTGATGTCGACAACTTCTTAAACACATTAGTAGATATGGGCTACCGCAGAGAAAGTGTCGTTTCGCATATCGGCGAATTTTCAGTCCGCGGGGGTATCATTGATGTCTATCCGTTAATCGGGGCACCGGTACGTATCGAATTGTTTGATACTGAAGTCGATTCGATTCGCGAATTTGATGTAGAAAGCCAACGCTCAAAAGAAAATCAAGAAGAAGCACATATTACTTCAGCGAGCGACTATATCATTACGGAAGATGTCTTAAAACGGATTCAGTCAGAATTGAAAAAAGCTTATGAAACAACACGCCCTAAAATAGATAAATCTGTCCGCAATGATGTCAAAGATACGTATGAAAGCTTCTTGCAGTTTGATACGAACTTTATTGACCACCAAGTGATTCGCAGATTAGTGGCTTTCATGTACGAAACACCTGCAACACTTGTCGATTATATCGGCAACGATGCGATTATTGTGGTAGATGAATATAATCGTGTGAAGGATACTGAAGAAACATTAACAACCGAAGTCAATGATTTTATTTCACAACTGATCGAAAGCGGGAAAGGCTTTATCGGTCAAAAATTTATGGATGATGATGCATTTGCGCGTTTAATCAAATCACGCAAAATCACATTCTTCACACTCTTTACAGCAAGCATGCCGGTCAAACTAGATCACATTATTAAATTCTCAAGCAAACCGGTACAGCAGTTCTACGGCCAATATGATATTATGCGTTCGGAATTCCAACGCTATATCAATAACGGTTATACCGTAGTTGTCTTGGTGGAAACAGAAACGAAGAAAGAACGCGTTAAAGCTATGATGAACGAAATGCATATTCCGATTGTCGAAGCAGGCGCAAGCGACAAAGTTCAGGGCGGCCATGCGGTAATAGTAGAAGGCAGTCTATCTGAAGGCTTCGAACTGCCGTATATGCAGCTGGCAGTTGTAACAGAGCGCGAATTATTCAAATCAAAACAGAAAAAAGCCAAAAAACGTACACCGACGATGACCAATGCTGAGCGTATTAAATCGTACCAAGATTTAAAAATCGGCGACTATGTTGTACACGTTCACCATGGTGTCGGACGTTATTTAGGTGTTGAAACACTTGAAGTCGGAGATGTGCATCGCGACTACATTAAAATTCAATACAAGGGTACAGACCAGCTGTTTGTACCTGTTGATCAGATGGATCAAGTGCAAAAATATGTAGCATCTGAAGATAAAACACCGAAATTAAACAAACTCGGCGGCACAGAATGGAAGAAAACCAAAGCGAAAGTCCAACAAAGTGTTGAAGATATCGCAGATGAATTGATTGAACTGTACCGCGAGCGTGAAATGGCACAAGGCTATCAATTCGGTCCGGATACTGAGCAGCAGCATGAATTCGAAATGGATTTCCCATATGATTTAACAGCCGACCAAGCGAAGTCTATTGATGAAATCAAAGCAGACATGGAGAAAGAACGTCCGATGGACCGCTTATTATGCGGTGATGTCGGCTATGGTAAAACAGAAGTGGCATTGCGTGCAGCGTTCAAAGCGGTAATGGAAGGCAAACAAGTCGCGTTCTTAGTACCGACAACCATTCTAGCGCAGCAGCACTATGAAACATTGATTGAACGTATGCAGGATTTCCCGGTCAATATTCAATTATTGAGCCGTTTCCGTACACCAAAAGAAATTAAAGAAACGAAACAAGGCCTTAAAGACGGTACAATTGATATCGTAGTCGGTACGCATAAACTGCTCGCAAAAGATGTGCAGTATAAAGATTTAGGTCTTTTGGTGGTCGATGAAGAACAACGCTTTGGTGTCCGCCATAAAGAACGTATCAAAACATTGAAGACGAATGTGGATGTCTTAACGTTAACTGCGACACCGATACCGCGTACTTTGCATATGAGTATGCTTGGGGTACGTGACTTGTCTGTTATTGAAACACCGCCGGAAAACCGTTTCCCAGTTCAAACTTATGTCTTAGAACAAAATTCTAATTTCATCAAAGAAGCATTAGAGCGTGAATTATCGCGCGGAGGGCAAGCTTTCTATCTTTATAACAGAGTACAGTCTATTTATGAGAAACGCGAACAGCTTCAAATGCTGATGCCGGATGCCAATATCGGTGTTGCACATGGCCGAATGACTGAACGCGAATTAGAAGATACAATGATCGGCTTTGTCAACGGAGAGTATGACATCTTGGTGACTACTACGATTATTGAAACAGGGGTCGATGTACCGAATGCGAATACATTGATTATTGAAGAAGCAGACCGCTTCGGTTTAAGCCAGTTGTATCAATTGCGCGGACGTGTCGGCCGTTCATCACGTGTCGGTTATGCATACTTCCTGCACCCGACAAACAAAGTATTGTCTGAGACTGCAGAAGAACGTCTGCAAGCAATCAAAGAATTCACTGAACTCGGCAGCGGCTTTAAAATTGCGATGCGCGATTTGAATATCCGCGGGGCAGGCAACTTGCTGGGCAAGCAGCAGCACGGCTTTATTGATTCTGTCGGCTTCGACTTGTACTCACAAATGCTGGAAGAAGCTGTGAATGAAAAACGCGGCATCCAACAAGAAAACGACACACCTGAAATTGAAATCGAATTGAATATTGATGCATACTTGCCGACAAGTTATATTCCGAACGAACAATCTAAAATTGAAATCTATAAGAAATTGCGTCAGATTGAAACTGCAGATCAGCTGATGGATATTAAAGATGAATTAATCGATCGTTTCAACGAGTATCCGGTTGAAGCCGAACGCTTGCTGGATATTGTGGAAATCCGTATCCATGCATTGCATGTCGGTGTTACACGTATTAAAGATACCGGCAAAGCAGTTGACATCCATCTGTCTGAAAAAGGTACAGAAGATATCAACGGCGAAGCATTATTCAAACAAACCTTGCCGCTTGGACGCGATATGAAGGTAGGCGTGTCTGAAAATGCGATGACGGTAACGCTGAATAAAAATAAAAAGGCAGGCGCGTGGTTTGACCGCTTGAAATTCTTGATGAAAGCTCTAGAAGAAAGCATGGTCATCCCAGATGAAGCGTAAATCAGCATTCAGCGGCGTCATTATTTTAACTTTAGCTTTGATTGCAGTGAAAGTTCTGAGTGCGATTTATCGTGTACCGTACCAAAACGTATTAGGCGATGCAGGACTTTATGCTTATCAGCAAGTGTATCCTTTTTTGTCGCTTGCGACGATATTATCTATGAATGCGATACCGAGTGCAGTCACGCAAAATTTCGGGGCGCATGCGACAGCGAAGCGGATGAGTCATGCGATGATTTGGATTCAAGGCACATGTTTTGTGCTGTTTGTACTGATTTGTCTTGGCGCACCTGTGATTGCGCATATTATGGGTGATCAGCACTTAACGCCGATGATTCGTATGGCCAGCTGCAGCTTTTTAGTTGTCGGCTGCCTAGGTGTTTTGCGCGGCGGTTTCCAAGCAAGACAGCAAATGGAATACCCGGCTTACTCTCAAGTTATCGAGCAAATTGTACGTGTAGGCATCATCTTGGTAATGATTGCGGTGTTTGCATTGTATGATTGGTCGATATATCAAGTAGGCAAATGGTCGATTTTAGCATCTGGACTTGGTTTCTTAGCCGCAACAGTCTTTTTGAGCTGGAAACGTCCGTTTGGTTTTCAATGGACGTGGCGCGAAGCAACGATGCCAAAAGCGGTTTGGGGCCGTTTAGCCGCTGCGATTATAATCTTTTCAGTCAGCCACTTGATTGTGACGACATGGCAGTTGATGGATAGCTTCTCGGTTATCCGCACATTGCAGCATTACGGATTGTCATTTCATGAAGCAATTGTCCAAAAAGGCATTTACGATCGCGGGGCATCTTTTATCCAAATCGGTTTGATTGTAACAACAACGTTTTGTTTTGTGCTGATTCCGTTGTTAACCAACGCCTTTTCAGAACAGCGTTTTGAACGTATGAACCGCTATGCGGATGCGACGTTGAAAATCACAGTTACGATCAGTGTTGCAGCGGGTGTCGGTTTAATGAATCTATTACCGATTATGAACCGTGTCTTCTTTAAAAATGATGTTTTAACAGTAACATTAGTAATTTATATGATTACGGTGATATGTGTATCTCTGATTATGGTGAATATTGCATTGTTGGAAGTACGGGAACAATCTCGTTTGATTCTCTTTGCATTTGCGATAGGAGCAGTTATAAAATTAGGATTGAACATTCTATTGATACCTAAGATCGGTATTGTCGGCGCAAGTATCAGTACTGTAAGTTCGCTGTGCTTATTTGCTTGTGTCTTGCAGTATCGGACATTGAAGTTTTATCGTTTGCGCAATATGTCGTACTTTGTATGGAAACTTGCGGCTGCAATGTTGGCGATGACTGTTGCAGTACAAGCGGTGATGTATCTATGGCCGGCAGGCGGTCGTTTGATAGGTATGGCAGAGCTGCTGTCGGCAGCGGCTGCAGGTGTCATTGTGGTGATAGCTGCTATTGTGTATTTAAACTTATTAACGTATCGAGAGTTGCAGCATATGCCGTTCGGACATAAATTGTATCGCATAAAGAAAGGACGAAAATCATGAGTCATACCATTACAATTGCAGGTTTAGGCAACTATGGATTAGATGAGATGCCGTTAGGCATTTATAATTATTTAACAAAGCAAACACATATTTATGCACGTACACTGTCGCATCCGGTTGTCAAAGCGCTGCAAGAGCAAGCCGCACAATTGCAGTGGACGAGCTTTGATGAAGTATATGAAGATAATGATGCTTTCAGCAATGTCTATCAAACGATTGTTGACCAATTGATTGCTGCGGCACAAAAAGAAGATATTGTCTATGTTGTACCCGGTCATCCGCGTGTAGCAGAAACTACAACTGCATTGCTGACGGCGTATGCACAACAACATGATGATATAAAAGTCGAAGTGTTAGGCGGCAAAAGTTTTATTGATGATGTGTTTGAAGCAGTGAAAGTTGATCCGAACGAAGGATTTACTTTATTAGACGGTACAGCGTTAAATGCGAACCAATTGAATATTCGTACACACACATTGATTACACAAGTGTTCAGTGCGATGACTGCAGGAGATTTGAAATTAACATTGATGGAACGCTATGCCGATGATTACCAAGTATACATCGTAGACGGTGCACGTAATACAGGAGCAACGGTAATCGAAACACCTTTATATGAATTGGATCATCACGATGTATTCAGTAATTTAACGAGTGTGTTCTTGCCGCGTGTTGAAGATGAGGCGCTGATGCACCGCGACTTTGATTATGCGACAGAAGTGATTGATACATTAGTGGATGATGAAAAAGGCTGTCCATGGGATAAAGTGCAGACGCATGAAACACTGAAACGTTATCTGTTAGAAGAGACTTTTGAGTTGTTTGAAGCGATTGATCATGAAGATGATTGGCATATGATAGAAGAACTTGGCGATATCTTATTGCAAGTCTTGCTGCATGCAAGTATCGGCAAAAAAGAAGGTTATATCGATATCAGCGAAGTAATTGAAAGTTTGAATGATAAAATGATTCGACGCCATCCGCATGTATTCGGAAGTGAAAATGCGGAAAATATCGATGATTTAAAAGCAATATGGTCTAATGCGAAAGCAAAAGAAGGCAAAACACCGCGCGTAAAATTTGAGAAAGTATTTGCAGACCATTTTATGGCGTTGTATGATGAAGTCAAAAATAAAGACTATGATGAGGCACAGCTGAAGGCCTTTTTACAACAGAAAGAAGGGGAATAACGTGAGATTAGACAAATATTTAAAAGTATCTCGTTTAATCAAACGCCGTACTTTAGCGAAAGAAGTCAGCGACCAAGGACGTGTGCAGGTCAACGGCAATACAGCTAAAGCAGGTACGGATGTCAAAATCGGTGATGAAATTGTCATTCGTTTCGGGCAACGTGTGATTACTATTCATGTCACTGGATTAAGCGAACATGCATCGAAAGAAAATGCGAAAGGCATGTATGAATTAGTAAAAGAAGAGCGTATTAATGAGAATGACTAAGGAGTGACGGACCATGAATAGAAAAGTAGAGCATATGGAAAACAGATATATTGAAAATGAAAACCGCAAGAAAAAACAGCGCGAAATGAAAAAGCGCGTGGTTAAACGTCGTATTATGCTCTTTGCGGGAATTTTGCTCGCAATTATCATTGTCCTTTCTATTATGGTTATCTCTCAAACCAAAAGTAATGCAGATGATGCAAAAGAACGTAAAGCGAAAGAAGAAAAGTTCCAAAAACAACAAGATGAAGAAATTGCGTTGAAGGAACAGCTGAACAATTTGAATAACAAAGAATATATTGAGAAAGTCGCACGAGATGATTATTATTTAAGCAACGACGGAGAAGTGATATTCAAGCTTCCTGAAGATAAGAAAAAAGACAAAAAGTAGGGTCATGCGTGTGTTAAAAATGATAAAATCATAATATCTCATTGAATTAACTGATATGCCATTGTTAAATTAAGACAACAAGCATATAATAGAGTTAAGTAAAATTGAAAGAAATCGGAGGATTTATTTAGGATATGTCAATCGAAGTAGGAAGCAAGCTTAAAGGGAAAGTCACTGGTATCAAGAAATTTGGTGCGTTTGTAGAATTGCCTGAAGGGAAAAGTGGCTTAGTTCACATCAGTGAAGTTGCAGACAATTATGTTGAAAATGTAGAGGATCACTTGTCTGTTGGAGATGAAGTAGAAGTTAAGGTACTATCTGTTGCTGACGACGGCAAGATTAGTCTTTCAATTAAAAAAGCGAAAGATCGTCCAAAAAGACAACATCATAGAGGCGGCGGCCATGGTCATGGCAAACCTGCGCACAACAAACCAGAGGACTTTGAAAAGAAATTAAGCAACTTCTTAAAAGATAGCGAAGAGAAAATGACGTCTATCAAACGCCAAGCTGAATCACGCCGCGGCGGAAGAGGTTCAAGACGATAATTCAACATACAGAAGATGACTGTTTCGCGATGGAACAGTCTTCTTTTATTTTTTCGTCATTTTAAAGTTTCAATGTTTGGAATAATACACATTGTCAGCACAACAGCATTAAGCAAACCAATGAAGAGGTGCAGATATGAATATTTATACAGAAGGCTGGTCGAAAAACGACCATCTGGTTGTAGCAGTTTCCACAGGTATAGATAGTATGGTGCTGCTGCAATTATTAATAACGAAATTACAACATACATATCGGCAAGTGACCGTCTTGCATGTCAATCATGGTTTGCGTGACGCTTCAGCGGAGGAAGAAGCCTTTTTGAGCCGTTATTGCACAACGCATCATATCCCGCTTCGCGTACACCATCTAGACCTTTCTGCCTTAACAGAACAAGGCAAGAGTATTCAGCATGAAGCACGACAGCAGCGTTATGCATGGTTTGCAGAAGTCATCCAAGAGTTGAACGCAGATGTCTTAATGACAGCGCATCATCAAGATGATCAGCTAGAGACCATTTTTTATCGTGTGATGACCGGAAGAACAACCAGAAGCCGTCTTGGGATGGAAGCAGTTGAACAAAGAGAAGGCTATCGTTTAGTACGTCCGCTGCTGAATGTCAGTAAAGCAGACATTCAAGCCTATCAAGCACAACACCAAGTACCTTATTACGAAGATGCATCTAATCAAGATAATCATTATGTGCGTAATGATATCCGCAATCGTATCTTTCCGATGATTAATGAGAATCCTCAGTTGGATACAGAGCAGCTGCTGAAGCTCAAAGCTTGGCATGACGCACAATTCGATGTATTAAAACAAAACGCAGCAGCATTTCTTAAACAGCATACAGTTCAAACTGAGCATAGTATTTCTGTTGAACGCGCCGCATTTAATGCGTTGAACCATGCACAAAAAACAATTGTAATGGATGAATTGTTAGCGGGGTACACAAAAGCAGCGCCGATTTCAGAACATGCTTATGAAGCATGGTTTGCGCAAATTGAAAATTCTCAAGCACAAGCAGTAATTTATTCGTCAGATAAATGGAATATTCAAATTGTGTATGATAAATTTATAATAATGGGTTTCACAAAAGAAGCGTTATCAACACAACGGGTGCTACAACCAGGCAATTATGATTTTGGTACATATCAAATTATAGTTCATGATGAAATTGCGCATGAGGACTTCCCATTAGCAATACGAACCAGACAACCTGGAGACCGCTTTGTATTGCCCAACTTAGAAGGCCATCAGAAAGTCAATCGCTTGATGATCAACCGCAAAGTTCCGAAATACGAACGTGAGCGGTTGCCCATATTGCTGAATAAACAAGGGGAGATTATCGCAGTGGGTACATTGTACACTGCACCGAAATACGAAGGGAAATTAGAGATAATAAAAATAGGAGTGTAGCCGAAAATGAAGGACGATTTAAAAGAAGTACTAATGACAGAAGATGAGATTCAACAGATTTGTCGTGAATTAGGTGCAAAAATCACAGAGGACTATGCGGATAAAAATCTTGTTTGTATAGGTATCTTAAAAGGTTCAGCAATGTTCATGTCGGATTTAATCAAGCGTATTGATACACATCTTTCCATTGATTTTATGGATGTATCAAGTTATCACGGCGGAACAGAATCAACAGGAGAAGTTAAAATTTTAAAAGATTTAGGCAGTTCAATCGAAAATAAAGATGTATTGATTGTCGAAGATATTCTTGAAACAGGTACAACTTTGAAATCGATTACTGAATTGTTAAAATCACGTCGTGTGAATTCGTTAGAAATCGTAACGTTATTAGATAAACCTAACCGCCGTAAAGCAGACATTGAAGCAAAATATGTCGGCCGCAAAATTCCAGATGAATTTGTGGTAGGTTATGGTTTGGATTATGCAGAGTATTATCGTAATCTTCCGTACATCGGAACGTTGAAACCGGAAGTTTACCAAAACAAATAAACATTCGAATAACATAGATGGCTTACTTTTTCTACAAAGTTGAAATACTAGCCATTAAAAGTTATATTGTGTTACAATTTTTGTTAGTTTTATTATTGGAGTAGGAGGAAAAAACGCATGCAGAAAGCTTTTCGCAATGTGCTTGTAATCGCAATCATTGGCGTTTTTATATTCGGTTTATTTTCCTGGCTGAATGGTAACGGCAATATGCCGAAACAACTATCATATTCACAGTTCTTCGAAAAACTCGAAAAAGGCGATTTGAAATCATTAGAAATCCAGCCTGAGCAGAACGTTTATATGGTAACTGGAAAGACCAAGAACGGTGAAGATTATTCTTCAACGATGTTATATAATAACGAAAAAGACTTGCAGAAAGTCACAGATGAAGCACAAAAACAAAAAGATTTAAAATTTACAGTTAAAGAAGAAGAAAAACAAAGTGTATTTGTAAGTATTCTTTCAACGTTGATTCCAGTATTGGTTATTGCTTTATTATTCATATTCTTCCTTAGTCAAGCACAAGGCGGCGGAGGCGGCGGACGTATGATGAACTTTGGTAAATCCAAAGCGAAGATGTACGACAACCAAAAACGCCGTGTACGTTTCTCTGACGTAGCCGGTGCAGATGAGGAAAAACAAGAATTAATCGAAATTGTCGACTTCTTGAAAGATAATAAGAAATTTAAGGAAATGGGATCAAGAATCCCTAAAGGGGTACTCTTAGTGGGTCCTCCAGGTACAGGTAAAACATTGCTTGCCCGTGCTGTAGCTGGTGAAGCGGGTGTACCGTTCTTCACTATCAGCGGTTCTGACTTCGTAGAAATGTTCGTTGGTGTCGGTGCCAGCCGTGTCCGCGACTTATTCGAAAATGCGAAGAAAAACGCACCTTGTATCATCTTTATTGATGAGATTGACGCAGTGGGTCGTCAACGTGGTGCCGGTGTCGGCGGCGGTCACGATGAACGTGAACAAACGCTGAACCAATTATTAGTTGAAATGGATGGCTTCGGCGAAAACGAAGGCATTATCATGATTGCGGCAACAAACCGTCCTGATATCCTTGATCCAGCCTTACTTCGTCCAGGTCGTTTCGACCGTCAAATTCAAGTGGGTCGTCCGGATGTTAAAGGCCGTGAAGCGATTCTTTACGTACATGCCAGAAACAAACCGCTTGATGAAACAGTAGACTTAAAAGCGATTGCGCAAAGAACACCAGGTTTCTCTGGTGCCGATTTAGAAAACTTGCTGAACGAAGCGTCATTAATTGCAGTGCGCGACGGCAAGAAGAAAATCGATATGCGAGATATTGAAGAAGCAACTGACCGTGTTATCGCAGGTCCGGCTAAGAAATCTCGTGTTATTTCTGAAAAAGAACGCAATATCGTTGCACACCACGAAGCAGGTCATACAATTATCGGTATGGTACTGGATGAAGCGGAAGTCGTACATAAAGTTACGATTGTACCGCGTGGTCAAGCAGGCGGCTATGCAATGATGCTGCCTAAGCAAGATCGCTTCTTAATGACAGAACCAGAATTGCTTGATAAGATTTGCGGATTGCTCGGTGGTCGTGTATCTGAAGATATCAACTTTAATGAAGTGTCTACAGGTGCTTCAAATGACTTCGAACGTGCAACACAAATTGCACGCTCAATGGTAACTGAATACGGTATGAGTAAGAAACTCGGACCTATGCAGTTTACGAAGAGCGGCGGTCAAGTCTTCTTAGGTAAAGATATGCAAGGCGAACCGGAATACTCTGGTCAAATCGCATATGAAATCGATAAAGAAGTTCAACGTATCATCAAAGAACAATATGAACGTTGTAAACAAATCTTGCTTGAGCACGAAGATCAGCTTAAATTGATTGCGAAGACATTGTTAACAGAAGAAACATTGGTTCGCGAACAAATCCATTCATTATTCTACGAAGGCAAGTTGCCTGAAGTGAATTATGAAGATGCAAAAGTTGTGAAACAAGGCGGCGAAGAATTCCAAGAAGGCAAATTCGGAAAATCTTACGACGAAATCCTTGATGAAGTGCGCGAAGATGACAAGCAACACCAAGCAGAAGATGCTGAATTAGATGAACAAGAAAAACGTCAAAAAGAAGAAGAAGCACATCAAGATGGACACACTCATGCAGATGAATCATCTGAAGATGAAACAAAGCATGATAACCATGATGCTGATGATTCTGACAGACGTACTGACAAATAAGACAGTTCTATTGTCTGAAACTAAATAATGTAGTTTAAAATCTCTTTCTGCTATGATTAGGAATACGCAGAAAGAGATTTTTTAAGCTGAAATGAACATGCAGACGCAGTAAAAATAGAAATTTCAAAGTAAAAAGGAGTAGCTCAAATGACTCAAGATTATATAGTAAAAGCACTAGCATTTGATGGTGATATCCGAGCTTATGCAGCAGTCACTACTAATACAGTGCAAGAAGGACAAACAAGACATTACACATGGCCGACTGCTTCAGCGGCTTTAGGCCGTACGATGACTGCGACAGCTATGATGGGCGCAATGTTGAAAGGCGATCAGAAATTAACTGTAACAGTAGACGGACACGGACCAATCGGACGTATTGTCGCAGATGCTAATGCAAAAGGGGATATTCGTGCATATGTAACGAACCCGCAAACACACTTCCCGCTTAATGACCAAGGTAAATTGGATGTACGCCGTGCTGTAGGTACAGATGGTACCTTAACAGTAGTTAAAGATGTCGGTATGAAAGATTACTTCTCCGGATCTAGTCCGATTGTTTCAGGTGAATTGGGTGAAGACTTCACATATTATTATGCGACAAGTGAACAAGTTCCTTCATCAGTAGGACTAGGTGTATTAGTCAATCCGGATAATTCAATCAAAGCAGCAGGCGGCTTTATTATCCAAGTTATGCCGAATGCCAAAGAAGAAACAATCGAAAAAGTAGAACAGGCCATTACACACATGACACCTGTTTCTCAATTAATCGATCAAGGCTTGTCTCCTGAAGAATTGTTAATTGAAATTTTGGGAGAAGAGCATGTGAAATTCTTAGAAACAGCACCGGTAAGATTTGAATGCAACTGCAGTCATGAAAAATTCTTGAATGCGATTAAAGGATTAGGCGAAGCGGAAATTCAAAGCATGATTGATGAAGATCACGGGGCAGAAGCAGAATGTCATTTCTGCCGTTCGAAATATCATTACAGCGAAGCGGAACTTCAAGGTTTGATTGAAGAGCTGCAAGCAAAATAAATATTTTTTGAAGCTGGGGCATAAAAGGCTCCGGCTTTTTTGCTTTTTTCAGCTGATTTTTCAAAAGGTTTCTTTTTTGCAAAATAGGAAATAATTAAGAGTAGAGACAATGAACTTGTAGAATGTCATACAAGTTTGATAAAATAACAATATCCGATGAGATAGATAAGGTTTAGTAGAAATAAAATCGCATATTTAAGTATCAGAATGGCGTTGTTTTTGGGGTGTAATGGATAACAAGGTTCTGGTAGCTTATTTAAATAACTTTCAAGAATAAAGGAGCGTTTTTTTATGGCAAAGAAACCTGTAGATAACATTACTCAAATTATTGGGGATACACCAGTTGTTAAATTAAACAATGTTGTACCTGAAGATGCAGCTGACATTTACGTTAAGTTAGAATATCAAAACCCAGGCGGCTCAGTTAAAGACCGTATCGCATTAGCAATGGTTGAACAAGCTGAGAAAGACGGCAAAATCAAACCAGGCGACACACTTGTTGAACCTACAAGCGGCAACACAGGTATCGGTTTAGCATTCGTTGCAGCAGCAAAAGGTTACAAAGCTGTATTTACAATGCCTGAAACAATGAGTCTTGAACGTCGCAACTTATTAAAAGCTTACGGTGCAGAAGTTGTTTTAACACCGGGCTCAGAAGCGATGAAAGGCGCAATCAAAAAAGCAAAAGAATTAAAAGAAAAATACGGTTACTATGAACCGCAACAATTCGAAAACCCAGCTAACCCTCGTATTCACGAGTTAACAACTGGTCCTGAACTTGTAGAACAATTCGAAGGCCGTACAATCGATGCATTCTTAGCAGGTGTAGGTACTGGCGGTACTTTATCAGGCGCAGGCAAAGTGTTGAAAGAAAAATATCCTGATATTGATATCGTAGCTATCGAACCTGAAGGCTCACCTGTATTAAGCGGCGGAGAACCAGGTCCGCATAAATTACAAGGTTTAGGTGCAGGCTTTGTTCCTGACACATTGAACACTGAAATTTATGATGAAGTAATTAAAGTAGGCAACGATATTGCGATGGAAACTGCACGCAAAGTTGCGAAAGAAGAAGGTATCTTAGCAGGTATTTCTTCTGGTGCTGCAATCCACGCTGCAATTCAAAAAGCAAAAGAATTAGGTAAAGGCAAAACAGTTGTAACTGTATTACCAAGTAATGGTGAACGTTACCTATCAACACCTTTATATTCTTTCGAAGAAAAATAATGAGATAGTATCACAACTGCCGGTTAAATTCCTCGTTGAGGGATTGCACGGCAGTTTTTTTATTGATGGTCTTGATCGAACACTCGGGGTCGGTCATTAATCAAAAATTTGATATAATATAACACAGTTATGGTGAAAGGGAGATAGACATGGCACATACAAAAATAATGGGTATTTTAAACGTAACGCCTGATTCATTTTCTGACGGCGGAAAATATAATTCTGTTGATGCGGCGGTTGAACGCGCTAAGGTCATGATGGATGAAGGTGCAGATATCATTGATATCGGCGGTGTTTCTACACGTCCAGGCCACAGCGAGGTAGAACTTGAAGATGAGTTGGAACGTGTGATTCCTGTAGTGAAAGCACTCTCTGAGCTGAATGTTCAATTGTCTGTCGACACTTTCCGCAGTGAAGTCGCAAAACAGGCATTAGAAGCTGGTGCTACGATGATTAATGATCAATGGGCAGGCTTATACGACCCTAAAATGTTTGAGACTGTGGCACAATATGATGCTGAAATTGTATTGATGCATAACGGCGACGGCAAAAGAGAAACGCCGATTATGGATGAAATGCTGGTCTATTTATTAAAACAAGCGCATAGAGCTGAAACAGCTGGTATTGCGACTGATAAAATCTGGTTAGATCCAGGCATCGGTTTTGCGAAAAGCAGAGCAGAAGAACGTGAAGTAATGGAAAGATTGGATGAATTAGTTGTGACGGAATATCCAGTCTTGCTAGCGACAAGCCGCAAACGTTTCATCAAAGAAATGATGGGGGAAGATGACGGACCAGAAGATCGAGATGAAATGACTGCAGCAACGACAGCTTATGGTGTCATGAAAGGTGTGCAAGCGGTGCGCGTACATAATGTGAAAATGAATGCCCGTATTGCGCACGGTATCGATTACTTAAAGGAGAATGAACGATGAAGGATCGTATATTTTTAAACGGTATGAGATTCTATGGTTATCATGGTGTCTTAGCAGCAGAAAATGAAATCGGACAAATCTTTGTAGTGGATGTCGAGTTGAAGACGGATTTAACAGCAGCAGGAGAATCAGATGATGTTATGGATACTGTGAATTACGCTGAAGTCTATGCTGATGTTAAGTCTGTGATGGAAGGGGAACCTAAAAAATTGCTCGAACATCTCGCAGCACTTATTGCAAAACGTATAAATTCACACTATAATCGGGTATTGGAAACTAAAGTGAGAATTACGAAAGAAACACCACCTATTCCAGGCCATTATGACGGAGTGGGAATAGAGATAACAAGGGTGAATCAAAATGACTGAAGTATTTTTAGGACTCGGCAGCAATGTCGGAGATAGAGAAGCACAATTAAAAGCAGCCATCGATTTGCTGGATGAACAGCAAGGTATAGAAGTTATCAAAGTTTCCTCATTTTATGAAACAGCACCTGTCGGATATGTGGATCAGCCTGACTTTTTGAATTTATGTATAAAAATAGAAACAGAACTATCGCCGCATGAAGTGTTAGAACGCGGTTTAGCGATAGAACAGCAATTGCATCGTGTACGCAAAGAACGTTGGGGTCCGCGTACTTTAGATATTGATATATTATTATACGGCGATGAGATTATTGAAACAAAAGATTTGAGTATTCCGCATCCGCGAATGACAGAACGTGCTTTTGTCTTGATTCCGCTGCAAGAGATTGCGCCGGACAAGGTAGAGCCGAGAACACAGAAAAAGATTAAAGAGATAACTGTTCCAGACGAAACTGTGAAGAAATTTCATTAAATGCGAGAGATAGATTGAGAGGTAATTATTATGTGGAAGATTGGAGATGTCGAAATCGACAACAGAGTCGTGCTTGCGCCTATGGCGGGTGTATGCAACTCTGCATTCAGATTGACGGTTAAAGAGTTCGGCGCAGGCTTAGTATGTGCCGAAATGGTAAGCGATAAAGCCATTTTATTCAATAACCCGAAAACAATGAATATGTTGTATATCGATGAAAACGAGCGACCGTTATCATTGCAGATTTTCGGCGGTGAAAAGGAAAGTTTAGTTGAAGCGGCAGTTTATGTCGACCAGAATACGACAGCAGATATTATCGATATTAATATGGGCTGCCCTGTTAATAAGATTATCCGCTGCGAAGCCGGAGCAAGATGGCTGCTTGACCCTAATAAGATTTATGAGATGGTTTCAGCTGTTGTAGAGAAAGTAAACAAACCTGTGACATGCAAAATGCGTATCGGCTGGGACGAAGACCATATTTATGCAGTGGAGAATGCTAAAGCAGCAGAACGTGCCGGAGCATCAGCGATTTCGCTGCATGGCCGTACACGTGTCCAAATGTATGAAGGCAAAGCAGACTGGGATATTATCAGACAAGTGAAAGAAGCAGTTAATATTCCTGTTATCGGCAACGGAGATGTCACAAGTCCGGAACTTGCGGAAAAAATGCTGGAAGAAACAGGTGTAGATGCGGTAATGATCGGCCGCGAAGCTTTAGGTAATCCTTGGATGATTTATCGTACAGTGCATTATTTAGAGACTGGCGAGCTGATGGATGAACCTACAGTGAAAGAAAAAGTAGAAATTGCTTTATTACATTTGCGCCGACTAGTAGAATTAAAAGGTGAGAAGGTTGGCGTTATGGAAATGCGCAAGCATGCATCTTGGTATCTTAAAGGTGTGAAAGGTAACGGGAAAGCGCGTAAAGCATTGAATCAAGCCAACACTGAACAAGAAATGATTGATATACTGCAGGATTTCCAAAAAGAAGCCACTGCAGCTAAAGCAACTCAAGAAGCTTAAAGGAGAGATAACATGTCAGAAGAAATGAATGACCAAATGCAGGTCCGTCGTCAAAAATTACAAGAATTAATCGATTTAGGAATTGATCCTTTCGGCCAACGCTTTGATCGTACAGCAAGTGCGGCTGAATTACATGAAAAATGGGAAGAATTCTCTAAAGATGAATTAAAAGAAAAAGAAGATGAAAGCCATGTAGCGATTGCTGGCCGTTTAATGACAAAACGCGGTAAAGGTAAAGCAGGATTTGCGCATGTGCAAGATTTATCAGGACAAATCCAAATTTATGTACGTAAAGACCAAGTCGGAGAAGAACAATTCGATATTTGGAAAATGGCTGACCTTGGCGACATTATCGGTATCGAAGGGGTTATGTTCAAAACAAATACAGGTGAATTAAGTGTAAAAGCTAAATCATTCATCTTGCTTACAAAATCATTACGTCCATTACCGGACAAATTCCATGGTCTTCAAGATATTGAACAACGTTATCGTCAACGTTATTTAGACTTGATTACTAACCAAGAAAGTACACAAACATTTATCAACCGCAGTAAAATCATTCAAGAAATGCGTAATTACTTAAACAGCAAAGGTTTCTTAGAAGTTGAAACGCCGATGATGCATCAAATTCCTGGCGGCGCAGCAGCACGTCCATTCGTAACACATCACAATGCGTTAGATGCGACACTTTATATGCGTATAGCAATCGAATTGCACTTAAAACGCTTGATTGTCGGCGGCTTAGAAAAAGTATATGAAATCGGACGTGTATTCCGTAACGAAGGTGTGTCAACTAGACATAACCCTGAGTTCACTATGATTGAATTATACGAAGCTTATGCAGACTTCCATGACATCATGGATATTACTGAGGGTACAATCCGTCATATTTCTAAAGCGGTATTAGGTACAGCAGTTGTACCTTACGGAGATTATGAAATCGACTTAGAATCTGACTGGAAACGTGTGCATATTGTAGATGCTGTTAAAGAAGCGACAGGTGTAAACTTCTATGATGTTAAATCTGATGATGAAGCACGTGCATTAGCAAAAGAACATGGTATCGAAATTACAGATCACATGACGTACGGTCATATTTTAAATGAATTCTTCGAACAAAAAGTAGAAGAAACTTTAATTCAACCTACATTCGTTTATGGTCACCCTATTGAAATTTCACCATTGGCTAAGAAAAATCCAGAAGATCCTCGTTTCACAGATCGCTTTGAATTATTCATTGTCGGACGCGAACATGCGAATGCGTTCACTGAGTTGAATGATCCAATCGATCAAAGAGAACGTTTCGAAGCACAATTAAAAGAAAAAGAACAAGGTAATGACGAAGCGCATGAGATGGATGAAGATTACATCGAAGCACTTGAATACGGTATGCCTCCAACAGGCGGACTAGGTATCGGAATCGACAGATTAGTAATGTTGTTAACCAACTCACCATCTATTCGCGACGTATTATTATTCCCATACATGCGTCAAAAATAAGAACAGCAGCGATATTAAGATGAAATTAATATTGAAATGAAGAAGCAGGCAGCCTTTTAAACAGAAGGCCGCCTGCTTTTATAATGCATTGAAAAGCGGTAATATAGAGCAATCAGATGAGAAAGAGGCAGGGAATGTAAATAACTTTAAAAAAGTTTGAAAAACCACTTGCATTATTTTGAAAACCCTGTATAATTGTTAATTGTTCTACGAAATAAAGCAACGTTTTATGAGAGATTTTGTATGATTATAAAAGAATCAAAAAAGATGATACATAAGTGTTGACAAACGATTCATAAAGTAGTAATATTAAAGGGTCGTCAAAAAGAACGCGTTACACATTTGTAAAAAAGATTTTAACTGAGTGTAAAATTGACCATTGCAAATGTTAACAAAACAAGTTAAAATAATTTAAGTGAGTTATTGAAAACCACTTAATTAAATAAGTAATATATTGTCTGGCGACAATGGCAAAGAGGTCACACCTGTTCCCATGCCGAACACAGAAGTTAAGCTCTTTAGCGCCGATGGTAGTCGGACTTACGTTCCGCAAGAGTAGGACGTTGCCAGGCAATATAATTCGGAGAATTAGCTCAGCTGGGAGAGCATCTGCCTTACAAGCAGAGGGTCGGCGGTTCGAACCCGTCATTCTCCACCATTTAGGAGCCGGCCTAGCTCAATTGGTAGAGCAACTGACTTGTAATCAGTAGGTTGGGGGTTCAAGTCCTCTGGCCGGCACCATCTTAAAGCTATGAGCCATTAGCTCAGTTGGTAGAGCATCTGACTTTTAATCAGAGGGTCAGAGGTTCGAATCCTCTATGGCTCATCAGTTTTCCAATTTTAATAATGCAGAAGTAGTTCAGCGGTAGAATACAACCTTGCCAAGGTTGGGGTCGCGGGTTCGAATCCCGTCTTCTGCTCCATTTTATTTTTATGTTGCCGGGGTGGCGGAACTGGCAGACGCACAGGACTTAAAATCCTGCGGTAAGTGATTACCGTACCGGTTCGATTCCGGTCCTCGGCACCATATATATTATAAAAATGCGCCCGTAGCTCAACTGGATAGAGCGTTTGACTACGGATCAAGAGGTTATGGGTTCGACTCCTATCGGGCGCGCCATTTTATATTTTTGATTACATTTTATATACGGGAAGTAGCTCAGCTTGGTAGAGCACTTGGTTTGGGACCAAGGGGTCGCAGGTTCGAATCCTGTCTTCCCGACTCTTATTTGAATAATGGGGGCTTAGCTCAGCTGGGAGAGCGCCTGCTTTGCACGCAGGAGGTCAGCGGTTCGATCCCGCTAGTCTCCACCATTAATATTTTTAAATGAACATTGAAAACTGAATGACAATATGTCAACGTTAATTCCAAAATTAACAAACGTTTTAAACGTTTTATAACAAATAGTTTTTATGA